>SFGV01000077.1 GCA_004557545.1 Succinatimonas hippei
TTATTACTACAGTATTAAGACTGAGCGGACCATTTCTGGTTATTTTTCTGACGTTTATAGTAAATATTCTTCTGACCTCATAAACATTTTGTTATCTGATCCATTAGTTATGTGTCCGGGATCCACTTATTGTCTGGTCGCGCCGGAGGATCCATGAATCTAGTGGATCTTTTGTCAGAACAAGTGGATCTCAGGCGCGGTACAAATGGATCTGATCATCAGATCATGCGGTTGTACTGGCTGAGAGCCACAGAAAATCGCGGGTATATTGGAATTTGACACAAACCTGATTTGGATAAACGCGCGGCTTCTAAGGTGCCAGCCTGGTCATCAGGAGAACAAGTCATCGTTGTTGTTAAATGAGTCGAAGCTGTTGTCAAACAGATCAGAAGTGCTATCGCAGATACTGGTGCCGCTGTCGAACAGATCGGGCGAACTGCCGTAAATGTCATTGCTACTGTTAAATGGGGCAGATGTGTCGCTGAACAAATCTGCGTTGTTCTCGAACATATCGTTATTGTCGCTATAGATGCTGGTATTGTTGTTCAGCGTGTCTTCAATCCCTGAGGATGAGGATCCGTAGTTCATGTCATTATTTGAACTATCTGTCATTAAGCCTGGAGAGGTGGCGAGGCTGTCATTGTGAAGCATATCCCCGGTGAATGTGCTGGTGGAAGATCCTGTCATATAGCTATGATGAAAGATGTTGTAAGGAAGATAGCTGAATAAAGGATTTGTATATTCATCGACTGACGTATCGTGATGAAAACTTGAAAATAAGTGTATTGATCTATCTTTTCTTAAAACAGGGTAGTCATCGTCAGTCAGGAGCTTATTGTCAGAAATATTGGTGACGGCGCCGCTGTCAGCATCTTTAAAAATATCTGTATCATGCTCGTGTTCCGTCTGGCGCCCGCTTTCAGGAGATCTGCCTGTCGGTTGTCGTATTGAATCGAAAGCCAGCAGAACGTCCGCTACCACGATAAAAAAGACAAATAAAAAACACACGATGAAAAAGCCCATTGGAAGTCTCTTTATGCTTTAGCGGTTTACGCCGGAACTTAAGATCTTCGAACAAATACCATCTGTCCTAATAATAGTTCTGATCAGATGGAAATGTATGAATAAATCCGGGAGCTAAGCTTTTGAATCACAAAAAAGCTCAAATTTTTCCGTAATTTTATTCTGATCATCAGTTAGATGGCGTGTGGATACTTGGATGGAAGCAAACTTCTGGAACATCTGAATAGGTTTACCTGGTAAATTTTAGGATCATGACAACTCAGGTGAGCAAAGATCAGTCTATTCATGTGAGCTTTGACATGTCATGGATACCCCGGACAGACCCCCGGGGTATTAAGAGAAAACTGGAAACCACCTAATAATGTCTATTCAATATTCCGGTGCCTTTTTTCCATCTTCTTTGGATCACTTCCAAGTGTCTTTTCCATTAGCATCACCGCGAGATCTGAGAGCATAAAAAGATGCTGCTCAAAAAGATTTCCCATTGGTTGCTTTGAAGGAACACACTCATTATCAGTGCCTTTAAATACTGCGGCAGGTATAAAGAGATAGTCATCGGCGAGTCTTACTGCCTCAGAATCCCTCTGTCCCGTGATGACAAATACTTTAGCTCCGGTATTTCTGGCATTCTCTGTTACCGTATTGATGTGACTGATTGTTCCGCAGCCGTTAACCACAATGAAGAGATCTCCTCTGCCCATCCCGGGGCAGGTATCTTCCCAGATGTAATGAGTGTCTTTCCCCAGGTGCATAAGCCGCATGGCAAAGGATTTCGCGGCAAGTCCTTCACGGCCAACTCCCATGACAAAGATCTTATCTGCTTTAGCTACCGCTTCAGTAAGCCTTATTAAACCTACAATATCTTCTTTTTCAAAGACCTTTTCATGTTCCTGCAACACGGTCTTATACAGATTTACAAAATCCTTTTTATACTGTGTCTGCTCCATGTCCCCAAACCTTATTTGCAAATAAATGAATTGTGTTTTACACAAGTAAAAAGCCGGCCATACAGCCGGCCTTTCAGACATTACCAGGTCAGTTTAGTTTAGTGTGGTATCAAGAGCCTTGAAGATAAGACTACCTACCACAGCGCCCTGATCGACCTTGCCTAGTACCTGATCGCCGTAATACACGGCGCGGCCAAACTTGGGCTTCATGTTGACAGTGGCGTCACGTCCCTCAGCCGCGGCTTTGTCGGCATCCTTCGCCGCGTCAGCAGCGCTTTTGCCGGATGCGACAGCGTCAGCAAAAGCCTTTGCACCGGGGCCTAAAGCGTCAACTATGGTTCTGTCACCTTCACTGGCCTTGCCGCGGTGTTTTACGCCATCGGTAAAACCTGTAATGAATGAGGCGAGATCAGCGTCTGTAAGCTCGGTTTTGCCTTTTACAGCCTTGCCTGCGCCCATAAAGCCGCTCGCGACCAGAGTACCCATGGTTGAGGGTACTTTGCGTGACATTGCCATGCCGGCCTGAGCAGTAAGCTTGCCGATGTCGGTTTCCTTTGAGTTGTCAGCAAAGGCTGACGCCTCGGCAAATCCGGCGGTCATGGTAAGACCAAGATCGCCATCACCTAAAGCTGAATCCAGATCGATTAAGTACTGCTTGTTCTCTTCCATAAGGTTGGAGCAGGTCTTAATGAACTTGCGGAGTTTCTCAATATCAAAATCAAAAGCCATATTGACCACCTTACAGCTGGTTTTGTGAAAGGAACGGAGTCTCAAAAGGCATCTTCAGGTATTTCTTAAGCTCATCATCAAGCTTTAAGAGTGATATCGACATACCGGCCATATCCATTGAGGTCGCGAATTCACCAACATAGACGTTAAAGACCTTGATCCCCTGAGCCTTTAAGATCTGATCTACCTTGCGGTAGACGATGTAGAGTTCCTCACGCGGGGTGGCGCCAAGACCGTTTATAAGCACCGATACCTCATCGCCTTTGACATATGGCAGATCCTTTAATATAGGATCCATCATCTGCTCGACGATCTCATCGCTGGTCTTGAGATCTTCAAGCTTGATGCCAGGCTCGCCGTGAATACCCATACCGATCTCCATCTTGCCGTCGGGAAGCGAGAAATTGGCTTTGCCTTTTTCAGGGATGATGCAGGGGGAAAGGGCCATGCCGCAGGTGCGTACGTTATCGGCAGCCTTATGGGCCAGGCGCTCGACCTCATCAAGCGAGAGCATGGACTCGGCGGCGGCGCCGGCTATCTTGAAGACGTAGAAGATGCCTGCGACACCGCGGCGTTTGCCCGCGTTGTCCTTTGGTGCTGACAGAACGTCATCGCCAGCGGCCAGCTGACGGACCTCAATATCCTCCATCTCGGCCATGTCCTTTGCCATATCAAAGTTCATGATATCGCCGCCGTAGTTGCCATAGATATAGAGAACGCCGGCGCCCTGATTTATCTCTCTTGTGACATTCATCATCTGATCAGGGCTTGGTGACTGGAAGACACCGCCTACGGAGCATCCGTCAAGCATGCCTTTGCCGACGTAACCTAAAAAGAGCGGAAGATGACCAGAGCCGCCACCCGTTGCCAGTCCAACCTTGCCTTTTTTCTTGTATTTGCTGACCAGGCAACGTTTGTCGCCGTCAACAAAGGTGACCTTGTCAGGGGATGCCGCGTAAAGACCGTCGAGCATTTCATCGACGTAGTTCTTAGGATCGTTTACTAAACGTTGCATAATTAACTCCTTAGCAAGTTTTCTGAATTCTCAAAAGACACCCGCAAGACGGGTATCTCTTATCTGTAAATTTTTACGAGCTTTTCTTCTCAAGCCGCGCCTTTTTTATCTTTGGAACGGCTCCTTTGACGATCACCACCACGATGATGATAAGTCCCCACATGGCGGTAATAAGGAAAGAGTCGACTCCCATGAGGTTTAACCCTGATGAAATGAACTGCAATATGATCACCGCGATGACAGTACCGGCGACCTTGCCAAATCCTCCGAAAGGATTGACGTTGCCGAGGAAGCCCGCGAGGATCGAGACGAGCAGGTAGGATGAGGCGTAGTCAGCCTTGACCGAGTTGAGCTGTCCTATCATTACAAGCGAAGTCAGCACCGCGAAGAACGATGAGAGCATGTACTGCTGAACCGTGACCTTCACAAGGCTTACATTTGAGTAGCGTGTAGCCTGCTGGTTCGAACCCATCATGTAGAGCTCATGACCAAACGATGTGCGGTTTAAGATAAAGCTCGCGACCGACGCTCCAATGATGAAGATCAAAAGCGCGCTCGGAACTCCGAAGATGGTGCTGTTGCCAAGAGCGAGCACTGATTGCGGGAAGTCAGAGATGGTATAGCCTTCGGTAAGCCAGACATTCATTCCGCCAACGATACTCATGGTACCCAAAGTCACCAGAATGTCAGGGATCTTTAAAATCGATATGAAAAGGCCATTGATGATGCCTACTATCATCGAGCAGATAAATGCTCCGATGATGCACAGCAACACAACTCCTCCTGAGGCTATGGTCATATTATCACCGGCTATAGCTTTGATCAGGATAGCGATCATGATCCCGTTGAAGTTGGCCGTGGCGATGATCGACAGGTTGATACCACCTGAGAGCATCGCGACCATCATGCCTAGTGACAATAGTCCCAGAATAGGCAACTGATAGGCCATCGAGGAGGTGTTGTTAGGCGAGATGAAGGAACTGCCGTTGAGCGCCCACATCAGCAGGTATACCGCGACCATTAAAATCAGGATCACCAGGTTCTCAGTGATAAGACGCGGAACGGAGTGATGTTTTACGTGTTCGTTCATTTCAGTCCTCCTTTACCTGGACTCGCACCTGAGAGTGCTTGCGGTGCAGATCCTGCAGGGCGTTTACCGTGACCGAAAGCAGGATCACCACTCCCGTGAAGATCTGATAGAAGAAAGGGGAGATCTTCATAAGCGTAAGTCCGTTGCTAAGTACGGCAAAGAGCAGTACGCCCAGGAAGGTTCCAAGTACGGTACCGCGTCCTCCGGTAACGGACGCGCCGCCTAAGACTACCGCCGCGATAACTTCCATCTCATGGCCTACCATTGAGTTTGGCACCACCGACTGGAAGACCGCGCATTGGATGAGACTTGCAAAGCCTGCCATCGCGCCTACGAAGGTATAGATAAACAGTGTAGTGCGGCAGATATTAAAACCGACACGGCTTGCCGAGAGCTGATTGCCGCCGATGGCGACGATACTGCGGCCTAAAACCGTGTGTTTTATAAAGAGATGGACTATCACGCACAAGGCAAACCAGAAAGCAGTGCCAACGCAGATCCCAACCTCGGCTCCCGAGGCGTTGAGCTGCGGGAAGATCTTGGTGTCTGAGAGGAATGAGAAGCTCTCAGGTATGTCATAGAGCAGATCACCCGCGGTGACTACATAAAGAAAACCTATGTAGATGCTGTTGGTGGCTATGGTCACAATGATTGCGGTTATATGGTAGTAGTAGATGATCACGCCGTTGACCAGCCCCAGCAGGGCGCCTATTACCATGGTCGCGATTATCGCGAAAACCACATTGTCTACCTCATACTCTACAAAGAAGTAGACCACAACGTACTGCGCGACCTGAGCTATCGCTGTAAATGACAGATCAAAGCCTCCTGAGAGCAGAACAATTAAAACTCCCAGTGAGAAGATCCCAAGAACCGTGAAGGACTTTAGCAGATCAGCAAAGTTCTCAAGCGTAAGAAAGTTCGGGTTTACCGTGGTGATCGCCAGCGAAAAGATCACTATGAACACAAACAGGAAGAACTCTCTTGATTTAACGAATTTTAAAAGCATTGTCAGTATCCTCCCTTACCTTGCGATGATCTGCTGCAGTTTTTCCTCGGTAAGATCCGAGGTTTCGCATACAGCGCTGATACGCCCGTGAGACATCACGGCGATGCGGTCGCAGTTTGACAAAAGCTCAGGGAGCTCATCTGATATGAAGACAAAGCCCATTCCTTCTTTGGCTTTTTCATGTACGGTGTCGTAGATCCCGCTCTTGGCGCCGACGTCGATACCGACGGTAGGACTGTCGAGGATCAGGATCTTAGGATTGATGGCAAGCCACTTGGCAATCACTACCTTTTGCTGGTTTCCGCCAGAGAGTGAGGAAATAGGCTGGGAGACAAGCCCGTATTTGACTTTTAATTCATCCAAAAGTCTTAACGCGAGAGCCTTGTATTTCTTAAGATTCAGTATCCCAAGAAAACCAGAGAGTGACTTTAAAGAACAGATGGTGGCGTTGCGGCGGATTGACTGCGCGAGCACCAGACCTAAGGCGAGTCGATCCTCAGGTACATAGGCTATTCCGGCGTCAACGGCGGATCTGATCGATGAGCAGTCTGCCTTCTGACCATCAATACTCACACTGCCGCTGTCGGCTGGTTCTGATCCGAAGAGGGCTTTGGCAAGCTCGGTTCTGCCAGATCCCAGCTGTCCTGCTATACCAAGCACCTCGCCTTTATGCAACGTGAGACTGATGTCTTTGAAGTTGTTCTTCTTAGAGAGGTGATCAACCTCCAGCAGTACCTGATCTTTATCAGAGTATGAAGGGTATTTTTTGTAGGTGATCTCTTTTCCAAGCATTGCCTTCTCAATGGCGCCAATGGAAAGAGTGTCATCGTTTTTGTAGGTTCCGATAAGATGACCGTCTTTGAATACTGTGACACGGTCACAGACTTCTTTTAACTCTGTGAGTTTGTGAGTGATAAATATAAAAGAGACGCCTTTTGATTTCAGGGTATTTAAGATCCCAAAAAGGTGGATGATCTCCTGGGTTGTGAGCGCGGTGGTTGGCTCATCAAGGATGATAAGCCTGCTTTTGTTAAATAGCGCTCTTATGATGGCAACTAGCTGCTGTTTCGCGATCGGCAGCTCATCAAGCCCCGCGTCAAGATCCAGCTCTATCCCAAGATCAGCTATGATCTTCTTTATGCCTTCGCGGTACTTGGAACTGCGTACGGTTTTACTCCCGGACGCGATGACACGGCTTAAATAGATATTCTCAAAAACGCTGAGATTTGGGAATAAAGAGAGATCCTGATAGATGATGCCAATCCCGTATTTCATGGCCTGAGACGGGGTATAAAACGGCTTCTCCTCATCATCGATATAGATCTTGCCTGAGGTCTGATGCTCGGCTCCGGCAATGATCTTCATGAGAGTGGATTTACCGCAACCGTTTACGCCGGCAAGACCGTGAATTTCACCGCTAACCATGTCAAAGTCGATATGATCAAGCGCGGTGACGCCTCCATATTTTTTTGTAATCTGTGAAGCTTTTAGTAGCATGGGGTTTCCTTATAAAAAATGCCGCCGGGCTCTGACCTGGCGGCATCCTGCCCTTATATATTTTTGTTAAAGCTTAGAAATCAAGTTTGTCGACATTGTCGATGGTTACCTGCAAAGGCTGGTCAAAGATCAGAGTATTGCCCTTGATCTCTGGCTTGCCGAAGTTTGGAACCTCAAAGCCCGGTTTGATGTCATCTCTGTGCCCGTCAAGAATGACCTTGGCGATATAAGCCTGTACGCGGGCAGCCTGAGCGGGATCCCAGAGCAGACCTTCTGTCATGTAGCCTGCCTTGATGTCTTTTCTGCCGACATTAGGAGTGGTAACACCAAGAACAACTATCTTGTTCTTAAGCTTCTTTTCCTTAAGCGCCTTGGCTACACCAGGAGCGCCTTCGGAACCCATGCAGATGATGCCGACGAGATCAGGGTAGGTCTTTAGCAGATCAAGCGCGGTCTGACGGGACGCGTTACGATCCTCTGATACCGGGTACTTGTTGATGAACTTTAACTGAGGATATTTTTCTTTCTGCCTGTTGATGGCGGCGTCAGCCCATTTGTTATGAGCAGGAACTGTAAGTGAGCCTACATAGATAGCGTAGGTGCCAGCCTTGCCTTTTGAGTATTTGTTAAGCTCGTCCATCATCAGCTCACCAAATTTGGTGTTGTCGAGCATTTCAACGTCAAAGTCGGCGTTTACCTGATCAGGTGACTCCTGAGTGACAACGGCGATACCTTTCTCACGGGCTTTCTTGAATGAAGGCTCAAGTGATTTGGCGTTATTAGGAACTACGAGCAGGGCATTAACGCCTTTGGCGATGTAGTCCTCGATGATACGAACCTGCTGTGCCTCATCAGCTGTAGGAGCGGCTGAATAAACACCTTTCATGCCGTTTTCCTTTGCTCCTTCCATGACACCGGCACTGTGACGTATAGCCGAAGGCTAAAGCGCTTAAGAACAGATTTCTTTTCATTGGTATCCCTCCAAAGTTAGAAGATGTTTCGATCATTACGCCTTAGCCTTGTATGGTTGAACTGATCTTTTAAGAATTGTTATCCATAGCAAATTTTTAAAATGGAAAGAATTGGAAGTTTGATGTTAGTCATGTTTTCTGTGGAAGAAAATATGAGCGGATACTTTATTTTTCAATGCGGTTTTGTCAGTAAAGGATTTTGTTCTGAAATCAAACAGGCAGTTTATTTAATTTATTAGCTGTTAAACCGATGTTTTTATGACACAGATCTCCATCTCTGTCATAAAAAAAGGTATACCTTGCAAACATAAGAACCATACAGGTACTCAGATGCCGATCTCATGGTCACGAACGTTTAAGAATGTTTGCGCCGGCATCTGCTACCAACATAAACATAAGGAGATTGAGGATGAGAACTATAAAAGCCCAAAAGCTGGATCCCGTTAAATTTGCGCCTTATGGCGAGTATTTTGATTTACTGCACCCGA
>SFGV01000010.1 GCA_004557545.1 Succinatimonas hippei
GGGCAACAGCAGACTTATGGCGGAAAACGGCATAGCCTTCCCGGAAACTGAAGCAGCAGGCGCCATATCCTATCTGGCCATAAACAATGCTTACGCAGGGTGCATAATTTTCAGCGATCAGATCAAGGCGCTTTAACGCGGTGTGATACTCGACTATATGCCCGGCCCAGGTGACTATCTCATCAGGATTATCGAACACAAGATGAACCGGCACTTCAACTTTGCCAATACCCTTGTATTCCTTTTCGAGGAAATCGACACGCCCCGCCGCGAGTTCCTTGTGCCAGTCATCACAAAAGGCGATGAACGCGTCTTTCTGCGCTTCTACTTCCTCATCGAGGGTAGGCGCTCCCAGATAGATGCGGAAAGGGAAACCCTGAATCTCATGGTTGTCTTTTACATGCTCGGTGATCCAGGAGAACACTCTGGCGCGGTAAATAGTATTGATCTCCGCGCGAATGCTGTTGCGGCTTTTCACAGTCAGCTCCTCAATGTCAGAATATCCGCTTAAACTGTAGCTTCTAAGCCTACATGATCCGACATCATGGGAAATAATTCAAGCCGATCATTATCTAAAGGTTATGAGTGTCGGATTTTTTCAAATGGAGAGAGCGCCGTGGCGATCCTCTTTACCCCTAATTCTTTTATCTGCTGGCGTCTTAACCTGAAAAAGCTCTTCAGGATCTCCGAGCATTCATCAGCAAGCACGCCGCTTTGCACATCGACATGATGGTTGTGCCTTGGATCGGCTATCAGATCAAAGACACTGCCGCAGGCTCCGGTGCGCGGATCAGGGGTTCCAAAAACCAGTCTTTTGAGTCTTGAGTGAATTAAAAGCCCCGCGCACATCGGGCACGGCTCAAGAGTTACAAACATCGAAAGTCCGGGCAGACGGTAATTTGAAAGCGCCTGACCCGTGCGCCTGAGCGCGACCATTTCAGCGTGTGCCGAAGGATCATGGGTAGTAAGGGTCATATTGCAACCCGCGCCTACGACGGCGTCGCGCTCCTCATCGACCACCACGGCGCCTACCGGGATCTCGCCAAGATCAATGGCGTGTCTTGCCTGCGCGAGCGCGAGCTCCATCCAGTATGAAGGATCACGCATGCTGTCAGAAGTTTATAAGACCAAAGCGTTTTAAAACTATCGCGCCCCATACCAGCACATTTAAGCACAAGAGCACGAATACCGCGGCAGATCCCAGATCCTTGGCCCGTCCTGAAAGCTCATTCCACTCGGTGCCTATGCGGTCAACCACGGCCTCCACAGCGGAGTTTAAGAGCTCAACCACCACCGTAAGCCAGGGAAATACTATGAGCAGTAAAAGCGAGACAAGATCGGTAGCGATGAAGAAAGCTACGATTGTAAGCACTACCGCGAGCGCCATTTCCTGTCGTATAGCGGCCTCATTTGCAAGTCCTGCCTTAAAGCCCTTCATGCTGTATACACCGGCTTTTAAAATGCGCTTAAGCCCTGGCGCCTGTTTCTTTGGCATATGACCTCCTGCAGAGGCTGTTCCTCTGCTCATTCAAGGCGATGAAATGGAAGCTAAAAAAGAGCCTCCGCGTATCAGGCGGAGGTTCTCTCCAATTTAAACACAGGCGTCATTTTACGCCATCATTCTTATAAGGCGGAATCAGCCTCACGAGAGATAGCGCTCGGCGTCAAGCGCGGCCTTGCAGCCCTGACCTGCCGAGGTTATAGCCTGACGGTAGATCCTGTCGGCGCAGTCGCCGGCTGCGAACACGCCTTCAGCCGATGTCTGGGTCTCCGCGCCATGACCTGTAGTGATATAGCCCTCAGCGTCCGTCTCAATCTCGTCTGCGAAAACCGATGTCGCGGGGACATGACCTATAGCTACAAAGATCCCGCTTACCTCAAGATCACGTTTGCTTCCGTCATTTAACAGCAGTGACAGGCTCTTTACCGCGTTGCCATCGCCGTTGACCCTGTCAGTCACTGCGCCCAGAACCATCTCGGCCTTGCCAGACGCGGCGACCGCCTTGAGCTTGTCCACAAGCACCTTTTCGGCTCTGAAGCCGTCACGGCGGTGCACCAGATAGACCTTATTGCAGATGTTTGACAAAAACAAAGCCTCGGTGAAAGCCGCGCTGCCACCGCCTAATACCGCGACATCCTTGCCGCGGTAGAAGAATCCGTCACAGGTAGCGCAGGCTGAAACCCCGTGTCCCTTGTACTGTTCCTCACCCGGAACACCAAGATAGCGCGGCTTGGCGCCGGTGGCGATGATGACGGTGCTTGATCTTATAGTCTCGCCTGATGACAAAGTGAGTTCTTTAATCGCGCCGCGCAATATGGCTTTTTTTACCTCGGCGCTGACAAAACGGGTGCCAAGAGCCTTGGCGTGCTTTTGCAGTTTATCCATAAGGTCAAAACCTGACGGATTTCCAAACTCGCCAGGCCAGTTTCCGATCTCAGGAGTTGTCGTAAGCTGGCCGCCCTGCTCGCTTCCGGTGATAAGCAGAGGTTCAAGACCAGCTCTTGAGGCATATATAGCTGCGGTGCAACCGGCAGGACCGGAACCGATGATGACAACCTTTTCGATTTTATCTGACATAACGATGCTCCAATGGTTTAAACGCCGATAAGTCTAGCGCAGGAGGACCGCGTTTCCTTTTCATCTGAAATATCATCTCAGGAGAATTTCATCTCAGGAGATCAGGAGAATAGGTACGGAAAATGTTTTTTCGCGTAATCCACGGCCTCCGGCGCCCACTCAAGACCGCTCTCTTTTATGGCGCGTATGGCTCTTGTGAAGGAAAACACCGCAAGACACTGCTCGGCCTCGGAGAGGTATGAAATGTGCCACGGCTCGGGGGCGATGGCGCCGCGACCTGTAAACGGTCTTACAAAGCCGCGTTTTGAAAGGGCGCCCTCAAGCCATCTGCCAAACTCATAAAAATACATTCCCTTCTCATATTCGCGACATGTCAGCTCGAGTCTTCCGCCCTCTGGTATGAGATTTTTCGCGTAGATATCAAAATCAGTTCCAAAATGATGACGTGAAAACCCGGGCAGTGCCGAAAAGCGCAGAGCCGCGCTGAGCTTTGACGCGGTGTTCATCCCCGAGGTATCCACAACCCGCTCATTCTCATCGAGGATCGGGCGCTTACCGCAAAGCTTCGCTGATACGATAGACGCCTGATAGGAAAACGAGCGCCAGCCAGAGCAGGCTTTGAGATCAAAGCCTGCGGCAAGCGCTTCATCTTTCAGTTGCGATAAAGCCTCAAGCGCGTCGGGACTTCCCTTGATCCCGGGAAAATCCGGATGTTCTACGAAGAAACTCCCGTCAAGTCCGCAGGCTCGCTCAGGATCCGGAATACTCGCCAAGCAGCGCCTCCGCCTGTTGCTTCAGATCCGCGCTTCCGCGCTTTTTGATATCGCTGATGATCTTGTTGGCCTCGTCAGTATCTCCGGTCTCAAAATACAGTCTGGCGAGATTTAAAGAATCGCTTAAGTACTGGTGCTCCTTGGGAGTAAGCCCGTCATACTCGCTTACAGGCTCCTCCTGAGTGGGCGCGCTCTTCATCTCGCCGTTCCAGGTATCGTTGGATTCCTCAGCGCTCTTATCCGCATCAGCCTTTCCCCCGCTCCTGCTCTGAGAGTCCTTATCTACCGCGCTCTCGGCCTCAACTGAGCCTTCAGCCGGGATCTCGCTATCCCACGGATCGACCATGCGCATGATGTCACTGTCCGACATCATCCCGGATCCTTCAGGTTTGGCTGAGAGTTCCGGTGCCTCGGTGTCAGAGCCGAGCATATTTAAAATTGACTTGTCATCCTCAGACTTCGCGTCCTGCTCCTCTTTAGGGAGATCAGCGCCATGACCATTGGTTACGTCAAAGCCCTCATCGTCAGGAACCTTCCAGTCAAAAGCCTTAAGAGCCCCCGGATCCTCAGCCTCCTGTGGCTCGCTCTTACCGGTGTCAGTCTGGTTTTCAGGGAGAGGCTCAGGCGCCTGTCCGGCGCTGTCAACAGCGCCATTGTCATCATCAACGTTCCTGAGAACCGCGCCCTCAGGCTCTGATGAGGAGGTGTTATCAGAATCAGCAGTTTTTTCGTAAGACGCGCCTTCAGCTGCCTCAGAGGCGCCTGAAGCGGTGTCAGTGACACTTTCGGGCTCCTCTCTGGTGGTGACATCATCGCCAGGTGTCAGATTTTCACCCGCTTCTTCTGAAGGAACGCTCTGAGTCTTATCCGACACATCAGCCTCAGATCTGGAGTCTTGCGCGCCATCAGCTGTCCTGTCAGCGATCTCCGTGTCGCCGTCAGGGCTTTGCTGTTCATCGCCTGCGCTTTCAGATGAGCTATCCTCAGGAGTGTTCGCCTCAAAATCGTCAGGATTGTTTTCGTCTGTAGTTGAAATTGAAGCGTCAGCTGCCTGTGTGTCCGCGATATCTTCGTTTTCCGCCGGAGCTTCCCCGAATTCACCGCTTTGGGCATCCGGATTTACGCTCTGAACGCTTTCAGACGCTTCATCCGCAGGATCCGTTTCCTTGTCTAAAGCAGAAGATGAGCTGTCATTGCTCTCAGATTCTGCCTGAGCGTCAGCGCTCTGACCCTGATTTAATAGCTGCTCTAAATCCAGATCGTCATCAACCACGGTATCGATCTTTCCGCCAGGCGCGCTTTCTTTCACATCTGGAGCGGCAGTCTCGTCTGCCTGTCGCGCTTCCTCTGTCTCATCACCCGCAGGTGAAATATCAGATCTGTCTTCCTTCGCGAGCTCATCTGTCTTAGGCTCTGAGTCTGTTATCTCATCAGGAGAGAACTGTCCGGTTTCATCTCCGGCATCCTCAACCTCGGCGGAGGCAGCGGCGAAATCTCTGGCAAATTCTGATGCCGCGTCAGCGGGGGCGTCATTAGCGTCAGCGCTGCTACCGCCGAGATCCTGCGGAAGAGTATTATCTGCAACAGAATCATTATTAGCGTGAGCATCAGCGGTATTGATACCATGATTTTGATCGCTGTCGTCTGAATTTTCCACGCTTTGTGAGGATATCTGCTCTGTCTCAGCAGCGGCTGATTGTTCCGCAACGCTCTCACCCTCAACAGGCTCAGAAACGGAGTTTAGGATCTTCTCAGACAGCGCATCTGCACCCTGATCATTATCAGCGACAGCGTTTTGAGGCTCATCATCGGGGATCGCGGACTGCGTTGACTCTTTTATTTCCCCATCAGTCTCAGGCTCTGACCTGCCCTCAGCTGAATTGCCCGACGCTGCTTTGGAGGCGTACGCCTCAAAGTCCTCCCGCGCCTTGTCCTCGGCGTCAGACACAGCCGTGGACTCGTTGTGCGAATTCTCAGTTTCCTGACTGTTTCCTGCGATGAGATCATCAGCGTCTGTCGGAGCTGTGTCAGAAACCTTTTCCTCAGGAGCGATCTCATCGGCGCTATTATCGGTCTCATCTGAAGCGGCTTGCGCGCCATCACGACCATCGACGGCCTGATTGGCGAAAGCCTCAAAATCCGCCATATCCTGATCTTTCGCGTCATCCTGCGCGTTGTCAGTTTCGATATTCTGATCTGCGTTTTCAGAACTTTCAGATGATGACGGATTTACATCGCCGCCAGAGAAGGCTGGTGATACCTTGCCTGCCGCCTGCTCTGCGAATTTCTCAAAAAAGTCCTCGTCAGAACCTGCCTGAGGTTCCGCTTCCGGAGTCGCGTTTTGGCCGGCACCAGATTTTCCGGAAGAGCTGTTGTCTTCTGGTGCCTCAGCTTTTGGGTCAGGCGCGCTCTTTGACATCGCTTCGGCCATGGCCTGTTCCTCACCACTGGTACTGGTGTCAGGAGAGCGCGCGGACATCGCCTCCTTCCAGGCGTTCATCCCATCATCAGCGCCAGGGGCCACCTCAGGATTATTAATCCCCTCGTCAGCCTTTGTTTTACCTTCTTCACCGGCTTTCTGCTCAGCCATCGCCGCCGCCCAGGCGTCAGCGCCGTCATCAGACTGAGAGGATGGAGTTTCCTTCTGTTTTTCAGCGGCGTCTTTTCCGCTTTCAACGGCTTTCTGCTCGGCCATCGCCGCCGCCCAGGCGTCAGCGCCGTCATCAGACTGTGAGGATGGAGTTTCCGTCTGTTTTTCAACAGCGTCATTTCCGCTCTCGCCGGCTTTCTGCTCGGCCATCGCCGCCGCCCAGGCGTCAGCGCCATCATCAGACTGCGCGCTTTGGGCGTCAGGCTGTTTTTCGGCGGTGTCATTTCCGCTCTCGCCGGCTTTCTGCTCAGCCATCGCCGCGGCCCAGGCATCAGCCCCGTCATCAGACTTGGCACTGTCCTTGCCATCCCCGGTCGTGCCTTCAGAACTGCCTACCTCGGCTGATTTGGTCTGCTCGCTGTTTTGCTGGGCTAAAGCCTCTGCCCATTGCGCCATGGCATCGCGATCCGGATCTTTATCCTTCTCCTGAGCTTTCTCTATGGCAGCGTCATCCCAGGCCTTCTGAGCCGCGTCCTGATCAGCTCCTGTCTGCTCTTGCGCAGTATTGTTCTCAGGCTGTTCACCAGGCTTACCGGCAGACTGGTCGGTCTTGTCAGCGTTCTGTCCAGCTCCGCCTTCGGACTGAGCTGACGCGTTGTCA
This sequence comes from Succinatimonas hippei, assembly GCA_004557545.1. Taxonomy (GTDB): domain Bacteria; phylum Pseudomonadota; class Gammaproteobacteria; order Enterobacterales; family Succinivibrionaceae; genus Succinivibrio; species Succinivibrio hippei_A. The sequence continues at coordinate 6,603 of SFGV01000010.1, forward strand.
GCAGGCGCGGCTTCAGCGCCCGCGGGCACGTCAGGCGCGGTTTCCTGAGGCTGATCATTCTGGCCTTCGATTGCCTCCGTTTCAGAGGTTGAGATGGTATCTGACAGCAGCTTGTCTTCTTCGCTGGGCTCTTTATCCTCATCCTCATCACTTAAATCAGTCTCAATAGTGCGTCCGCGCTGGCGGCTCTTTACCTTGAAGAACACAAAGAGTATCAGCAGCATGAGCGTGAGCAGTCCAATTCCGGAGATGATCAGGATAAGCGAACGCTGATACGCGGAAGCGTCTCCGGGCGCGGTGGCGCCGTTTGCCATCTGCACCTGCAGGTTTTGCAGTTTCTCATCGGTCGCAAGAAGCATGTCACGCATCTTGTTGTTGTCACGCGTAAGCTTGGATACCTGTCCTTTAAGATCAGAGATGGTCTGCTGCAGTGATGAGATGGTGCCATCGTACTGTTTGGCGATCCCGGATACGGCGGAGTTGGCGGCGGTTAGCGTTGACTCGTTTGACTTGGTCATACGGTCAATAGCCTGCACCAGCTTTTTGTCTATTTCCTTTGACTTGGCGTCAAGCGCGTCGCGTGAACCGTCAAGCATCTGTTTGAGAGTGTTGGCGTCAAGCTTTGCTGAAACCGCCGCGTCGGTTTTATCCGTGTCAGCTACCTTATTGTCCTCAGTCTTGTCAGGGCTTTTGCCTTGCGCGAGAGCCTTGTCAGATTCAGAGGCGCCTTCAGGATCAGCCGCTACGGCCTCCGCGGCCGCCAGCTGGCTATCAAGTTTTTCCCTCTGAGCCTTGCGCTCTTCCTGGAACTGACGGTTCGCCGTTTCCGTCGCCGTAAATACCGGGGTCTGCTCCGAGCGGGCTATGACACCACTATCAGTAGTCTTGGGAGTTGCCGCCGGAGCGGGATTTTTAAGCGGAGGCAGCGCGATATTTCCGCGTGAGAGCAGATCGCTGCCTACCTTGGGATCCTCACGGGCGATTTCCGATACCGGCGGGATCTTAAGAGTGCCTGCGCGTATGCTGCCGGCGTTGCCATTGTTAAAGGCCTGAGGATTGTTGCGGTAAATGGATGCGGCTATCTGAAACTCGTTTACCGAGCGGTCGGCTGGCAGAAGTCTGGTCGCGATCTGCCACAAGCTCTCGCCTGAGTTTACCCTTACGGAAGTAGGCATAGCCTGAGCGTTTTGAGACGCGGCGGTATTGCCGTTATTCTGGTTTTGCGCCTGGGTCTGAGACTGCGCTTGAGATGAGGCCGCGGACGTTGCCGCAGGGACCGCGGTTCTGGTCCTTGCCGGAGCCTGCCCCAGCGCCTGCGCGGCGCGGCGCGCCGCCGCCCGCGCGCTGGCACGGCGGTTCTGATTTACGTTTGATGGAAGCGGAGCTTCCTGAATACGTTCAGGCAGAGCCTGATCTGTCTGGGAGCTCTGGCTCTCAGAGTTGTCAGGTCCCTGAATATTTATAGTAAACGTGCCGTCATCGGCCGCGGCGCTGATCTGGGAAAACGCCATCGCTGTCAGAAACAGCGTTGTCTTTAAAGCCCGCATTGTGATCCTCGGAAATCGTCCTGCATGATGGGTATTTTAATCACCGCGCTCGAAGTTAATTTGACGCGGCTTGGCTTTTTCCTTTTTTCATGCAATTTGCGTGCTAACTGAGCTCTTTTTCGAGCAGTTTTACAATTTCAACCACGGAAACGGCTTCACCGCGTCTGGTATTATCCATCATACAGATGAAACTGAAGGACTTTCCGCTCCTGCCGTCGCGTCTTATCCTGCTTACAAGCACATTGCGCTCCATAACCGCGTCCGTAACCGGGGTGATCATGTTCTTGTCATCACAAAGTTTAAGCCATGAGCACTCAGAGAGTTCTTTTTTAAACTCCTCAGGACTCACGGACTGTTTTAAATCAACATGCACACTCGCTGTGTGGCCATAAAACACCGGAACCTGAACCGCTGTGAGATCAATTCCCCCGGCAGATGAGCCCAAAACGCGGCGAAGCTGGCCTGTAATGGTATTCTCGTGCTCTGAGTATCCGTTATCCTCAACTGAGCCTATTCTGGTATGAAGGTTAAACGCCACCTGAGCGTCAAATCCCTCATGATCCCCGTCAAGACCATTTAAAAGCCTGACTGTCTCGTGAGCCAGCGTTTCAGTGCCAAGCCTGCCTTGCCCTGACACGGATTCCATCACCGTGGCGATTGTCCTATCAAGACCAAATGCGTCGGCAAGAGGCTGCAGGCAAAGCGCGAGCATCCCTGCCGATGAGGCCGCGGGAATGACTATTCTTGACTGTGCCACATTTTTAATTTCATAAGGGTTGATTTCAGGAATGATGAGCGGGATCTTTTCGTCATCTGAATAAAGTCCCGAAACATCTATAACCGCGCACCCCTTGGCGGCCGCGGCGCGGCACAGTCTTGAGCTCTCGTCAGGGGTTGTAAGAAAAATCGCCGCGTCAGCGTCAGAAAAGTCAAACTCATCGGCCGCCCTGACCATGTAATTCTCACCGTGAAGGGTCACCGCATCATATTCACCGGACAGAGGTGAGAGCGGAAAGAGATCGGAAACCTCAACTCCCTGTTCCTCCATGGTTTCAAAAACCAGCTTTCCGAGATCGGTGTCATAACCATAAACGGCGATTTTTAAAGACATTAAGTTTATCTCCTGAAATTTCTGGATATTTTCCCACCACGGTCAATAACGCGGCGGGATGAGAAAAAGGAATTTTCAAAAATATCCGTGAGATCACTATAGCGTGATAAAAATATTGTACTATATTAAACAATGTGATTTTACAGGCAGATACGTTACATACCTCAAAGGCGCTGAGAGTAAGCGTTTTAAAGAGGTTTTAGCAGTGAATGCCTATTACTACTAAAGTGAGACCCTTTATTATGGCTTTAACTCGCGCTGAAATTACCGAACGTCTTGTCACCAAACTGCAGATGCCAAAACCGACCGCCCAGATCTTTGTTGACATGTTTTTTGAAACCATTTCAGAAACTCTGGAGAAAGGTGAAGTGGTGAAGCTCACCGGTTTTGGTAACTTTGAGCTCAAACAGAAAAACGCGCGCCCTGGCAGAAATCCCAAGACCGGTAAAGAGGTGATGATCACACCGCGCCGCGTGACTACATTCAAAGCAGGTCAGAAACTGCGCAACCGTATAGATTCAAAAAACTGATTTTCGCCCGCTACCGGAGTGTTTTATATGAATAACGCTTTGGTTAATGGATTTTTTTTGTAAGATCGATACCGTAAAATTATCTATCCGGCAGGAAATATCGTAACGATAACGTCCAGTTTAAAGGGTGCTAATCATGATAGAGTTCGAGTACACCATCAAGGATCGCGACGGAATTCACGCCCGTCCCGCTGGGGCGATTATTAAAGCCGCCAGCAATTTTAAGTCTGAGATCAAAATCAGCTGCAGAGACCGCAGTGAGTCACTCAAAAACGGGATCTTCGCGCTTCTGGGAATGGGCATCCGTTGCGCTGATACCATAAAGGTAAGCTGTAACGGTGTCGATGAGGCGGCCGCGGCTGAAGCCATGAGAAAATCCTTTGAGGACTATCTCTGAGAGTCTGAAGGTTTCATATTCTTGACACTCCCCGTGCCTGAAGGCAGGGGTTTTACTCCGCATCTCGATAACTTATTAAAGGACAGAGCAGAATCTGTCCTTTTTTATAGCCGCACAATATACGTGATCCTGATCACGAAATTTCCCGTTCACTGTTTTTCACTTGACCATTTCAGAATGATTTTCAGCATATCCGCTTTTTTGTTTGGGATCGCGGGTGCAGAGACGGATTTTAGTCATTGCCAGGCCTATCCCTGGCGTTTAATCTAGCGTCTGTAGGATAGTTTGCCACCGGAGGCTTTGATGAGCGTAAGCAAACGTGATTACATCATTCCCTCGGCTCATTTGGCCGAGCTGTACCATAACCGCTACCATGACGGCTCTTATCTTGCCCAAAAGGTTGAGCACATTGTGCAGGACGGTTTTTACCGTTCTATCGAGCTCCCGATCATTGAGAAAAAGAAAGACCGTCAGAGGATCCTGAAGGCACTCTCAATTCCCTCATCACGTATTGGCAACGTCATCGTGTGGAGCGGTCTTTACGCCGCTGAGCACGCGCTTGACATAAACTCCACTGATGAGAGCGTAAGACGCAAGTCAGTTGATGTCATCAAAAAACTCATCGAGGAATCCTGCGAGTGCGGCAGCGGCAACTTCGGCGTGGTCTCCGGCAAAAATGTAGGAATACTTGAAAAGTCCGATGCCTACCGCGCGCTCATAAAAAGTCTTACCGAGCTTACAAAATTTGCCAAAGAGCACAAGCAGAACCTGATCTTCGAGGCTCTTGAGAAATTCTCGGGACGCAGAGCCCTTCTTGGCACCTCGGAGGACACCTACGAGATGATGGAGATCCTGAAGCCCGAGCTCCCGAGCATCTATTTCTGTTTTGATACGGCGCACGCGGCGTTAAACCGTGAGGTCATTTACAACGGACTTGAGCACATGAGCAAGTTCGTAGGCTGTGTTCACCTGTCTAACGCTGTGCTTGATCCTGAAGATCCTCTATACGGCGACAATCACATGCAGCCTGGTCTTCCCGGCTTTCTTACGGTTAAGAATGCAGCCTGCCTTATAAACAAGGCCTGGCAGATGGGGCTTAACAAGGAAAAAGGCCTGCTGGTATGCACTGAGCTTCGTCAAAGCGATGAGGTTGACGAGAGCAGAATGCAGGAATGTTTCTCCGTAGCCTCGGATTTTCTAAAACAGATCATTCTGGAATTCAGTGTAAGGGAATTTTAAAAGAAGTTTTGCTCAAAGGCCCGGGATACCCCGGGCTTTTTATGCTTTTGTCACAGCGGGGTTTTGGTGTTGAGGCCGCCGCACAGACTTATAAGTCTTGTGACATTGGCGCACTGAATGGCAAGGAGCTCCTTCGCGTCACGAAGCGAGGTTTCAAGCGTCATCGGACGGTCACAGATTGAGAAGATCCCGGAAGCGCCAAGACGAATGAGGTCAGGCGATCCATCGCCAAGCGCGCCGCTTATCACCACACACTTTACATTATGCTCACGGCAGTGACGGATCACTCCTGATGGCACCTTGCCCTGAGCTGACTGGGCATCAGAGCGCCCCTCGCCTGTGATCACAAGCGCCGCCTCGGCCAGTCTCACGTCAAAGGCGGTAAGCTCAAGCACCGTGTCTATTCCCGAGCGCAGCTTTGCCTTTAAAGTATAAAGACAGCCCGCTCCAAGACCGCCCGCGGCTCCGGCTCCCGGAAGATCCTTTACCTCCGTAAGTCTGGTAGCGCGTTCCATGGCTTTGCAATAGCAGGTCATGCCATGTTCGGCAATGGCCAGATCCTCATGGGAGGCGCCTTTTTGTTTTCCATATACGTAGGTCGCGCCGGCCGCTCCCAGCAGTGGATTTACCACATCGCAGGGGACTTCAAACGAGCACTTTTTTACCCTGGGATCGATTTTGGAAAAATCAGCCGCCGCTATCAGGGGAAGATCTTTTACTGTAACCGGAGTATTAAGAACACTTCCGTCAGCTTTTAAAAATTCAACTCCAAGCGCCTGAGCCATGCCGGCGCCGCCGTCATTGGTAGCGCTTCCGCCAAGAGAGATCAGGATCTTTTCTATTCCGCGGGAAAGACAGACTTTTATAACCTCACCTACTCCGTAGGACGAGCCGTCCATGAAACGCAAGCCGCTCTTCTGCGCGCGCTCAAGCCCGCACACTCTGGCGCTCTCAATTACCGCCAGACTGTTTTTTTGCAGGACTGATACTTTTACAGGATTGAAATAAGCGTCGTGCGCGTCAGCCTCAAAACATTCCGAGTCTTTAAAATCAGGCGATTTTTGCAGGACGTCAATAATACCTTCGCCGCCATCTGAGAGCGGTACCAGCTCGGTGCCGATCTCTTTTAAACCAAGTCTTGCTATTCCGTCTTCAGCCGCCTTACAGGCGTCCACGGCGCTCATGCAGTTTTTAAAGGAATCAAAGGCAAGCAGGATCTTAGACATAGAATTTAGTTACCAAAGGCAAGCATGATCACGATTATAGCTGTATTTACAAAGAGGTATTTTACAGTCGATAACGCGTCAGGTTTCATGTCCGGGATCTTCTTGCCAAGGTGCGTGATCTTAAGGCGCGAGGCGGCGCAGTAAAAGATCATGCTTCTGGTGCCTATTAGCGAAACTAATGGCGGGATCAGCAGCGAGAGCAGAAAGACTACTACCGCCATAGCCGCTACCGGTCTGAAAAACATGATAAAACCGGTGGTAAACCAGCTTACGATTGAAGCTGCGTTCCAGATAAGTCCACGGTCAGGATCTTTTCTTATAAGAAAAGGCACCAGAGATACCAGGCGTCCGGCTACCTCCGAGCAGAATTCCTCTGACGCGAAGAACGAGGCGTTCTGGCGCAAGAGCATCGCCACACGCCGCGTAAGATCCGGTCTTACCTTGGCCTGCATGATCCGAAAGCTCTGATCAATTCCCTCGCTTTCAGCCTCGGCAAGCTTCATGAAATTAAGCCCAAAGCGCTTGCATCCGTCCTCATAGGCGGTGGTAATAATGGTATCCATACCGCGTACGGTTGAGGCGATTATCTGATTTGACGCTATGGCCTGACAAACCTCTACCTGCTGATACGACAGAGGATGATTTTTGTAAGACACAATTTCCGATACCCGCTTTAAAAACGGCACGCAAAGATTGTCAAACAAAAAAGGTCTTGAGATAAGCTCACAGCCGTCACCGCACGCCGTGCACAAAAACTCGGTATTGTTATCCTTAAGCTTTACTTTTATCTGATGAAAGCTGTTGCGTCCTGAGAAAACCTCCAGACAGTACCCGTCGCCGCTCTGCTCTGAGACCATCTCAAATCCGGTCTCGCGCGAAAGCACGCTCTTGTCTATCTCAGATAAATCCGAGCACTCATGCGCGTTATCGCCCTCTCCGTCAAGATACCCGATTGAGCATGAGCGCGTGATCTGCTGCACTATGGTACGGCGCACCCCGGTCAGCCCCTTGCCATGACATTTGGTGCATGAATTGACCCCGCGTCCCGAACACTCCGGGCAGTTTAAATATCCGCGTCCCTGACAGCGCGGGCAATTAGTGCCTCTGCCCTTGCAGTCAGGGCATTTTACCTGTCCCGTACCGTTGCACGAGCGGCACTTCTCAGAGCGTGAGCCGTGACAGCGGGGACAGACGGCGTAACCGTATAATTCCTTGCGTGCCAGCACATTGACCTTGGAGAGCATTTTGTAGAGCGCGTGAAAGCCTCCCGTGTTCTCACGGTCAACGACTCCTTTTAGGACCGCGTTGTCATTGGCGAACTGCTCTCTGGTTCGCCTGGTCTCTTTGTCCAGCTCTGATTGTGAGACAAAAGCCAGATTTGAGCGCGCTGAGTTCTCGACCTGCTCATCTGATACCTTAACCTCGATCTTCCACATGAACCTGGCGTCAAGATTGATTATCTTTGATGAGAAATCCGTAAACTGGTAATCACCCTCAGTACTTCCGCAAAGCGTAAGAAAGGATGTAAGGCGCTTTGTAAGCAGTTCCTTGGCCTGTTCAGGTGTGGTAAGACCTACAGGTATGACGCGTGACGTGGCTGCATGTGTGCTCTCTTTCATGGATTAAAGCGTCTGTAGTAATAATTGATACCAAAGCCGGTGCTTTCTTGTAGACTTAGATTTTAGATCATAAGGGAGTTTTTCCAAAATACCGGACTTGGCAGATGACGCTATAAAAAAACCGCGCTATACTGCGCGGCTTTAAGTAACGCGGTTTTATCAGACCTTAAGCCTGTCGACCATATCGTTAAGCTCAGTCATCTTCCCAGCGCACTGACTGATCTGGCTTTCAGTCTGCTGGGCCTCATCGGCGAAGTTCTTGCAGCTTGTGGTGATGTTCTGCATGTTGGTTGAGATCTCGGAGGTGGCCGTAGTCTGCTCCTCGGCCGCGGTCGCGATCTGCGTGATCTGACCATGTACCTTCTCAACGCCGTCGATAATTTCGTTGAGCAGCTTGTTCAGGGAATCAGCGCGTTTGGCAAGACCGTTCATGTTTTCAAGCGACTGCCCCATGGAGTCATTGGCGCTTCGGGCATCCTGCTGGATCTCGCCTACCATCTTGGTGATCTGCTGTGTAGACGCTCCGGTGCGGGAGGCCAGAGCGCGAACCTCGTCGGCTACCACCGCGAAGCCCTTGCCGGCCTCGCCGGCGCGGGCCGCCTCAATGGCGGCGTTCAGCGCCAGCAGGTTGGTCTGGGAGGCGATGTCCTCAATCGTTTGAACGATCACCCCGATCTTTTCGGTCTGGTCAACCAGAGCATGAATATTCGCAGAGTCAGCCTTGGTCTTTTCAACCTGAGACTTGATCTCCTCGATGGTCGCGGTGACCTCTTTCACACCGGCGTTGGTGGTGTTACTTGACTCATCGGCTGCCTTGGCCGCGTTCTCACAGTTACGGGCGATGTCAGCGGTGGTTGATACCATCTCATCAGAGGCCGCGGCAACAGTAAGAGATGTTGCCTGGCTTCTCTGCGCGTCCTCACTGGTACGCTCTGAGGATTCGTGGATCTTCTGCATATTGTCAGTAACATCCGCGCTGGTGCTTCTTATTCTGTTGACGATCTCCTGCCATTGCGAACGCATAAGCTCAAGTCCGCGCAAGATCTCGCCGAACTCATCGGTACGGCGGGTTAAGATAGGTTTTGAGATATCCCCCTGCTCCATCCTCTTGAGGTTGTCATTTACGTGTTTTACCGCGAGCCTGATCGAATGCGGCATGGCGTAACCAATCGAGATGCAGATTATCAGCACTATCGCGGTGATAACCGAGACAATGATAAGCGGCGTGTTGCTGGCGATGGTCTTTACGGCGTTGTCAACCACGCTTATCTGGAATCCGTTTATTACGCAGATGTTGTAGTTTGAAACAAGGTATAAAGGCGAGAGCTCATCATTGAAGAATTTTCTGGCCTCATCAATCTTGCCGGCCTTAAGTGAGGGCTCTACCTTGCTGTTGTAGACATCCTGGTATTTAAGCGCCGCTTCCTTGATTGGTCCTATGACCTTTGGATATCTGGTCATACGCATCTTGGCGGCCGCGTCCTCAAATTCCGCGAGTTTGCTGGCGACTGAATTTAACTCATCATCGCTGACCTCTTTTGTGCCTAAAGCCAGCGCCTGGATCTGTGAGTGAAGAGCGTAGAGGTTGTCAAGAGTTCTTCTCATACGCCCGTAACGTTCCTCAAGGGTTACCTGCGCGAAGCCGGCAACCTGCTTGTTGTTAAAGATGCTGTGAATTGAGCCGCCGGCCAGGATCACAGTAAGGATAACTATCAACACATACGAGAATATAAGCTTGCCACTTACGCTGTTTCGTCTTGCCATATAAAAAATGTCCGCCAGATGATCATATACACGCGCATCCGGGCGGTTCCTCCGGATTTAAAGCTTAAGAGTATTAGTAATTTGAAACGACCCGCTGAATTTTGCCGCATCAAATTTTGAACCTCAAAAAAACGTCAGAAACGTTATCCCGTGACCGTAAATAACGTTTCTTAGTTTTCTTTTCTTAACGACAGTCATTATCGTTATCTTAAGCGCTCTATGTAATTAAGATGACTTAATTTTTGACTGTTGTCGTATTTTTCAGCCTTCTTTAAAGGTTTTCGTGAGCCATCTCACCTATTGGAATAACAGTCGCTGAGTTTAAATAAAACAAAGACTTGGTGATGAATTTAAATCAGCTTAAAAACGAGATTTATTTGACATTTCAGACAGGCTGAATACAAGCGCGCATGAATCTTATGGATCAGATAATATACGTATCGATACGATTTTCGCAACGTTGTCTTTGGACCTGAATTGAGGAGCGCGTTTTGGAGCGTAAACAGGCAGGCAATCAGGGACAGTTCTGATTGCCTGCCTGTCATCTTTTAAAACCGTTCCGGCTTTTGATTTTAAGCGCACAAAAATCAGGCTGCCGGAGGCTGATGGGCCATGAGCGCGAAGGCCATCGCTATCATGATGAACGCGAGGGCAATGATGATCTTCCTTCTAAAATCAAGCCTGCGGGTTTTCCCATCCTTTTTGGCGACATATTTCTCGTAATACTTGATCTTAAAATCCTCTGATGGAAGCTTTGGATGCTTTTCCTTCTCAAGCGGACACTCAAGAAACATGTTTTCATCATCCTTGACCGAGGATGTGTCCCACATTGAAAGATCATGGCTGAAGGCTCTGGCGCGGTAAAAGGCGTATGACATATCCTTTATGCGCGAGGTGTCCCATGAGGAGAGATCCTGATCAAAGACATCACAGCGGTAGAACATGCCTTTTATCGACTCAAGTGAGGATGTGTCCCACTTCTCAAGGCTCTGATTGAATTTGCGGCAGGACGCGAACATCATGTCGGCGTTCTTAACTTTTGAGAAATCCCACATCGATAGATCTTTATTGAAGTTCACGCACCCGGCGAAACAGCCGAGCATGGTGGTCACATTTGAGGTATTCCACTTCTCTATGCCCTCAAAATCCCTGCGGGGATTCTCCGCCACTTTGCGATCGTTGTAGGAGGCGAACGCGTAGGAGAGATCAGTAAGCGCGGAGACATCGATATCGCCCAGATCACAGCCGGCGCTGCTTATAAGAACCCTGAGCTCAAGCGTATTCTGCGGGATTATCACAAAGGGCGCGTCATCAGAAAGTCCGAAAGCTTTGCGGCAGATTGTCTTTAAATGCGTGTAGTTGACCACCCTGCGGCAGAGGATCGCCAGAAGCTCAGCTGATGATCCGTCAAATACCTTATAGGCGCTGTCACAATCAAAGGAGGTATCCACGGTTTTAAGCGTGATTTTGCCATCAGATAACGTGGCTTTAAGCTTCACCGCGCCAAGAGTGCTCTTTACCCCGGCCTTTGGCAGATTGGGGATCTTAGAGCGGGTTTTTGAAGAGAGTTTTGAGAAATCATAGGACGCGCTTATGGTCATGAGGATATTTAGTATGTCCCCATCGCGCTTTGTCTCATAGGCTGTATTGCGTTGCGGATCCATTAAAAACGCCTTTTGCAGGGCCAGAAAAAACTCAGATGCCTGCTTACCCTTAAGTCCAGCCATTTTTAACCTCCTTCTAACTCTATGCTGTTTTAAAGATCTGAATATACCCTATATGCAAGACAAGTTCGTCAGCTTTTCTCACAAACTTTGCAAGAGACAATTTTGTGTATCAGAATATGCGCTGATTTTAAATTCTGGTGATGTGTATGAAAAACAGACTGCGTGCGGTATTTGGTCATGGGATCTGGCCCGTGGCGGCGTTCATGTTGCTCTCGATGGCGGCGTTTTCACTGTCAAGGCTCGCGCTGTGTCTGTGGAAGGGCGTAAGCGTAAGAGACAATTTTCTGGAGATCTTCATACAGGGGCTGAGATCCGATTTCTCTATTGCCTGCACATGCTACGCCCTGCCTCTGGTCATTCTTGCGCTCTTTGAGATTTCAGGCCGCGCGCCCAGGTTTATGAGCGCTCTGGTAAGAGTGCTTCTGAGCCTGATCCTCACGTTACACGTATTCATGGAGATAGCCACTCCCCCTTTTATCTCAGAGTACGGGGTAAGACCAAACCGTCTTTTCATAGACTATCTTGTATATCCAAAAGAGGTTATATCTACTCTCACCGGCGGACATCTCATCGCGGTTATAGCGACTATAGTCATCTCCGTTCTCTGCTTTGTCCTCGCATTTAAATTTCCGGGCGGTCTTTTGTCAAAAGACTACCGTACCGGCGGCAGGGTACGCGGGATTTTAGCCCTGGTGCTTATCGCGATAGTGATCCCGCTTGGGATCCGCTCAACCATCGGCCACCGTCCGCTGAACCCTTCGATGCTCTCATTCTCAGGCCGCCCGCTTGATGACAGCCTTCCGGTCAACTCATCTTTTAACGTGTTCTACGCCATGCGACACTATGGCGATTATCAGCTCTCTGAAGGCCAGATCTACGCTTTTGACAGTGAGGATCACGTAAAGCAGACCGCCATGCTTATGTCAGCGCGCAATGAGCCTTTCGCCTACGATGACAAATGCCCGCTAAACCAGTCAATTGAGCCATCGGTAACATCATCTCGCAAACTCAACGTGGTCATAATCCTGGAAGAATCCATGGGAGCTGATTTTGTGGAAAGCCTGGGCGGTCTGCCGCTTACCCCGGAGCTTGAAAAGCTCAAAACTCAGGGCTGGTGGTTTTCCAACATGATCGCGGCAGGACACCGCAGCGTGCGCGGAATTGAGGCCGTGACCGCGGGCTTCCCGCCAAGCCCGCTCTCATCCCAGGTAAGGCTTGAACATCGGTCCCCTATCGCCACGCTTATGGAGATCTATCGCGAGCTCGGCTATGCCACCTCGTTTATCTATGGCGGTGAGAGTCATTTTGACAACATGCGCACCTATTTCATGTACAACGGAACGCAGTCGATCACCGAACAGAAGGATTACAAAAATCCAGCGTTTACCGCCTCATGGGGAGTGAGCGATGAGGATCTGTTCGCGCGCGCCGATGAGAACTTCAGGAAGCTTTCAGATGAGGGTAAAAACTTCATGTCGGTGGTTTTCACCTCATCCTTCCACGATCCCTTCGATATACCTCAGGGCAAGGTTGATATAGGGAATATCAAAACCGATGAGCCGCTCAGGCTTAAGGCTGTCAAATACGCTGACTACGCTCTGGGTAAGTTCTTTGAGAAGGCCAGACAGAGCAATTACTATAAAGACACGGTATTTCTCGTGATAGCGGATCATGAAAGCCGCGTGGAATCTGATGGTTCCTTCCCGTTGCAAAAGTTTCTGATCCCGGCCGTGATCATAGGACCAGACATCATGGCGCGTGATGATCAGAGAATGGTAAGCCAGATAGACATGGCGCCCACCCTGCTCTCGCTTACCGGAGTTTCAGGAGACATGCCTTTCGTGGGACAGGATCTTACACGCGATGACATAATTGAGCGCGCGCCTATAATCTTCCATGACACCTTCGGCTATCTGGTTCCGGGCAAACTCGTGACCCTCGATCCTAACCGCAAATCCCACACCTTTAAGGTATCGGGTGGCAACAGTTTAATCACCACCAAAGCTCATGATGACAGGAAGCTCACCGACTTCGCTATGGGTGTTGAAAACTTAGGCCCCATGATCTACGAGAAGCGCTGGAATGACGCTTCATGCATTAAGGGGCTAACGCAGGAATAGCGCTGTTTGAACAGGATCCCGCTTAAGGCGGGATTTTTTTGAAATTTAAACAGGCCGGTGATTATTTAGTCCCATATAGACAGGGGCTGTAAACATAAAATCCAACAGTTTTCCCACAAGCGCGACTTTAGACAACATTAAAACCACAATTTCACTCTTATGGTGGGGGAATGGCTTTTCTTCACGGTTTCTTATCAGGTTCCCAACATCAGGTCCCGGAGTAACGCGTTTTTACCCCATGACTTTTTTCTGAAGAAAGCAAAAGCAAAGGTATCCCATAGCCGCAATTAAAAGCGCGTCAAATGCGAAGATAGTACCAGTGCCCAGACTAAGCGAGATAAGTCCCATCAGCGCAGGTCCCATGAGCACTCCGGTATACCCCATCGCGCTTACTATACCTATAGCACCAGCCCTGTCAGGACCACAGCGTTTTCCTGTCTCCGAGATCACTACCGGCACATGACACCCGGCGAAAAGCCCGAAAAGACCGCAGCACAATGCGACCAGAAGACCGTTTGTGGTGAAAGATATTAAAAACAGCGCGAGCGCCCCCGCCATCGCGCCGCATACCAGCATCGCGCGCTTGCCGATACGGCCTAAAATCACAGGGCTTGCGTATCTGACTATGCCCTGGGAAGCCTCATAGGCTATGTAACCAATTGAGGCAAATGAGATATCCATCGCGCAGTCTTTTGTAAGATAGACTCCGCTCCAGTCATAGATTGCTCCTTCTGCAAGATAAGTGATACCTACTATGGTTCCGGCGCAGATGAGCGAGAGTCTTGAGAAATTGTCAGAATACATTCCCCTCGCGCCTCCGTCTTTAACCTGCTTCTGTCCATGTGTTTCAGAGAGACGCGGATAGGCCCTGAAAAATACCCCCATCGCGGCAATGCCGATAAGCCCCGAGATGAGATCTATCCTGAGCCCGAGGTTCATGAGTAGCGGATAGCACAGGGTTGAAAGCACACATCCTATGGTGAAAACCGCGGTAAAAACCGTGATAAGGCTGCGTCCTGATCTGGTTTCAAGCGTACTCGCGTAAATATTTATAGACACCTCATACCCGCCAAGCGCCGCGCCCCAGATAAAGGCTGAGAGAAAAGCGCTCCATTCAGGAGCCCCGCGCGCTGAGAGCAAGGTCATGAACACGCTGTTGCAGGTTATAAAGACAGGAGAGATTTTTTTAAAGCCAAAGCGCTTTACGAGATATCCAGCGCTTGCCATTGAAACCACGGCGCCAAGACCGAAACACACCGACATGAGTGCGAAGATCAGATCGGGCATCATAAAACGGATCTTTACGTCAGGCACAATGGCAGACCACGGGGCAATCACTATTCCTCCTGCTATATACAAAAGAAAAGTCGCCCTGCGTTCCTGTTCAAATAAAAGAACCCCGTTGCCGGATCCCGGTAACATTTCAATCTCCCTTAAATCCGTTTTCTCAAAAAGCTCAGATGACTTTATCCTCACTTAGGATCCGGTCTATCTCATGGATTATGCGTTTGTCTGAAACCTGGCCCCTGACTCCAAGCTGCTGGGCAAAATATGAAACCCTCAGCTCCTCTACCATCCACCTGAGATCGATGAGCTCCTTTGGCTCATAGCCCTTGCGGTAGCGCGAGAGCGCGTTTTTAAGACGCTCATTTACCTCAGCTATCCTGCGCATGCAGTCGCGGTCACGGTTGACATCCCTGGGGATCTTCTCAAGTCTTATCATCGCTGCGTCAAGATAGCGCGGGATCTCCTTTAAATGCTCCTCACTCGTGGCGCTGACAAAGCCCGGATACACCAGAGAGTCAAGCTCGTCCCCTATATCCTTGCAGGAGATGGCTGCCGTAAGCGGAATGTTGCCCTTGAGCGCGCGCTTTAGCTTGTGGGCGCGCATGAGGATCTGCTCAACCTCGGAGGCTACCTGCAGTGAGGCCTCATTGAGATCGCCTCGGATCTTCTCCAAAAGCCTTTCAAAGCCTGCCTGATCATAGGCGACACCGCCGTGCTTTGCCATCAGGCGGTCAACCGAGGCGAGCATGATGTCGGCGATGAGATCCTGAACTGATCCCGCCTTCTGGTAGTACATGGCAAGCTTAGCGCGGTTTGGCAGATGCGCCTCAAGGTAAGCGACCGGCTGCCGCAGTGACAAAAAGAGCAGTCTGCGCTCGCCTTTCCACATCGATCTGTCACGGGAGATCTTTGAGTCAAAAAGCTCAAGACTCACCTCTTTTCCATGATCGGCAAGCGCCGGGTATGAGGTTATCTCAACCCCGCCCTGTTTTAAGGTCTTCGTGGGTTTTATGGTGCCAAAGCGCCAGCTGCCTTCGGATTTGACCTCGCTGTGATGTTTTACGGCGCTCTTTAAAGCCTCGCGCGCCTTGCCTGACAGACGTGACTGCAGGATCTCAAGCGAGCGCCCCTCGGCAACCTGCTTTCCCTCGGAGTTCTCAACTATGAAATTCATGAAAAGGTGCTTTGGGATAAGCCCGCGGTCAAAATCATCCTTGGTAACTATCTCACCTCCCATACGCGTAAGCTCTTTTGCGCAACGCTCAAAAAGCGATCCGCTGGTATCAGAGCCAAGAGACTGCATGAGCGCGTGAGCGTAATCAGGTGCCGGGATCAGATTGCGTCTTAAGCGCTTGGGCAGGGACTTTATAAGAGCAGCCATAAGATCTTCCCTAAGCCCCGGGATCTGCCATTCAAAATCGCTCTGTCTTAACTGACCAATCATGGCAAGCGGCACATGCACGCTCACCCCGTCAGCTTTGTCAGAGGGGTCAAAAACATATGAAAGCTTCAATTTCAGATTGCCGCACTGCCAGTACTCAGGATAGAGATCTTCTCTTGTGCCGCTCTGTCCCTTTGTTATCAGCTCAAGCGAGAAATCAAGATAATGCGGATCCTCCTTTGACTTTAAAGACCACCATTTCTCAAAATGCCTCTGTGTAACGATGTCATCAGGAAGCCTTGAGGAGTAGAACTCCTCCATCACGCTCTCATCTACCAGCATGTCACGCCGGCGCAGCTTGTCCTCGTCGTGCTCAACGCTCTCCACAAGAGCGTTGTTGCGCTTTAAAAACGGATACTCGCGGCTGATGTCACCGCCTACCAGGGCGTCACGTATGAAAAGCTCGCGGCAGAGCTTCGGATCTATTTTGGTATAAAGCGCCTTTCTGCCATCCGCGAGGGTAAGGCCATACAGCGTAACCTTAAGCGAGGCCTCAACCGCTCCCGCCTTTTTGGACCAGTGGGGCTCTGAGTAGGAGTATTTGACCAGATCACCGGCGGCGCGTTCTATCCACCTGGGATCAACCTCAGCTACCGTGCGCGCGAAAAGCTTTGAGGTCTCGGATAGTTCGGCGGCGCATACCCATTTGACCTTCTTGCGGCAGAGCGCTGAGGAGGGATGAATGGTGAATTTTATGCCGCGCGCGCCCAGATAAATTCCGCGCTCGTTCTCATCAAGACAGCCCACATGTGAGAGCAGACCGCTTAAGAGTGACTGATGGATCCCTTCATAGTGCGCAGGGTTCTCGTTCATGTCGTTAAAACGCATGCGCATCACGCGACATGTTGAGCGCAGCTGCCTTAATACGTCAAACCACTCGCGCACCCTAAGATAGGAGATAAGCTCCTTTTTGAGCATGCGCGAGAAAGCCGAGCGGGATAAGGCCGCTTCCTGTTTGGCTAAATAACGGTATAGATTTAAGTAAGCGAGAAAGTCTGATTTCTCGTCATCAAAGCGGTGATGCAGCGCGCGCGCCTGCTCCTTGCGATCAGGCGGATACTCGCGTGGATCCATTGCGGCAAGCGCCGAGGCTATCACCAGCACCTCCGAGAGCGCCGCGTATTTCTCAGACTCGATGATCATACGTCCAAGCCTTGGATCGCATGGCATGCGCGAGAGCGCCCTGCCAACCTGGGTAAGTCGGGCCTCGTCCGTGGAAATTCCCTTTGACTCCTTTATCGCGCCAAGCTCCTCAAGCAGGCGCATGCCATCGGTTACCTGCCGGTTGTCAGGAGGATCGATGAAAGGGAATTTTGAAATATCGCCAAGTCTGAGCGCGATCATCTGCAAAATTACCGACGCGAGGTTGGTGCGCAGGATCTCAGGATCAGTAAACTCAGGGCGAGAGAGGAAATCAGTCTCAGAATAAAGTCTTACGCACACGCCGTCTGACACGCGCCCGCAGCGGCCTTTGCGCTGATTGGCCGAGGCCTGTGAGATCTTCTCAATGGGAAGTCTCTGCACCTTGGTGCGCGGGGAGTAACGCGAGATCCTCGCAGTCCCGGTGTCGATCACGTAACGGATCCCCGGTACGGTAAGCGAGGTCTCGGCGATGTTGGTGCAAAGCACTATGCGTGTCTGCGAGTGCTGCGCAAAGATTTTGTTCTGCTCGGAGGTCGCCAGGCGCGCGTAAAGCGGCAGCACCTCAACCCCAATAAGATGCTGGCGGTTTAAATAAACTTCGGTTTCAGTGATCTCTCTTTCACCCGGCAGGAACACCAGAGTGTCACCGCGCCCGTAATCATGCTGGAGCGTTTTAAACGCGCGCAGTATGGCCTCGCGCTGCCCCGGGATCTCGCTCTGCTCATCATCATCGTCCTCATTTTGCATCTCCTCGGGAGGAGCGTAGATGACCTCCACCGGGAAGGTGCGCCCTGAGACCTCAATTACCGGCGCGTTGTTAAAGTGGCGAGAGAAACGCTGAGGATCGATGGTGGCGGAGGTTATCACAAGGTGCAGATCATGGCGCTTTGTCAGAAGGCGTCTTAAGTATCCGAGCAGAAAATCGATGTTGAGCGAACGCTCATGAGCCTCATCTATGATTATGCAGTCATAGTTTAACAGCCAGCGGTCAGTCTGGGTTTCAGAGAGCAGAATACCGTCTGTCATGAGCTTGATTGCGCACTCATCTGAGGTAACGTCACTAAAGCGCACCTTGTAGCCTACGCTCTGCCCAAGATCCTGCCCCAGCTCCTCGGCGATTCTCGAGGCGACGGCGCGGGCGGCGATACGTCTTGGCTGAGTGTGTCCTATCATGCCGTACTGCCCGAACCCCGCCTCATGGCACATCTTAGGGATCTGGGTGGTTTTGCCTGATCCGGTCTCGCCTGCGATGATCACGACCTGATTTTCTTTTATGGCCTTGACTATCTCATCACGCCTTGACGACACCGGAAGCGACGCGGGATAGGTTATCTTCGGAAAATTCGCGACGCGTTTTTCAAGCCGCTCCTGAGCCGCGGCGAGATTTAAGGCTATCTCGTTTTTCGCGTCATCAAGCTTATCCTCCGGAACACTTTCAAGACGCTCAAGCGCCATGGAGAGATTGCGCCGGTCCCTGTAACCCGTCTTTAAGAACCCTGCCCTGATTTCATCTTCAAAAGTCCGCATCGGCTGTTATCCTGCACATCAAAAAAGCCCACTTCCATTTAAGCGGGCAGGTCTAATCATTATAAAGTACCTGATCAGCGTCATGCCCAAGGCCAATTCTCCATCTTGTCCGTCTCTGCCACTGATACAAAGAGAGATCCGCTTTTGCGGATTTTAAAAGGCCTTTGAGATTTCAAGTCAGCTGTTGAGCTTCACATTATCAGGAGACGCCGCTGTCTTTGTTTTGCTCAGGAGGGTTCGGATCATTCTTTGACTCAGGCTCGGCGGCGTTTGTCCTCTGCTGGGCGTAGATCATGCGGTCTTTGGCAAGCAGGATCCCAACTGAGGTCACGCTGTCGCCATCGACACTGTCCACCACCAGTGTGGCGTTGATTAGGCTTACGCTGTCACCATCTTTTGGAAATCCACCTATATGGAAGGACATAAAACGCGACACCGTAAGCGTCTTTTCAAATGAGGTAAGCTCAAGTCCGTACAGATCGGAAAGCTCGGTCATGCGCATGCAGCCCTTGACAATACGGCCTCCGGTATACGGCCTTCCCGATTTGGCGACGCCCTTTTGCGAGAACAGCGCGTTTAAAGAGCTCTCATCAGAGTCTGACCCGATCAGGGAGACTATGTCGCCGCTTTTTAGCGCCAGATCTCCTGTCGGCTTCAGGAGAAAGCCCTCGCGGAAAATTCCCGCGACCCCGGTACGGCGCGGAAAACGCACGTCACGCAGCTGCATTCCGTCCAGATTGAATTTTCTGACGCTGTAATTTAAAAGCTGGTAATCATCAGAGAGCATGATCCCCATTTCAGACTTGGAGATAGGAGCCGAGGATGACAGGGCGTAGACCTTGAAAAACTTTGCCGCAGGTACAAGGGTCGCGCCCTGAACAAGCAGTGAGACCAGCACCACCACGAAAGCCACATTGAAATAAAGCTGGGCGTTGCGCACGTCCTCCATCACAGGATATATTGCAAGCACCACGGGTACCGATCCGCGAAGACCTACCCATGACATGAACGCGAGATCGCGGTTGCTGAACGAGCGCCTGAAGAAGGGCTTTAATGACAGGAACACGGCAAGCGGGCGACCTATCAGGGTCATGACCAGCGCTACCGTCACGCCCTGTACCACGTAATTGATCATAAGATGCGGGGTAACCAGAAGACCCAGTATGAGAAATAGTGTGATCTGGGCAAGCCAGGTAATGCCCTCGCCTACCGGCAGGATATAGCTCACCGCTCGCACCTTCTGGTTTCCTATGCACATGCCGATTATGAAGATGGCAAGAAAGCCCGAGCCTCCGACCGCCGAGGTTACCGCGAAGCCGATAAGCCCTATGCCGATACACAGAAGCGAATAGAGACCCGCGCCAAGCGAGATGGTCGCGACTAAGAAGCGTCCGAACAGTCCAAAGAGCAGTCCCAGGATCACGCCAGCGCCAAACTGGGTTATGAAGATGAACACCACGTCCCAGCCCGAGCTTGCCCGCCCCGAGATCAGCGCGAGCAGCACGGTGGTAAGCAGGATCGCCATAGGATCGTTGGTCGCGGACTCAATCTTAAGCGTGGAGGAGACATGCTGTTTTAAATGCACCCCGCCCTCGCCTAAGAGCATGAATACCGCCGCGGCGTCAGTCGAGCCTACGATGGAGCCTATGAGCAGCGCCTGAATAAGCGACAGATCAAGCACAAGGTAGGCGATAAGTCCGGTGATGCCGGAGGTTAAAAGCACGCCTCCCGTGGCCAGGATCAGACTTTCGGGAGCTACCGAGCGGAACTCGTGGATGTTGGTTCTCAGTCCTCCGTCCAGCAGAATGAGCGCCAGCATGAGGTTTGCGATGTAATAGGCCGAGGTGTAATCGTTGTAGACGATATGGATGAAGATCCCGTCCTCGCCGCAGAGCATGCCGATGCCCAGGAAGAGCAGCAGCAGCGGAGTTCCCATGACCTTGGAGAGTTTGGAGGCGAAGATGGCGAAGGTGAGTAGCACACCGCCGATGAAAAACGCGTAATAGAGGTCAATGTTCTGCACAGTGGGATCCGGGAACGTCCGGAGGCTTAAAAAGCCGTCCGGGCAGCAGGGGTTAGCCCTGACTTAGTTAAAAAGTTTTATATATCAGTATCTTACTATATCAAAAATTTGCCTTATTTTCAAGGATCTGAGAATGGGTAGCGAAAGTCTGAATTTATGCACACTAATAGTGCCTTATGCACTCAAATAATCCATTGTTTTAAGCTGCTACTCATAAGGATTAGATGAACTGAGCCGTTGTAACAACCTCAGAGTCGCTGAAAAAAGCTTTTTTCAGGCGTGAGATCAGTGCCTGAGCGTAAAAAATGAAGCTTTCCCCCAAAAATTAAAAAACGCTTCTCCTGATGGCTGTTATAACCTGTCACGCAGGGTAAAACGCTAAAATCTTGTTTTCTGCTAAAATCAACGAACCGGCGGTTTTTAACCGCGCTTTGTCTCTATAAAGACTCTCAGAGCGCGCGCCGCACCAGTTAACTGTCTTCAAAGGCAACAAATATCATGTGTTCTATTTTTGGAATTTTTGGAATTGAGAAATCGGACGAGGCCATACGCCAGCAGGCGCTGACCCAGTCTCGTCTCATGCTTCACCGCGGTCCTGACTGGGAGGGCATTTACCAGAACGACCACGCAGTGATCGTCCACGAACGCCTTTCAATCGTTGATCCGCAAAACGGCGCACAGCCATTGTACAACGATGGCAAAACCCATGTACTGGCTGTCAATGGAGAGATCTACAATCACAAAGAGCTTGAGAAAGAGCTTACGGTTCCCTACAAATTCAAGACCGGCTCTGACTGCGAGGTGATCCTCCCGCTCTATGAGGAGTTCAAACGTACCGGCAAAAACTTCGTTGACCGTCTGGTAGGCGACTTCGCCTTCGTGATCTACGACGCCGAGGACAACACCATCTTCGCGGCGCGCGATCATATGGGTATCGTTCCCATGTACGTTGGAACTGACAGGGAAGGCCGTTTCTATGTAGCCTCCGAGATGAAGGCTCTGACCCCCGTCTGCGACAGCGTGCAGGAATTCCCGCCGCGCAAATACCTCTATACCAGGGAAGGCAGGGATTTTAAGTCCTACTATACCCGTCCCTGGTTCAAGTACGATAACGTCAAGAACTGCAAAACCGACCGCGAGAAGCTGCGCGAGGCCTTAATCGACAGCGTGCGCCGTCAGCTGATGTGCGACGTTCCTTACGGCGTACTGCTCTCAGGCGGTCTTGACTCATCAGTGATCTCCGCCATCGCCGCTCACCTCTCTGAAAAACGCGTTGAGGACGGCGGCAAGTCGCGCGCCTGGTTCCCGCGTCTGCACTCCTTCGCCATCGGTCTTGAGGGAGCTCCTGATCTTAAGAAGGCAAGAGTGGTAGCCGATTACCTGGGCACGGTGCACCATGAGATCCACTACACCATCGAGGAAGGCCTGGACGCGCTTCGCGACGTGATCTATCACATCGAGACCTATGATGTGACCACCATCAGAGCCTCAACCCCGATGTACCTGATGGCACGCTACATCAAGGCCATGGGGATCAAGATGGTGCTCTCAGGCGAGGGATCGGATGAGATCTTCGCAGGCTATCTCTACTTCCACAAGGCTCCTGACGCCAAAGAGCTTCATGAGGAGCTGGTGCGCAAGTTAGGACAGCTTCATCTCTATGACTGCCTGCGCGCCAACAAATCGCTCATGTCATGGGGTGTTGAGGGACGCGTGCCCTTCCTTGACAAGAAGTTCCTCGATGTCGCGATGACCATCAACCCTGAGGACAAGATGTGCCCGGGCAAGACCATCGAGAAGAAGGTGCTGCGCGAGGCCTTTGACGGCTGGCTTCCTGACGAGATCCTCTGGCGCCAGAAAGAACAGTTCTCAGACGGCGTCGGCTATTCATGGATTGACGCTCTGCGCGATTACGCCGAAAAAAAGGTCTCCGACGAGAAATTCGCCGAGGCCGCGGTGCGCTTCCCGGTGAACACCCCTATGACCAAGGAAGCCTACCTATACCGTGAGATCTTTGAGGATCTCTTCAAGCTCCCTTCAGCGGTTCAGACCGTGCCCTACGGCAAATCCGTGGCCTGCTCTACCCCGGCGGCCATCGCCTGGGACAAGAAGTTCTCCGAGCTTGCAGATCCTTCTGGGCGCGCGGTTACCGACGTGCATGATGAGGCCTACACCTTAGACCACAAGCTTTAACTGAGATCTCTGTTAAGGAGCGGTTCGCGCCGGGGCGCGGACCGCTCTTTGCGTTTATAATGTCCACCCATGGACAGATACTCACCCCTGCGCGGGCTGACCCGCGTACCCTACTACCCCGAGCTTGAAGTTTTCCGCGACAGAAATGATCCGGAGGATATAAGCCCTCTGGTGCTTTCATGTCTGCTGTACTGGGACTCGCTTGACTCTCACCGGATCTTCAACGCAAGGCAGCATTCAGCCCAGCTCGCGCGCTCCCTGCGTGTCGATGTCTCCAGGGTTACAAAGGCGCTTTCGCGTCTTACCAGTCTTAAGCTTTTAAACTCAAAAAGCGAAACTTTTAAGACCCAAAGCGAGAACCCTGAGCGCGCTACCAAGACCGACACCTTTTACTCCGTGAATTTTCACAATCTGCATGAGGCGCTTTGCAAAAAAGCTATACCGGTGCCCATAAAGGTGTTAAGACTCGCCTCAGATGACAGCTTTGATTTTTTTACCTACATAAGCCCCTACCGGCTGCCGCTTGAGCAGAAGCTTATTGGATCAGTCGCAGGGGTTGAATTTGAGAATGTCGCCCGCGCCGTAGCCAGGCTCATTTCAACACTCTGCTCAGATGAGAGTCTTGATGATTTCTGCACCCGCTCTCTGGCCCCGGGCTGGCGCATGCTCGCCCAGCCTCCCTGTACGGCAGAGGATATATCCTCGCGTTATCTTAAGGATGGCGAGCGCGCCATAGATCTTGACCTTACGGACGGTACTCTCTTTCTTCCTGACGCCAATGTATTTGGAGCTGACAAGCACATCATCATCCAGTCATCAAAAGCAGATGAGCCTAAACAGCTTGCCGCGGCCATTCTATTGTGCTGCGCTGGCAGCAGCAGCTCTCTGCATTTGTGCTCTGACCTTATGCCAGAAGATCTCGCACGCTCCGTAAAGCTCTGTATGAGACTTTGTGGCGTGCGCGGAGTGGTCGGCGAGGCGTATTTTGAGAGTCTTGACCTTGTTGGGGACAAGAAATCTGAGGCCATAAAGATCCTGGAGGACGCCGGAGCCCTGATAGAGCCTGAATAAAAGGCCTGATTTAGGTTCACGAGCCTGAGGCGCTCTGCCTCAGGCGGCAAAATGCGCTATTTGGGGGCTTTGACGTTCCAGAGCGCGGAGAGGCGCGCCTCGGTTGGTTTCTTGTCAGGATGCAGGCGTTTGTCCATCAGATTTTTTATGACATAGTCATAGGCCTCTGCGTCGACCTTGTCGAACACCACGAAGATCACGTCTGGATCCTCCGGATGCGCGTTTATATGATCAAGCACGGCCGGGATCGCTACCTCGGCGGCCTCAGTGTGAGGAAATGAGAAAGCGCCGGTTGAAATACATGGGAAAGCGACTGACCTGAAGCCTGACTGCAGCGCGCGGTCAAGGCAGTTTTTATAGCAGGACGCGAGATCCTCCCGATCACGCGGCTCAAGCGGTCCTGAGATATTGGGGCCTACTGTATGAATTACATGTGGCGCCTTGAGGTTATAGCCTGAGGTTACAACAGCGCATCCGACACTCGCCGGGTGTCCGGCCTTTTGCATGATCTCATTGCACTCAAAGCGCAGCTGCAGCCCGGCTGCCGAGTGAATGCAGTTGTCAATGCAGTTGTGCCCGGCGATAAAACACCCAAGGAGCGATGAATTGGCAGCGTTGACTATGGCGTCTGCCTTTACATTGAGTATATCGCCCCTGTAGATCCGGATCTTTGAGGAGAGGGGATTACGCGGCAACTGTTCAAACGTGACTGAGGGGCGCTCATCGCGCTCAGCGCTTAAAAGCTCGTCCTGAAGCGTGAAGAACTCATCACCGGGGCGGCGTTTTACCTGACACATATTCATAAGCCCCCTCAGGAGCAGGCGCTGTGCCTCATAAGAGTCGTAAAACTGCCCTGCCTGTCCCTTAAGAGATGGTGTTGCATCAAGCAGCATCTCAATCATTTTTGAAACCGCGGCTGCGCGATCCATTTGAACCCCTCCATTATTGAATTTTTAGTAATTGTAGAGCAGGCTAGTATTTATGAATTGAAATAATTGCCAAAACTATGGGAGATGCCACACACAAAAGCCCCCGGTGATCGCTCACCGGGGGCTTTTGGTTTGTTGTATCAGATACTGACTCTGAACCTTTCAGGCGTCAGTCAGTGGATCATGATCTGGCTGTTCCTGCGCTGATCCTTTTCCTTCCTTATCTCTACCTTAAGCAGGCCGTTGTCAAAGGAGGCGTTGATCCCGTCAGGATCTGCATCATCAAAGGAGAACTGACGCTCGTAGCTTCCCTCTGAACGCTCGTGCATCACGAAGCCGTCCTTGTTCTTCTCGTCCTTCTGCTCATTGCGGGTAGCGTTGACAGTCAGAACACCATCGTTAAACGACAGCCTGATGTCCTTCTTGTCAACTCCCGGCATCTCTGACTTAAGTTCATAATGGTCGCCTTTGTCCACAATGTCGGTCTTCATCTCCGGCATATCCTGTCCCTTGAAGATATCGAAGTCAGCGAGCGGACGGGCAAACCAGTCAAAGAGTGTAGGGGCGTAGTTTCTGTTTCCCATTACCTTAGTCATCTTGTTAGCCATAATCTCAACTCCTTTCCGCGGCTCACCGCGGATCAACTTCTTTCTTTTTACACTTACATAAGTGGGGTCAGGGTTTGGAATTTAAAGGGAATTGATATTTCTTTTCAGTTATCTAACAAATATTTAGGTTATTCAGGCAACTTTTTTTAAAGGTTATGGTAATAAGAGCGGAGCGGCGCAAAACAGGACCTTCCCTTGTAAGCAAATACCCCTCATTTTATGTAAGCAGGGGAAACGGCTCGTCCCGGGAGCTCTTTTAAAGTCAAAAAAAAGCGGGGCCTCTCTGAGTGCCCCGCCCTTCTAATAATTTCCCGTCAGCCTATCTCAATTACATAGCCATTGGTATATTTCTGGGTCGGGCTTAAACGCACGATCGCGGCCTTGTGTCTTAGGTCGCCATCGGCGTCGGCGTCATCCGGTCTGCCTATCCACGGCTCAATGCAGACAAAGGGCGCGCCGCCCTTGGTCGGGGTCCAGATCCCCCAGCACGGGAAATCAGGGGCTATGACCTTAACATAGCGCGAGCTCTTGTCAGAGCGCAGCGTCAGCGTGCCTGAGCGCAGACGGTCAAAGAGCAGCACATCGTCCTTGAACATTCCGTAATCAAGATTAAGTCTCCTGCCCTTAAGCTCACCGCAGGATACCTTCTGGTACAGTCCGCCTTCTTTGGTAGTAAGCAGGATCGGGCAGTCCTCATCCTTCTCAAACTCGATATAACAGTCACTGAAGCTGCCATTTTCCTCAAGCGGGCAGCGGAAGGCCGGATGAGCGCCTATCGAGAAGAGCATCTCGCTCTGATCGCGGTTTTCAACCGCCCAGAGCACCAGAATACGGTTACCCTCAAGGCGGTAGCCTATGGAGAGCTTAAAGCGCCAGGGGTATGACTTTAAGGTTTCATCAGAGGACTCAAGGCTGAAGTTTATAAAGCCGTCACTTTCCGCGACCTTTTTTAACTCCGAGGTGCGGGTAAAGCCGTGAGTAGGAAGCTCATAGGTTTTGCCATTGTAGTGGTAGCGCTTGTCCTTAAGTCTTCCCACAATCGGGAACAGGGTTGGTGAGCAGAACTGCCACCATGACGGGTCACCGTTCCACAGATACTCGTGTCCGTCCTTTTTGCTCTTAATAGAGCAGATCTCCCCTCCCTGATCGCGAAGCTTCAACTCTAAGGACTCATTTGAAATGGTATACATCGCACTCTCCTCAACTCACTTTGTGCATTGTTTGATTTTATCGTTTTAATTTTTCAATAAAAGTGACAGCTGATTGATTATTCCGCCGTTTTTTAAACAAGGTCAAAATAAGTCACTGCCATACCAAATGCCTGAGGTCTGTTCCTGGGCAGATCAGGATCCGTGAATTTTCCAAAATTCATCCATCAGATGAGAAAGTCAGATTTGGATAAGAATTGGAAATGGCCGTTTGGACTATACTCATAGCCCCTTTAAAACACTTGTAAAAACGGATCTGCTATGAATCTCAAAGGGCTCATTTCTCTGTCATTTGGAACCTTAAGCTACGGCATGACCGAATTCGTGGCCATGGGTCTTCTGCCCTACGTGGCCGCGGCTTTTTCGGTAAGCCTGCCGCAGGCCGGGTATTTCATTTCGGCATACGCCACCGGTGTGGCCTTCGGTTCAGTCTCGCTGCTCTGGCTCAGAGGGGTTGAGCTAAAGCGCCTGCTTTTAATCCTGATGTCAGTTCAGGTTCTGGGAAATCTGCTGGTATTCATCGCCCCGACCTTTCACACCATACTCGCGGCGCGTTTTATCTCAGGACTGCCCCACGGCTGCTATTTCGGAATAGCGACCATCGTGGCTCAGCGCATTGCCTCAAAGGATCATGGATCGTCCGCGGTATCCATCATGGTCGCCGGCATGACCATCGCCAACGTGTTCGGAGTCCCGCTTGGCACCTCGCTCGCGCACACCGTCGATTTCCATCTGGTTTTCGCCTTCACCACCTTCTGGGGCTGTGTGGTGGTCTTTTCAATCTGGCGCTGGGTGCCTGTAGCAGGCAGGGTCGAGGATACCGGGTTTAAAGGACAGTTCCGTTTTCTTAAAAACCCGGCGCCCTATCTTGTGCTGCTCGCGGTCTTCTGCGGAAACGGCGGCATACTCTGCATGCTCTCCTATATAAGCCCGCTTATGACCGCGAACGCAGGTCTAAAGGTCGCCGCCGTTCCAGCGGTGCTGCTCGCCTCAGGGCTTTGCATGATGGTGTGCAACTTCATATCAGGCAGGCTCTGTGACATCTTTACGCCCGGAAGGATAGGCTTTGCCGCGCAGGCGGTGGCCGTGCTAGCGCTGCTTTTAATGTCCTTTTTCGGAACGCACGCAACTGCCGCGGTCATCCTCGCCTGCGTAACCTGCGGCATGCTGTTCGCGCTCTCTGCCCCCGAGCAGGTTTCAATCCTGAGAGTAGCGCCGGGCGGGCTGATGCTCGCCTCATCTCTGGTGCAGGTGGCGTTTAATCTTGGTAACGCGTTCGGGGCATTCGCGGGCGGTATTCCTTTAAGATTAGGCGCTCAGCTCTCCTGGATCCCCGCTATTGGAGCATTGATTTCATTTATAGGAGCCATAGCGCTATTGCTCTATTTCACCCGCTTTGAGGCGCGCTTTTCAAAAGACATCCGCTGATTTTTTAAATATGATAATTTTTGTCTTTTTTTTAGCGCCAGAGGCTTTATTGTGTGAGGGTAGTGTATCTACTTAAGTTTCATAAAGGAGAAACCGGATATGACTCATAAGGTACTGATTGTTTCAGGACACCCCGCGCTCGAGCACGGTTCAACTGCCAACAAAGCTATCATTGAAGCTTACCGCGCGCTTGATCCCTCCGTTAAGGTACGTGATCTGGGCGCTCTTTATCCTGACTTTAAGATTGACGTCAAAGCCGAGCAGGAAGCTCTTGTTCAGGCCGACGTGGTGGTGCTGGACTTCCCTGTGTACTGGTATCAGGTTCCCGCTCTCATGAAAAAATGGATTGAGGATGTCTTCGCCCACGGTTTTGCCTATGGAACCGGCGGCGACAAGCTCAAAAACCGCGTAATGCTCTTATCCTGCACTACCGGAAGCCCGAAGGAGGCCTATACAGCGGAGGGTCCCAGCAAGCACCCCCTGGATTTTTACTTGAACAACTACGAGCAGACTGCCAATCTCTGCGGCATGAAATACGCCAAGCCTCTCATCTCCTACGGCATGCTCTATATCCCTGGCGTTATGGACGATAAGGCAAAGCAGGCTGTGATTGAGAAGGCCAAGGAACACGCCAAGGCGCTCAAGGCTGAGATTGACGCGCTCTAAGAGAGCTTTGTCAGACTGTTACCAAAAAGCCTCCGGAGGTATGCCTTCGGAGGCTTTTCGTATCTTGCGATAACGCGCCAGTGAGCTTGTTTAGCTGCTTAACGCAAGTTTTTATCCTAACTATTCGTAGCCTGTTTTAGATTAGTGAACCTCGATGCTACGTCCTAACCTTTCCTGAGCCCTTGAGAGGATCACGGTAAGCGTGCCATTGTCAAAGGTCGCGTCAATGCTTGAGGGATCGACATCCGGGAAGCTGATCGAGCGTTCGTACTCGCCGCTCTCACGCTCATGAACCACATACTGGTGATCACCAACCTCATCTCCGCTGTGGTGGGCGGCTCTGATTGAAAGCACGCCATCGTTAAAGCTGATGTTTATCTCACCCTTGCTGGTGCCCGGCATATCGGCCTTGAGCACATAGCGACCATCCTCAGTCACATAGACATCAACCGGCAGATTGCCATGGCGCGCTCTCTGGCTGATGTTCTGGATCGGGCTGTTTAAGAAATCAAAAAGACTGGTGAAACCTTTATTAACATCATCTGAATAAGCCATATCAAAATCTCCTGTCAGCCTTAAAGGCATCTTTAACTCATACTGCCTACTTGGGTTCTTAAAAGGCTTTTTTAAAGAGGAGTGATATTTCTTATCAGCTAAAACAAGGTTTAATTAGAAAATTCAGACCTTAAACCTGTCAGTCACCTGAGTCGGTAAGCGGGCGCGTTAGACTATCAAGAAATTTCTCATCGGTTACCTTGCACCTGTGAGTATCGCACGACAAAGTGGCGCTCTCCTCACCGCCCAGCAGCGCCTTTGGATTAGCGTACTTAATTGTATTCTCATCAAGCCAGGGTGAAGGATTACCAAGAGTGGTGGTAAAGGTCACAAGCGTGTTCTTACCATTATTCTTTATTGAGACAATCCTGTCCACCGCGCTCACCCCAGCGCGCAGGAGCACCCTGCCGTCATTGGGCACTACCGCGACATAATCCTTAAGCTTGTCCGTGACATTTATAAGATAACCGGTGTATTTGAAAGGACGATTGTACAGATCCCGGTCAAAGAAGGTTCCTTCATCAAGATCAAACCAGCCGCTTTTGGAAAGCGCGCGGGCAAATGAGGTCATGCGAAGCCAGCCCTGCCTTGCCGCCGGGTGGTACTGCTTTTTAAGATTGGCCTCCGCGTTTGGATCCTCAACACACAGCGCCATGTCATGCACTCGTGATGGAAAGCCCGGCGCCTCTATATAGACCTTTTGCAGATTGAGCGCAGCATCAAGCGCGGTTCTCACCATCTCCTCATCCGCAGCGTTAGCTGATAATGAGATAAGGGCGATCGCTGATACAAGGACTTTGAGCTTCATCATAAGAACCTCTTTGATTTTAGTTATGGTTAGAAAAAGGATCTGACATCATGCGATCGGGGATCAGGAGTTTCCCCTCAATGTGCCCGACCCCGAGGAAGCAGCCGCGTCCCCATATGGCCACATGCTCATCAGGATTGAGTGAGCAGGATGAGAATTCACAGCTGTCATCCAGGATCTGTCTTAACCCGTGCATGAGCTTGTCAGTTTTATCATCATCAAGCGTTACCTTAGGCAGGGATGACATCAGAGTACCGGTTGAGAGCAAAAGCGCGTCAAGCTTTGAAAAATCCCCTGCAGTCAGCGCATCGCTGAGCCTCTGAAGTTCCTCAAGCCCCATCATCCTGCCCTCAGGCAGCCCCTCAACGGCTACCCTTCTTAACATGGTGACGTAGGCTCCGCATCCCAGAGCCTCGCCTATATCCGCAATTAGGGTTCTGATATAAGTGCCTTTTGAGCAGCTGACCTCAACCGTGAATTTATCCTGTTCGCGCTTTAAGATCTTGATTGAAGAGACGGTAACCTTTCTTGACGGCACCTCAACCTCGCGCCCTGAACGGGCGTATTTGTAAAGAGGCCTTCCGCCTACCTTTACGGCAGAATACACCGGAGGAACCTGGGTTATCTCGCCCGTAAAGCTCTTTACAACCTCATCAAGTCTTTCAATACAGCCTTCTGTGGGTCTGCGCTGTAGCACCTCGCCCTCGGCGTCACAGGTTGTGGTGGTAACCCCAAGTGTGCCCTCTGCGAGATATTTCTTGCCACCTTCCAGGAAGAACGAGGCGAATTTGGCGCTCTCTCCCAAAAGAATGGGTAAAAGCCCTGAGGCCAGAGGGTCAAGCGATCCGGCGTGGCCGCCCTTGTTTGCCCTGAAGATCCCGCGCACGCGGGTAAGCGCTCCAGCAGATGACAGGCCTTTGGGCTTGTCCAGCAGGAACACTCCGCTTACATCGCGTTTGGGGATACGGCTCTGGGGATGGAGGAATTTCTCCGCTCCGAATTTTTTGCTGTCTTTCATGAGGCGCTATTGTACATTAAGAGCCTTGCGGATTAAGAGGATCTCCGCTTACGCTACAGATCCGCTGTCTTGATATAAAACTGAGCTTGTTGTAGCATATCCACTGTCTGTGGGGGTCTGTCAGTCCCCGCGTACTTGCGCCGGGTTTAATTGGTCAGGTCCGAAAGGAAGCAGCCGGGGTCCGGATGTAAGGTACCGCGGTCAGGTTGGCAGATCCCCTCCATGTTTTCAGGGGTGCAACTTGGGCAGCGATTCAGGTCTCTACGCCAATCTTCATGAGCTGATAGTCTCCGACTATCTGCGTGTTGAGAAATCTCAGAACTTCTTTGACCTGCTCTCAAGAATGGAGGGCACGGCAACCCTAAAGTCCCCCAATGTCTTCATGATGATAAGACCAAGGGGATTTGGACTATCACTATCCTCAGAGGCATTGTGCTCGGTGCTTGAGCGCACCCGCGAGTTTGCCGAGGGAACCCGTTATTACTCAGGCGGCATGAAAAAGACCTTAAGTTCTCTGCCGCATCATCATGTGATAAGTCTTGACTTTAAAAAAACTGCCTCGCGCACGCCACAGGAATTCTCAGACCACCTGCTTGACATGATCCAGGAGCTTTTCTGGGAGCACCACCTGCAGGGACAGCGTACCAGTTTCACAACCCCCAAGGCTTATTTCTCCGATCTCATAACCCAGCTGTCAGAGCGCCACAAGGACAAAATAGTAGTGCTCATCGACAACTATGACATTCCATTCATTCTCTCCTCGATGATGGAGCCGCGCTTCCGTCAGCAGGCGGTGTCCATCTACCTTGAGATGCTCAATGTCATAAAACAGCAGAACACGTATGTGCAATGGGCCATGCTCTCAGGGCACATCAAATTCTCGCTGGCCTCTGAGCTCTCAGAGGGTTTGCCTCTGGTGCATGATCTTTCATCAGCGCCTGAATACGATACTTTGTTCGGCTTTACCCGCGATGAGGTGATGGGGATCTTTGGCGAGGAGATCCAGAACCATTGCAATACATCAGGGATCACCACCGAGGCTTTCTTAAACATACTTGAGAGCTGCTATGGCGGCTTCGTATTCTCAGACCGCATGATGAAGGTTTTATGCCCCGCCTGCATAAACCACGTTATCTCAAACGGTTTTCGTCTTCTCCCATATTCAGCGGGCGGTGACTACGCTTTCTTAAGACAAACCCTTCAGGAGTGCGGATCAGATCTCGGGTGGCTTTATGAAAAGGACGGACAGGATCCTCTGTTTGGCAACAGTCTGCCACTGCGCCCGTCAGGCAAGCAGCTTGGATCACTGCTCATTCAGCTTGGCTTCGCGACCCGTGACCGCGTTACCGAGCATGATCTGGGAGGCTTCTCAACCTGGCGTTACCGTTTTTGCTGTCCCAACAAGGATATGGAAGCTACGCTTGACTATATAACAGGAAAGACAGGTCAGCAGGATCTGCTAAAGGAACTGGCTGGGTCACAGCAATAGAGCCGATCTGGTTTTCATTCTGAATCGGATTGCCTTCCTCCGGAGGATGATTAAGAAAGAAACAGGTCCTGTTTCTTATTCCCTGCGATCTCCGTCAACCCTATTTAGTCTGCCTGAATCACCGCCATCACCGGCAAGTCCGCCATACGCCCGCTTTTCAGAGACCATCGAGACCGCGGTCTCGTCATCTACCGAGTAATACTTGGGATTGGTACGGTCAATGAAGACTCTCGCGAGCTGATCCTGACGGAAATCATAGGAAAATCCCCTTCTTACCGCTCCCGTAAAAAATCTCGGGGATCTGCTACCTGTCTCCTTATACAGAATGGCGCTTTTGTAAGTAAAAAGCGGCCTTGGAAGCTTTGAATCATCGAAGATGACTATGGCATACGCCTCACAGAGAATCGGATACTGCGAGGTTCGTAACAGTCTGCGCAGTCTCATATACGCGCCAAGACGGCAGACATAGAAGAGCACGTAAATCACGCTCAGTGAGAGCAGGATCTGAAAATAGCGCCCCGGGAAGATATCGGTCCTGCCTGCCAGAAGCAGGCACCAGAGCAGGCACAGGAGCGCCGTTACGAGAAAGAATGACGGACCAAACTGCTTTTTGCAGATAGTGTCTACCGTGTTAACAGTAAATCTGACGCCTGACTCGTTTAGCCGCGACTTCAGATATACATTGGCAGGCAGTCTGATGGTCCGTTTCAATTTCTCGTGCTTCCTCAGCGTTCTTTCACCTCTTTCCAGAATTCCTTCTCAAGGTTGTCATAAAGCTTCTCACAGTCATCGTTTGAGGATGAGGTCGCAAGCGAGACAATGACAATGGCTAAAGACGAGAAGATGAATCCCGGTACCAGAGAGTATAACCCAAGCAGGGCCCAATGCTCCCAAAGTATGACGGTCAGGGCTCCGACAATCATGCCGGCAAGGCAGCCCCTGAGGTTCATGCGCTTCCAGAAGAGCGAGAACACCACGGCAGGTCCGAAGGACGCGCCAAAGCCGGCCCAGGCATAGGAAACCAGCTTTAGGATCCCTGAATTAGGATCGGTGGCTATCACATAGGCGATTATCGCGACCAAAAGCAGCATCACGCGCCCTGTCCACACAAGCTCGGTCTGCGATGCCTGGGGGCGGATAAGTCTTCTGTAAAAATCCGCGGTCAGGGTGGTCGAGGCTACAAGAAGCTGGCATGAGAGCGTGCTCATGATGGCCGCCAGGATAGCCGAGAGCAGAATTCCGGCAACCCAAGGGGTAAACAGAGTCTGGGTGATGATTATGAAGATCTGCTCGGGGTTTGAGATTAAGATCTCAGGATGACGGGCGGCGAAGGCGTTGCCGTAAAGACCAATGAGCACAGCGCCCAGAAGGCAGAGGATCATCCAGGAAATTGAGATGCGGCGGGCGCCGCCCATGCCGCGCACGCTCCTTGCGGCCATAAAACGCACCAGAATATGCGGCTGACCTACATAGCCTAATCCCCATCCTGCGAAGGAAATGATGCTGATGAGCGAAACGCCGTTCATGAAATTCATGAGTGAGGGATCCTTGCTTATAACCGCGGCGTTGGCTGCCTCGATGCCGCCTGCGTCAGAGAACAGGATCACCGGAGTGATGATAAGCGCGAACGCCATCAGGGTTGCCTGCACCGTATCGGTCCATGACACCGCGAGAAAACCGCCTATGAATACGTAAAGTATGGTTGAAGCGGCGCCTACCAGAAGCGCGTTTGAGTAGTCCATGCCGAAGGTCTGCTCAAACAGCCTTGCGCCTGAAACCATGCCTGATGCGCAGTAGACTACGAAAAATATCAGAATAATCACCGCGGCAAACACCGCGCTTATACGTTTCTGATCTTTAAAGCGGGCGGCAAAATAGTCAGGAAGCGTAAGCGAATCGGCGGCGTTGGCGGTAAACGAGCGTAGCCTTGCGGCCACAAACTTCCAGTTGCACCATTGTCCCACCGTAAGACCGATAGCGATCCAGGACGCCGAAATACCGGTTACGAACAACCCTCCCGGGAGGCCCATCAGAAGCCAGCCTGACATATCAGAGGCGCCGGCTGAAAGCGCGGTGACTATCTTGCCAAGGCGGCGTCCGCCTAACACGTAATCATTAAGAGAGTTGGTAGAACGCGCGGCAATAATGCCGATGACTAGCATCCCGAAGATATAGACGATAAATGTGGTAGTAGTAGTGATCATTTCTCAAACCTGTTTGTAGGATTGTGGAATGATACCAAAAAGGCAGGCCTAACGTTTTCAATCGCTATATGGCACCGCTCTGGAGCAAAAAGCGTTAAAGCTTAAGTTTATGAGTCAAAACAGCCCGCGAAGGCGGGCTGTTTTGGGTCATAGGTTTTTAAAATTAAGGCCGTCAGATCTTAAAGTGGGATACCGCATCAACCAGCTTTCCAAGATCCGAGAGCGAACCGTCCACTGACTTAACAGTGATCCCGACAATGCTGTTGAGATCCTTGGCGGCGCTTGTGATCTGCTGCATGTTGGTAGAGATCTCGGATGTAGCGGTGGTCTGCTCCTCGGCGGCGGTCGCTATCTGGGTTATCTGCGAGTTTACTCCCTGCACTCTCTTTGAGATCTCGCCAAGCTCTCCGGTGATCCCTTCGGCGCTTTGGGCCAGCCGGTTCATATTCTCAAGCGAGCCGTTTATAGACTCATTGGCGCTGGTAGACTCTTCTTGTATCTTGGATACCATCTTGGTGATCTCCTGGGTTGAGGCGCCGGTGCGCGAGGCGAGAGCTCTCACCTCATCGGCGACCACCGCGAATCCTTTACCGGCCTCACCCGCGCGGGCAGCCTCGATGGCAGCGTTCAGCGCCAGAAGATTGGTCTGGGAGGCGATGTCCTCAATGGTCTGAACGATGGTACTGACCTGCTCGGTCTGGGCAACCAGCTCATTGATCTGCGCCGCGTCATTTTTGGATCTTTCAGCCTGATTGCGGATCCCCTCGATGGTCCTTTCTACAGCGCTTACGCCCTTTTCAGTGGATTTGTCGGAGGCCTCGGCTGAATCCGCGGCGCTGGCGCAGTTCTTCGCGATATCCGCGGTAGTTGAAACCATCTCATCAGAGGCCGCGGCGACCGTAAGCGCGCGGTTCTGGGTCTGGGAGGCGGCGTCGGCAATCTTAAGCGCGTTTTCCTTTACCGCGTTGAAACTGTCAGTTACGCTTTCTGTAGTATTGTTTATAAGGCCGATACTTGACGCGATATCCTTACGCATTAGCTCAAGTGATTTAAGGATATTGCCAAACTCATCGGATCTGCTGGTATTGACAGGTTTGCTCAGATCACCTGATGATAACACCGAGGTTACCTTAAGCACCCTGCTTATCCCGCTTGAAATGGCTCCAAGAATCGCGCTTGCCATCACGACGCAAACAATTACTATCAGGATACCAATAATTGCGGTTAGCAGTGTATTGCTGTTTATGGAGTTTGCCGCCTCCTGCGCTTCCTTTGCCTGATATCTGTTGATGGTGCTCATGTTAAAGGCAAGCTCTATATAAAGCGGGTCAAGATGACTGAAAATGATCCTGGCCGCGTCATTGGTTTTGCCCTCACGTAACAAAGGAACTACGTTATTTGCGACTATTTCGACATACTGGGCGCCAAGCTGTTTAACATTACCAACCTCCTTTGGGTAACGCGTAGCCTGCATTACCTCATAGGATTTTTTGAAACGCTCAAGACTGTTTACAACTGATGAGAGCTCATCGTCAGAAGACGCGCCGTCCTTCTCTGAGAGCTTGAGCAGAGCCCCGTGCACACCATAGAGAGTAGCTATGGTCTGGCTTGTGCGGTCAAAACGGACCTGCAGAATGGTGGTGGCTGTTGCCGCGAGCTCATTGCTCTTTCTGGAGTCAAGAATGGTACTTGAAGTGAGAAACACGATCGCTACGGTTATAACCGCGAAGACCGCGGTAAGTCTGCCGCGTACCGTCGATAAGAATTTAACCATTTAAGAACCCTTGTTATTCTTTTTATTGTCCAGCAGGTTAGATTTTAATTTTTAAATCAAAATCTTATCTCAAGTATGAATATACCCTCAGCTATTTTCAAGCACTATTGAAGGCGGAAAGTAAAAAAATGACATTCCGCCCAAATTTCAGTTCATGGCGCCTGGATGTTATTTGATGTTCCGGCCTGACCTCAGGTTCTCAATCTGGTCTGCTTTTTATAAAGGAGATCCCTTATGACAATGCATCAAGCATCTGCGCCGGGTTGTCGGCTGCCTTCACCTTGTCAAAACCTTTTACAATGACGCCATTCTCATCTATAAGGTAGGTTGTGCGCACAATGCCGATTGACACCTTCCCGTAGTTTTTCTTTTCCTTCCAGACATCATATGCCTGAAGTACGACCTTTTCGGGATCTGAGAGCAGAGTGAACGGCAGTCCGTACTTCTCGGTAAATTTCTTATGCGTGGCCACGCTGTCTTTGTTTATCCCGATCACTACCGCGCCCTTCTCAAGAAACTGTGGATACAGACTGCCAAAGCCGCAGGCCTGTTTGGTACAGCCGGGAGTCATGTCCTTGGGATAAAAATACAAAATCACTTTCTGTCCGCGGTAATCAGAAAGACTGCGCGTATCCCCGTTCTGATCGGGCAGCGTGAAATCCGGCGCCGGTGTTCCAATTTTCAGCATTTTTTGCTCCTGAATGTCCGTTATCTTTAAGAGCATTTTGGCTCAATTCCATAACCTGCTTGTTTTTATTGATTATTTTTATTAAAGACAGGCGTTCTTATTGAGCTGTCGACGGTATCATCGCGCTGTATACGAGTATCCCGGGTATTTGAAAGAGTCTGATAACAAATCGCTGATGGATCTTGCAGACGGTTACGCTTAGGCATTTTAAATGACGGCTCAGCACGATCCGTTTATGACTACTGACTGGTGTATTTTTGGGAAAGAACTTCGTGATCGTTGTGAAAAAATCAAGTGACGATCAACTGCTTCCAACAGCGCTATATTATTTGAAGTTTTAGATTTAACAGTGAATGTCAGATAAATAAATCCGGTTCCGTATCCAGAAGGAGCTGAACCAGCACCTTGTAGTCAAGGTACTGCACATCATACGCGCCATCATGAATGTTTTGAGCAAGGCGGCTGTGGTAATAAATATCCATTGCCTGCTCCAGCGAAAGATTTTTCACCTTGGCAAGACGCGCAATGAGCCGTTCCTCAAGCCTTTCCTGGTAGTATTTTTCCAGGATCTCTCCGTTCATGATCCCACC
Organism: Succinatimonas hippei; assembly: GCA_004557545.1. GTDB lineage: Bacteria > Pseudomonadota > Gammaproteobacteria > Enterobacterales > Succinivibrionaceae > Succinivibrio > Succinivibrio hippei_A. The sequence goes on from SFGV01000010.1 coordinate 44,533, forward strand.
TTCTCTGAAGACTTGAAAGAAAGTAGCGCTTCTACCGCTGTCTGTGTGATAAACGCGATCTGATCGTAAGTCGGATAAATACGGATCTCCTCAAGAGCTCGCGCTTTGTCCCATACACCGCTGTGGTACATATCCACGACCCTATACACCCTGTCATCGGCCACCTTACCTTTTATGAGATCAAAGACCTTATATCCCGGATCTCCGTCACGGCATTTGCAGACAAAGTCGATCCATGAGTCGATGTCATCGCCAAAATCCTTATACACAAAGCCTTTCAGGTCTTCTTTCATCTCAAAGATACTTAAAACCGCCTGACCACTGGCTTTTGAAAAGAGTGCTTTGCGTTTTGCCCATTTCTCCGCCTGATCTTTTATGGTTGTGACATAAAAGCCACGACCAAAATCCAGATCCCTGAAGGAATGCTTTATATCAGGATGGTCAACGACCACGTCAGAACCATGATAAACAATCACGCGGTCACCTTCCTTTGCCTCAGGTATTCCTCTATATCACGCACCACATAATTCGTGCTCTGTGTGTGCAGAATGTCATAGCCGGGAACCAGATACTGATATAGACAGCCGCTCTTTTTTAATGCCTTGTACACCCTGGATGGAGTAACGCTCCAGCGGTCGGCGCAGGCATGAATCATATAAACAACAAATGAAAAACAGTCCGCGGACATACAATTTCTCCTATCTGTCATTTTATAAAAATATACTTAAGGTCACCAAACCTGTGAACAAACACGTTCATCTTTTCGTATATGGCTTGAAACCTGAGCACCGGACACGCCCGGAACGAACGTTTGACAGTTTGCCCCTAATACCCTGACCTCAGTGATGACTAAATGATGCCCAGGTTCAAAAACTTGGGTATTTTTTTATTTGTCAACAATACTTGATTTTTGTGTTATAATGTGTTATAATCCATTGATATAAGTGTTTGTGTCATCCGGAGAGCGCATATGTACCTCAATAAAGTCAGAAGCAAAAACTCAGTCAATTACTACGTATGCTCAGGGGTAAGGGAGAAAGGAAAGGTTCGTACCTTTGTCGTGGCCAGACTGGGAAACAGAGCCGAACTCTCGGAGAAGCTGGGTACCACTGATGAAAGCAAAATCGAGGAGTGGTGCAGAGAGGAAATTAAGCGGCTTGAGAGTAAACGTAAAGAGGAACAGCCTGAGCCTTTGGAAATAAAGCTCACCCCGGGCAAGAGGATTGAGAAGGGAGAAAAGGTAAACGCCTGCGCCGGGTTCATGGCGCTTCAGCAGGTTCTGTACTCTCTTGGGTTTAAGGAGCTTATAGGCGAGCTCATGAAAGGCAGAAGGTGCAAGTATGACTTAGAGCAGATCATCGCCCACCTTGTATACGCCAGAGTGTTAGATCCAAAGTCCAAGCTCTCCACATACGGCTTTTGCAAAGAAAAGCTTTTGGACGAGCCTGAATATGAGCTGCATGACTTATACCGCGCTCTGGACATACTCAGTAAGGAGCATGACTACATTCAGTCCTTCCTTTACCGCGCCTCTGAAGGGGTAAGGCCCAGAAACAAGCAGGTGCTGTTCTACGACTGCACCAACTTTTACTTTGAAATTCAGTCTGAGGATGAACACCGCAGGTATGGACACTCAAAAGAGAACCGTCCCAATCCTATAGTCCAGATGGGACTGTTTGTAGACGGTGACGGAGTTCCGCTTGGGTTTGATTTATTCTCCGGAAACCAGAACGAGCATCCAAGTCTCATCCCGCTTGAGGAAAGGCTCATAAAGGACTTTGTTGGGGATCATCAAAGATGATCTGAAGGATCCTTCCAAGATGATCTGTTAAGAAATCCTCTTCTGCTTCTCTTCTCCTAAATTTTCCTTTTCCACT
>SFGV01000078.1 GCA_004557545.1 Succinatimonas hippei
GGCTGCGCGCCCGCCGTTGTAAGCGAGCGCCGCGCCGAACAGCGCCTTTTGTCCTTCGCGTCCGCGGCAGGCGGAGAGTAAAATGCCGCCGCACATGCCAAGACAGTGGGGACTGGTCGAGAGACCGACCAGAAACAGCGCGCCGAAGCTTGCGCCGCCGATCTCGGGCGAGGCCCCGCCCCAACGGAGCAGCAGCCACACAAGCAGAAGCGTCAGTCCGGTGCAGCCCAGGTCCAGCGTACGCTCGGCGAGGCTGCGCTCACCGGTATCATAACCGAGAGACTTGATCCGGTTTAGGTCCCAGATATGATCGTTGATCCATTTGTAATAACTTTTTGCCTCTGCAGTGACATCAACAGGGACAAAGGGATTCTCTTCATCAGGACCATGAATAACGATATATACTTTACCGATCTTCATTTTGCATCGTGCCATGATGTAATACCGGAAGCCAGCATCCTTTACAAACTGAGGGTATACTTCCGGTGCATTTTTAACCTCGTAGAAGTCATACCCTGTGTCCGTCTTGGGTAGAATGTCAACCGCACAGTAATTGTTGTAATTTGAAAAGGCCGCTTCACAAATGACTGGCGTTTCGGCTTCCAGATGCTCCTGCGTTCGCTGCAGCATCGCAGCCTTGTCCGGGATGGTGGTTCCGGGCCGATAAACTGTCGTCTCTTTGTATGGGCCAAACATGCCCATTGCCTGATCACCAAAGTCGTTGCCTGCATCCAATCTCGTCTGTATTTCCGGAGGAATAACTTTCAGGCTGGGCTTGTGCTTGTCGAGCCAAAGCATCTTCGGACACTCCATGCCGCGCATGAAATCAGTCTTTGTAATTGCCATTACTTTGCCAGCTCCTCAAATGCCGCTTTATGCTCCTGAAGAATCTCCATGGCCACCTGATCAAACATCTTGTCTTTGATAAGCTCAATGATCGTCAGATCTGCCGGAAGCCAATCAACGCTGTCGATGTGATCCACACCAAGCCATCTGGCGGCCTCATGCTCCTTAAGAACGGGAGTTCCGTCCACAATCCTGCACCAAAAGCATTGCATGCTAAGGTGGAAGGCCGGGTAATCATACTCAATAGTCGTGAGATAATCCCCAACAGCAATATCGGTGTCTTGTTCTTCCTTTATCTCCCGGATCAGGGCCTGCTGCGGGGTTTCACCCTGCTCGATCTTTCCGCCGGGAAACTCCCAACCATCCTTATACTCTCCATATCCGCGCTGCGTGGCAAAGACTCGGTTCCCATCACGGATGATTGCTGCAACCACATTTATAGTTTTAATAATTCTCCATCGATAGAGTATCTGAAGCAATTAGTATCTGCCAGCTAAACCGAAGCGTATTGCTGTTGCATCCCCATATTTAGGCCAATTATCCATTTCTTCTTTGCTGATATAGGGTATAGGAATATAGTCATTACAAATCTGATCTTTAAGTTGTCCACATGTGCCGTTCCTACGGTATTTGCACAAATCACAAGACTTAACGATTTTTTCTGCAACCGGTGTACCGATTTTGAGAGCTGGAACTTTCGGATCTTTTATCTCCGTTTGACTTGGTTCACTCTCCCGTTTCTTTTCCTTTGCCATCTCCGCCTTCGGAAATACGATTCCCAACCCATTCACCTTGGAAGAATGGGTTTGCAATGCTTTCCGAAGTGCGTTGAGCAGATTAACTTGCACCTCATCTTGCATTTCGTCCGGAATACAAGTCCTTATGAGCATATTAATGTTAATTTGTCTATACTCATACTCATCTGGATTGCTCTTTAAGCAAACATATGCGCCAGCAAGCTTTTCCAGGTCCGATGATTTTACATCAGCGAGATAATCCGAAACCATGGACGGGGTGTCTAATACAAGCCCATAAATGACGGCTAAATCATAATCCTTCTCTTCAAGAGCGATGTAATAGTTGCATCGATGAAAACAAATCGGTTCAGCCTTTGCAGCAGTATACATGTGCAATGCTTCACGGTATTTGCCGTTCTTTTCTAGCTCTTGAGCTTGCTCATACCAATCTTGCTCTGAAGCGCTCAACCTGTTACAGTACAGCTGTTCAGCATCAAAAGACGCGACTAGATTGAAACCCATTTTCTGGTCGAGATCTTCTGACAGACGCTTGTCAACAATACAAAGATACTCTTGGGCTCTGGTCATAGCCACATAAAGGAGATTGAAATAGTATCTATACTTTGTTTGCTGATGAACACCAGACAGGATTTTTTGCCAAATTTCAATGTATGTTCCAATCAGATCATAGCAGACAACGTATTCGTACTCGACACCCTTGATCTCCGCTACAGTAAAGACGGCGCTTTTTAACCGTGCAATAAACTTGTCTTCTCCAATTCGAGCAGTAATAGACTCTTTTTGTTGATTGATTAAGTCCAAGAGACTGTCTTTCGCAGCCTGATCCGGGACTAGAAAAACGGCTTTGGGGTAAGGAATTAATTCACAGATACAGGATGCGAGGTTAGACTCACTGTAGACAAGTCGATTGGGAAATGCATCACTATGCCGTATTGCTTCTTCTGGGGCCTCATTCTCAGCGGAACCGCTTCCTATTGCCGTTCTTCTGACATCTGCAAGGGCATTGGTAATATCAATTATACCTTGCTGGCAGCGGAAATTCTTTCTCAAGCGAATTGTTTTGAGCTTTGCCTTTTTCCCTTGATAAAAGAGAGATTTGAGCCTGCTCTCGCTAAAGGATGCAGGATTAATATTCTGGTGCTCATCACCCGCGAAAACGATTTTATTCCCTTCGGTCAGAGCCCTAATGAGAAACAACTGAAGTTCAGAATAATCCTGGACTTCGTCAATCACAGTTAAATCATATTTTGCTTCTGCTGAGATACCTTGCTCAAACATCATTCGGACGAGGTCATTTTCGTCGTATAAATTTTTTTCCTTAAGGAAATCATCATATTGCTTGCATATAGCCCAAACTACCGCTCTTTTTTCAAGCTCTACAGATGACATTTCTTCAGAAACGCTTGCATATTCGGTTTCGGTAAGCATGCGGATGCTCGGATCGAAATTAGAGAAATAACTGATAGCACAGCGAAGATTCTCTTTGTCGACAGCGCTAAGCTCCTCGTCTGTCTTGAGCCGCTTTTCTATTTCATCTATTCCTTCAGTTAGAAAGACCCTTTTTTTGTCAGTTTTGTCCCGCCTGAAATAACCTCGTTTAACTAAAGAAGTGATGCTGCCCTTGAATCGGCTCTGATTCATTGGACCGGTTCTAGTCCATTCTTTCGACATTCCGCCCTTAATAATCCCTCGGATTTCCGTCCATATAACAATTGGTGTAAGATCATTTTGGCGGCACTGCTCAATAATTGCTGGAGTTCTCTCTACAAAAGCTAAGAACTCACGTGTGTATATTGCATTAGAATGCTTCAGCCCAAGCTGCTTTATACAGAACTCACTAATGTCATTGAAGTCAATTGACTCAGCGTCTACGTCATTTCCATACTGCTTAAATAGCGCGATGACTTTTTTCCTGAGCTCAGGAGACTGCGTAAAATAGGTCGCTCTTTTTTGACTATTATTCTTAACGTAGTTTATAAGAAGGTGGACAGCAATGAGCGTTTTCCCAGTACCGGCACCACCAATGATTAGTGTCGGACAGGGCTTTGCAAAAAAGTCGGATATACACTGGTCTTGCTCATTAGATAAATAAACGTCCATTTCCTCCAGTGAGAGGGTGGAATAGTCGTCATCATCCTGAACTACGAAGACTTTATGCCATGCCGTATAGTCATCTGAATTAAGGATTTCTGCGAGAGCAACGTAATCTTCCATAGAGATATCGGTGCTGTTCACTGCATCGATATCAAGTTCAGTCATCTTATCAACGATTTCTCGTATATAAGTGTATCCGCGTTCCTTGGTTAGGTCAAATCTCTTGGCCGTGTCCCCCTGGTCATCATGTTTTGAAAAGCGGAGAAGAACATATGAATCACTCACGCGGTGATTTAACCAAGGAAGATCTACACTATGAGCGTAAAGAATTCTATCGCCACTTGTAAGCTCGTATTTATAGATTTTTTCAACGCCCCGCATTTTAATGCCATGGTGGTTTTTAATATACTCTTCAACAGTATTCCGACCACTTTTTTCAAGCTCAGAAAGGCGTTGAAACTCTTCAAATATTTTGGGGATTACTTGCGTTGGAATGTTGCTATTAACGGTTTGCTGTAGAAGCGAATCCAAAACCACAATTTTCATTCTTTGCGCCTCCACGAGGAAGATCAAATCTCACCCGAGATTACCTCATCAAGTGTATCCCCATTAAACATTCGACAGTAGGGGTACGAATAATTAAATGTCGTCTTATTCCCGTACAGCTTGCCCATTTGATAATAACGCCCAATTAGAACACCTTGTTCTTCATCCACACCGCTGACCCTAAAGCAATAGTCTTTTGTATAGTTTGGCTTCTCCAAAACCACAGGGCGTCCAATTCTGCCATTATATTTGTTGTAAAGGTCAATGCCCGGAGCAAGTTCAGAGTAATCGATTTCCATGAGTGGGTTAGGAGCAAAAAACGCTGTTTCTAAAACCCCAATTCTCTTTTCAAGTTTCGAAAAGCGCGCCTTCTGTCCGTCAACACTTTCTTCTATCAGGCTCAATTTTTGAGACAATCCAGAAATCTGCTCATTAATCTTTTGGGCCGTGTCAGAAGATACTCCAAGCACTTTCTGAAGATTTGCCGCTCTTAAGACAACATCATCAAGTGTCTTGATCTGTTCATCAATTTGCTTTTTTCGCTCTGCGGAAAGATCTGCGATTTTCTTCGTCCCAGCAGTCTCCGCCTTGGTGAGTTCTTCTTTTGCATGGGACAACACATTCTGTAGAGCGCTTCTTGCTTGTTCAAGTTCTTTTTGAGAGTTATCATATAGTTCTTTAATCTTTGGAGCTTCTTTATTTAACTGCTGAAGCGTTTCAACAAGCTCTTCATAGAGATCAAGCATTTCAGATTCGTCCATTGTGTAGTCCATTGTGTAACCTCCATCAAGCATTTTTGATACAACCAAGTGCGCTGAAAGATCATATTATCCTACGTGAGAGATAATCCACTTACCAATCGTCATCCAATATAGCTGATAGCCCTTCAGCTTCATCTACCCAGGATGCCTCATACTTTGTTTTCCTCATTGGGGCACCACATGCCGGGCACTCCTTATATGGTTTGTTGCTTACGGAGCGGCATTCAGAGCAGATAAACTCATCCGCCCGGAAGAGATGTGTGCGCTGTATCCAATGAGCGGATTTCATTTGGTTTCTCCCATCTTCTCTGTCAGGTCATGGAGGCTTTTATCGTGCTGCGCTTGAGTGATTGCTCCATGCTCCAGAAACATGTCCAGCGTCCTTTTTTGCTTTAGAAACAATTCATGGTTCTTTTGGGCGTATGTTAAGTCCGCCCACTCTTTATCAACGATGGGATCTTTTGTGCTCATGTTACGATCACCTTTTACGGGCAGCATCGGGATTAAGTGGCGTCGTCACCCTCCGTCAACAGTTCCTGCACATAATCAATATCACCGATTAACGGATTGCGTTTAACCGTCTCACGGAGGAAAATCCGCGCTAACTCCTTGTTTAGCTCAAACAGATAGCCCTGGTTCCCAGTGCCATACTTGTTAAAGGGCGAGTATTTTACGTTGCTAAACCGGAGAATATCGTCCTGGACAAGGGCGGTTTTAATCGGATGATGGATCTGAATATACTCGCAATCGACTCGGCGGCCTTCCGGCTCCCATAGATCCTCGGAACGCAATTCCTCGGGCTGAATGCAATCATAGCATTCTCCGCGTGCGGTGCTTATCGCCTGAATATAACCATCAAAACCGTGGAAAATAACATCTCCTGGCCGGACATCCAAAAGGCGATCCCAATGGTGCTGGGTAAGGCCTTCCTTATTGGCAACCGGCGCCCAGATATATCCACCGCGGCATTCTTCTTCATACATGCTTCCCTGGAAGACAAAAAACGTCATTCTCTTTCCGGGAACACGTTCTTGCTTTACGTACGACTTGCGTTCAGTCGAGCGGGATCGGCCAAGCTGGGCCCTTGCTTCTTCATCAGCTTTTCGCTTTTCTTCGGCTCTGCGCTCTTCCTCAGCCTTCTTTCGGGCTTCTTCCTCCGCACGCTTTCTTGCGGCCTCTTCTTCCGCCCGAGCGTACTCGTCAAGGATAGCGGCCTGAACATCAGGATTCTCTGCCGTCAGGAATTTCTTGAACGTGTCCGGACTGGGATAAGGAAACTTGGTGTCTTTGGATGAAAAGTGCACCGTTATCATAGTACTGGACTGTTCGATCACCGTTCCGACACCGTATATCTTATGGCGAACGTTTTCTCCGATTAGCTGCATACATACAACTCCTATAAACAGGATAATCAATTATATCATATACGCCATTTTTCTTCAATTCCAGCTTGTCGGTTCCAGGTGACAATTAACTTGATTTTACTAAAAATCTACGGTAATATACCCGGCTGACAGGAGGGATCGCCGTGACGAACAAAATACCCGCCATCCTGAAGGAGCGGAGAAAAGAGCTCGGCCTGACGCAAATAGAGGTCGCCATGGAGAGCGGGATTGAACTGCAGCAATATCAGCGGTTTGAAAAAGGCATCCGGCCATTCGAAACCTGTAGCTTCAAAATCGGCCTAAGAGTCTGTGCCGCCCTTGAGCTTGACCCCTATGATCTTCTATTCATCAGCAGCAGATAAAAATACAGTGCCCATCTTGCGCGGATCATCCGTATAAGATGGGCATTTTTCTATATTTTTTCTCAAAATACATCCAGCTGGACGTTGATAACTCTCGGTAATTATGGATATATGGGTATAGCGAGTTTTTCGCCAGATAACACTGAAATGGAGGCGATTTATATGACAATCCGTAGAAACCGAGAGCGGGAGGTGAAGCGATGAACGATGGACGCAGAACAGCCGAGGAGCGGGCCAAACGACCGAAGACAGCCCCAGTAGGAGCCAGCTTTGAGGCGGAGCGCCAGCGGTCAAAGAACGCCCTGCTCAAACAGCTGGACTCTATGGACGGCCGGAACGTGCGAAAGATCGCCGCCGTGGCGGATGCGCCACAGGAGGAAAAGATCCTGCGCGGAGCAGCCTATTGCCGCGTCTCTACCGACGATATCGATTCCCAGAATGCGATTGATGCGTACAGGGAGCTCCTGGAGAAATCATTTCAATCAATTAGAGGCAACTTGAACGATTAATCGAATTATGTAAGCCAAATGAACGATTGCGCGGCAAAGTGAACGATTGCCCCTGAAAGTGAACGATTACTCGGGGAGCAAGGGCTAGAAAAGGCCACAGAAAGCAAAAAATCGGCCGACCGAAATGACGAGCGACCGAGAGCGATTTGAATTTCAAAGCGAGAAATGCGAGGAAATAGCTGGATTTCGGCTATTTCTTCGCATTTATAGGCAAAAAGTTTAGGTAGGTTATTCTATCAAAATAACCTACCTAATATGGCGGGGAGTGCAGGATTCGAACCCGCGTGGGCTTGCACCCTAACGGTTTTCAAGACCGCCCCGTTATGACCGCTTCGGTAACTCCCCATGGCGCGCCGGACGGCGCCGCGTCCAAAAAGGTACCACAAAATGCCCGCACTGTCATGGTATAGTAATGGGACGTATATCCGTTGCTTTTTTGCGATATGGATGAAATGTTGTAAGGAGAGTATTTGAATGAACGACTTTGGAAGCAAGATCTATGCTGCCGCGCAGAAGGCCGTAAAAGAGGTCTATGATCTGGACGTGACGGAAGGCCAGCTCGTCGTTGAGACGCCGCAGGACACCAGGCTGGGCGATTATTCTACCAGCATCGCCATGAAGCTTTCGCGCACTCTCCGACGCAACCCGATGGAGATCGCCGAGCCCCTCGCCGCCAGGCTCTCGGAGCTTCTGCCCGAGTGTGAGTCCGTCACCGTCGCCCGCCCCGGCTTTATCAACTTCAAGCTCAAGGCAAGCGCTCTGACCGCCGTTATCAACGACGTTCTCGCCGCCGGCGACGATTACGGCAAAAACGATTCCGGCAAGGGCAAGCATCTGCTGCTCGAGTGGGTCTCCGCCAACCCGACCGGCGATCTGCACTGCGGCCATGCGCGCAACGCCGCCTGGGGCGACTGCATCGCCCGCATGATGGAGGCCAGCGGCTGGGACGTGCTGCGTGAGTTCTATGTCAACGACGCCGGCAACCAGATCGTCATGCTCGGCGAATCGCTCACCGCCCGCTACTTTGAGCACTTCGGCAAGGAGTACCCTCTGCCCGAGGGCGGCTACCATGCCGACGATATCAAGGTCATCGCCGCGCAGCTTGCCGAGGAAGAGGGCGACAAGTGGCTCACCGCCGATCCGAAGGAGCGCCTCGCGCACTTCATGGACTACGGCAAGAAGAAGGAGCTCGAAAAGATCGACCGCGATCTCAAGGCCTACCGCGTCACGATGCAGAGCTGGATGCATGAGACGTTCTTCTATGAGAACAACTCCAAGCGCATCAACGACTGCCTGCAGCACATGGCGGATATGGGTCTCACCTACGAAAAGGACGGCGCGCTCTGGTTGAACGCCCTCACCGCGCTCGGCTATCCGGAGGGCACGCTCTCTGTCGACCTTATCCAGATGGTCCGCATGGTCGAAGACGGCAAGGAAGTCAAAATGTCCAAGCGCACCGGCAACGCGATCACCATCCGCGAGCTGTGCGAGGATATCGGCGTGGACGCCGCGCGCTGGTTCTTCGTCTCCAAGGACGTTGCGACGCACATGGATCTCGATCTCAAGCTCGCCCGCTCCAAGGACAACAACAACCCCGTGTACTACGCCCAGTATGCCTACTCGCGCATGTGCTCGATCCTCAAGAATCCCCAGATCCCCGAGTTCAAGCCGGTCGATTCCTATGACCGTCTGACCGACGAGAAGGAGCTGCAGCTGCTCAAGATGATCAGCGAGTTCCCGAAGGAGGTCGCCGCCGACGCGCTCAACCGCAAGCCGAACAAGATGACCGAGTATATCATCTCGCTCGTCAAGGTGTTCCACAGCTACTATAACTCCACGAAGGTCAACAACCCCGACGACCCCGAGCTCACCAACCAGCGTCTTGGCCTTGTCAAGGCAACGATGATTACGCTCCGAAACGCTCTCTGTCTCATCGGCGTTTCCGCTCCGGAAACCATGTAATTTCGTTTCCGTAATTTTTCACAAATCGCAAAAAATCCCAAAATATACAATCCGCTCAAAAAGCAACCATACAACCTTTCTCCGAAAGGCATATACGGGCAGAAATTAAGGAAAGCCGCCGAAAGGCGGCTTTCCTCTTGTTTTACAGGCGTTTTGCTCGCAATTTTCCGTTTTTTTTCGTTTTTTTTTAGGAACATTCCCCGCTATTCATCTTTTTTTCCATTCCCGCTGGGTTTTTCCGGCGGTTTTTTTCGGCTTATTGCAAATCCAAAGCGTGAAAAATGACTGCCGAAAAAACGTAAAAATGTTGATTTTCTGTACAACGATAATTGCAGAAATATACAATTTCTTCCGCACCGTTCTTCCAATATTTCAGCTTTCGTCGGATATGATAAGGATAGTAGATCCCTGTGCCGGCGTGAAAGCGCTGCGCGCCGGTACAGCCAACATTACAGAACAGGAGATCCAAATCATGAAAGGAATTTGCGTTCGCAGCGAGATCAAGCCGCTGAAAAAAGTGCTTCTTCACCGTCCCGGCCGTGAGCTTCTTCACCTGACGCCGGACCGTCTTCCGGAGCTTCTCTTTGACGATATCCCGTTCCTCAAGGTCGCCCAGCAGGAGCACGACGCTTTCGCGCAGATCCTGCGCAGCAACGGCACCGAGGTCGTGTATCTCGAAGACCTGATGGCGGAAGTCCTCAAGCTCCATCCCGAGCAGACGAAGCCCTTCCTTTATCAGTGGCTCTCCGAGGGCAACATCAAGACCCGCCGCTGGCAGGACAAGCTCTATGAGTACCTCATCGGCAATTTTGAAGGCAAGGCGCTCGTCGAAAAGACGATGGAAGGCATCACGCTCAAGGAAATGGGCGGCGCTTCCGCTTATTCCCTGCAGGATCTGATCGCTCCGGCGGATGATCTGATCGTCGATCCGATGCCCAACCTCTACTTCACCCGCGACCCGTTCGCGTCCGTCGGCACCGGCGTGTTCCTGCATAAGATGCGCTTCCCGACCCGCTGCCGCGAGACCATTTACGCCGACTATATTTTCCGCTTCCACCCCGATTTTGAAGGTCTGGTCAAGCGCTACTACGACCGCGACGGCCACGCCAACATCGAGGGCGGCGACGTGCTCAACCTCACCGAGGACACGCTCGCGATCGGCATCTCCCAGCGCACCTCCCCGGACGCCATCGAGGAAGCGTCCCGCAATCTCTTCGCCGATCCCGAAGCGAAGATCCGCACCGTGCTCGCGTTCGATATCCCGAGCTGCCGCGCGTTCATGCATCTCGACACCGTGTTCACCCAGATCGACTACGACAAGTATACGATCCATCCGGCGATCCTCGGGCCTCTCACCGTTTACGAGATCACCCCGGGCGTGAGCGATCCGACCGATCTCCACATCCGCCGCATCGACTCCAAGCTGGAGGACATTCTCG
>SFGV01000079.1 GCA_004557545.1 Succinatimonas hippei
CTCAATCAAAAATTGACTGTATTTTTAGAACTCACCCTAATTAATCAAAGAAAGTATACTATGTTTTGGGCATCCGATAACCAGTTCTTATCAAACCAATAAGAGCCTCCTGAAAGAACTATTCTTGTCAAGCTGGAATAAGACCTCTTAATTGCGTCAAGCATTACTAGAGTGTGACATCTAAACTGTGTAAACACCATTAAGTCTGTTAATATTTTCGACTTAATGGAGTTTAAAATGACCAAAATAAAACGTAATCTAACAGCATTAAAATAGCAGATCTCATCCTTGATAATTTTGATGTAAAAAAACGCAAAGGACATTAATGAAGCATTGAAGGATGTCTTTGGACCTTTATTTGCGCTTTGGGTGACGGGCTTTGGGCATACGCCACAAATAAAGAGCTTAAAATTATGGAAGCGCCAGAGCTGATCAGCGCTACCCCATAACCTGAAAAGAGAAAACCAGGACGCCCCAGAACCAGCCCCGAATGCGCAAAAACAAAACGCCCCAGAGGTTGACCACGCAAACACACTGACTGATCAAGGCTCTATGGTTCCAGATTTTGGGAAAGTTTTAGTGGATGATAAAGACCAATGCGATAGCGAAAAAGATATGACGCGACCAGACTGTCAGGGTTTTGCCCAGTCAGGTGATGTCAGCAAATCCGCTCAGGATGAAGCGCAAAAGGAAGCAGCGTCAATTGCCGCCAGGAGTCTTAATGAGGGAGAAAACACGTACATTGATCCTGATTTTGATAATGGAGCGAAATTGAGAGGCAAAAAACAGTCATCAAGTTCTGAACCTCAACATAAAAAATTTGGAGATCCATGGGATTAAACCCCATTAGGCATTGGTCAAAGAATGGCTCGCGCTGACTACTGCCACACAGGTTTTCATCCACCTTATGCCGTAAAGACGTTCCGTCATCAGAAAACCATATCAGCGTGACGTTCTAATTGGCAGTGACTTGTACACGACGAGCAATCTTCAGTCTTTTCCTGTCGCTACATTAACTTTCACAAGATGTCTTGAAAACAGATCCATAAACTCCGCGGATGGTTCCTGATCAGTTATCACGCAATCAATGCTGTCAAGATTCGCGTACGTAAAAGGAGCCGCCCGATCAAATTTAAGATGATCTGCCAGCAATACGGTAGTGGTCGCGAGCGTCACCGCAGTCCGCTTGACCATAGCCTCAAGCGAGGTTGAATGTGTGACAAGACCGCTGGTTGTTAGTCCGGAGGTTCCCATAAATGCCTTGCCAACGTTATATTCTTTCAAAATTTCAGAGACACGTTCTCCGACAAAGGAACAGGTTTTAGGATTATAGACACCTGAGAGAGTGATGAGCTGGGCATTTGATAACTGAGCGATATGGTCAATTGCCAGAAGATTATTGGTAATTACCGTAAGACCATCGATGTCTATAAGAAATTTGGACATCGCGGCGGCTGTAGAGCCTGAATCAAGAAATATCACATCTCCTTCGCGCACCATCCCCGCGGCGATTTGCCCAATTCTTGTCTTGCCTGTGATATTGATGTTCATCCTTGAGGACAGCGGAGTCAGTTCCTTGCGCTTTCTTATTCTTACTCCGCCGTAATAACGGTCTATATCTCCATTATCCTCAAGCACTTTTAGATCTCTTCTTAAAGTGCTAATTGAAATTTCAAAATGCTTCTGCAGTTCATCAAGAGTTACCTCTTCCTTATCTTTTACATAAGAAAGAAGCGCGTTTATTCGATCATTCTTCATCTTACAAACCTGACACTCAGAACATATTGTCATTTTATGTTCATATTTATGACCATATTTAACCATATTTATGGCGTTTCTAATCATTTTTCTGAAATATTGTGTCACAAATCTCATTTTTCTCCTAACACCCTGCTTATTCTCCAATCAGAAATTCAAAATCAGGAGATCAAAATAAATGCTTTTGGGTAAAAAAATCAGGTTAAACCGTCTCATCTCAGACACAAGCGGCAGGTATCTCGGGGTTACCGTAGATCACGCGATGGCCCGCGGGGTTTTAAACGGCCTTGAAGATATCCGCGGACTTGTAAAAAAGATAGTAGACGCAAGACCAGACGAGCTTACTATGCATAAGGGGATCGCCGACTCTTGTTTTTATGAGTTCGCGGCAAAAATCCCTCTGGTTCTCAAGCTGACTACCTTCGGACCTACTCATCCAAAACAGGATGTGCAGGTATCCTCAGTTGAAGACGCCGTAAGCTATGGAGCCGACGCGGTATCTGCAGGGTGCATAGTTCTGGGTCAATCACAGCCATCCCAGATAGAACAGTTAGGCAGGATCACCGATGAAGCCCACACTCTGGGGATCCCGGTGGTCGCGCATATCTACCCGCGTGGTCTTGAAAAACGTTCTGAATGGAACAAGGTTGAAAATGTCATGTACGCGGCCAGACTTGGAGCCGAGCTTGGGGTCGACATAATTAAAACCACTTACACGGGCGATCCAGACTCATTTTCAAGAGTGGTTGCCTGCACACCAGCTAAAGTCGCCGTGGCAGGAGGAGACTCCGAGAGAATTGAGGACATTTTCGCCACCGCGCACGGGGTGATTGCTGCCGGCGGAGTAGGAATAACCTTCGGACGCAGTGTTTTCCAGTCAGAAGATCCAACCGCGTTTATAAAAACTCTCTCGCAGATAGTCCACAACGATATGAGTGTTAATGACGCTCTTGGCTATTACAAAGATTTAATCAAACATAATTGAGGAGTCAGCTATGTCAAAACTCAACTTCCTTAAAACTGCCATGGCAGCAATGCTGTTTGGCTCACTGGCTCTGGGTACGTCACAGAGCGTTCAGGCAAAAGAAGCCGAATTTAATCTCACCTTTGCCCACAGCGCTGAGGTTGAACATCCATGGCACAAGGCCGCACAGCGCTTTATCAGCGATGTACAGACCAAATCCGCTGGAAGGATCAAATTCTCATCCCTGTTCTCCGCAGGAGAGGTAGGTTCTGAGCGCGAGATGGCAGAAGGACTGCAGCAGGGAACGCTTGACGTGATCCTGATAGCGACCATGGGAATGTCATCCTTTGATCCCAATCTGGTGCTCTTTGATTTCCCCTATCTCTTTCCTGACTTTGATACGGCGTATAAGGCTCTTGACGGCAAAAGCGGTCAGCTTATGGCTAAATCACTTGAGAAAAAAGGCTTTCATGTACTCGCGTATCTTGAAAATGACTACCGCGGATTCTCAAATAACAAACGCGCGATCCACCACCCTTCGGATCTCGCCGGCCTGAAATTACGCGTTCCGGCATCTCCGGTACTCATCGCCTGGATGAAATCGGTCAAGGCAGATCCGACCGTGATGCCGTATAACGAAGTTTATTCCGCGATCCAGACCGGAGTTGTGGATGGTCAGGATAACGGGATCCTGCTCTCATACACCCACAAGATCTTTGAGGTCAACAAATACTACAGCCTGACTAATCACATCTACTGCCCGTCTCCGATCATGATCTCAGAGAAGATCTGGAAGAAGATGCCGTCAGATCTTCAGAAGGTATTAACCAACGCCGCGGCAGACGCGCGTGACTATCAGAGAAAACTTAACGTTGAATATCGTTCCAAATATCAGGCTGAGGCTGAAAAAGCCGGCATTAAAATCAACAGTCTCACCGACTCCGAGCTCAGTGAATTCGTTGAGAGCGCGAGAAAGGTCTGGCCTGAATTTGAAAACAAAATTGACCCTGAAATTTATAAGGCGACTATGCAAGCCGTTGGCATGAAGTAATTGAACCTGCCCGCGGGCTTAAAGCCCGCGAGGCTTTATATCCGGAGGCAAAATGCTAATTCTAAAAAAGCTGGACTCAGGTTTCTCGTCTTTTGAAATGACGCTCGCCGGGTTGTTGCTCCTTGTTATGTCAGTGATCGCCTTTTTACAGGTAATAACCAGATACTGCTTTTTCTACTCTCTGGTGTGGAGCGAGGAGATAACCCGCTATTGCATGATCCTTATGACCTTTATGGGCGCCGCATATGCCGTGGCAAAACAGGATCATATAAGTATTGACTTGCTATCTGATTTTTTCAAAAAACACCACATTCCCATAGCGCTTATCTTAAACCTGATGGTATTTCTCTTTCTTTTAGTGTGCGTAGCCTATGGTAGCGCGCTTACGCTTTCAACCTGGGAGGCAGATCAGCGTACTCCGGCGATAGGCTTTCCCATGTTCATTGTCTATGCTCTGGTGGTATTTTCACTGATCCTCGCGGCATTCCACGCGTTTGTCAGGATAGTTAGTATTCAAAAATCCAAGGAGACGGCATGATACTCCTCTGCTCTTTTTTACTTCTGATATTCATAGGTCTGCCAGTAGCCTTCGCCTTTGGCATCTCTGGGCTTGTCTATATCCTGTCTTTAACAAGATTCAGCGGCAATCTGGTAACAACCGTCTCATTCTCCCAGCTTGACTCATTCGCGCTGATGGCTGTGCCATTTTTTATCTTCGCGGGCGACATTATGCGCTATGGCGGAGTTTCATCAAGACTGGTTGGCTTTACCAAATCTCTTTTTAAAACCTCGACCTCAGCTGTTGGAACAATAACCATTGTAGCCAGCGCTTTCTTTGGCGCTATTTCAGGCGCCGCTGTTGCTACCGTCGCCGCAATCGGCGGGATCATGATGCCCGAGATGAAGAAAAACGGATACCGCCCTGAATATGCCGCTGCTCTATCCTCAGCCGCTGGATATCTTGGAATACTGATCCCGCCATCAATCCCAATGGTGGTATACGGGGTCACGGCAAACGCTTCAATCGGCAACCTGTTTATAGCGGGAATCATCCCGGGTCTCCTTGCCATGATTGCTATGATCCTGGTAAACCGGCATATGCACCGCAAGTATCTTGATGAAAAACAGGCTGAAAAAAGTATGGAAGAGAGCGGGAGGGTGAAGCTCTTTTCATCATTCATGCGCGCTTTCCCGGGGCTTTTGATGCCGGTCATAATCTTAGGCGGTATTTACGGGGGGATCTTTACCGCCACAGAAGCCGCGGCGGTTGCCATAATGTACGGTCTTTTTGTCGGGATCTTCGTATACAAGGAGATCAGATTCAGGGATATCCTGAGGATAGCGGTAGGTTCCGCGATTACATCCGCCAAGATCCTGTTCATAATCGCTCTGGCCGGATTCTTCAGCAGAGTAATGACTCTGATCCATCTTCCTCACGAGATCTCAGCCGCGATCTTGGGACTGACAAGTAGCAAAGAAGCCCTGCTCTTTATGATCATGCTACTCTTTCTGCTCCTTGGCATGGTGATGGAAACATCATGCGCCATTCTGATAGTCACCCCGATCCTGCTTCCTGTCGCGGTAAGCGCCGGAATAAATCCGATTCACCTGGGCATAATCATGGTATTTGACCTCGCGATCGGAGTGATCACGCCGCCTATGGCAGTAAACATGTTTGTAGGCTCTCAGATTTCAGGCGTTCCAGTGGCCAAAATGATTAAACCAATCATGCCATTTGTTCTGGTGTCCATGCTGCTCCTGCTTGCTGTAGTTTATATTCCCAAACTTAGTCTGCTCTTCATCGGAGGCTGATTATGAAATTTGAAACCGAGCGCGATTTTGATGTCATAGCAATGGGACGGGCCAGTTGTGATCTTTATTCAGAGCAGACCTGTCTTTTAAAAGATTCTCTCTCGTTTGCCAGATACCTTGGAGGATCACCTGCCAATACAGCGGCGGCGATGTCAAAGCTCGGGCTTAAAACCGCTTTCATCGGCTGTGTATCTGACGATGGAATGGGACAATTTGTAAGAGAGGCTCTCATAAAATTTGGAATAGATGTCTCTCACGTAAGAACTGATACTGAAGGTCATCGCACCGCCATCACCATCGGAGAGATCACTGGCGGTGGTAAATGCTCTTCAATCTTCTACAGAAATTTATGCGCTGATCTATTTTTGACTCCAGAAGATATGGATGAACACTTCCTTGCGTCAGCTTCAGCCATTCTGATTTCAGGCACATCGCTTACGCATGAACCATCAAGAACCGCAGTGCTCACGGCAATGCAAAGAGCGAAAGAAGCCAACACAAAGATCATATTCGATCCAGACTATCGTAAAGGCACATGGAATAGCGAAGCAGAAATGAAGGTATTTCTGGCCACTGCGGCCTCCATGTCCGATATCGTGATAGGTACAGCAGATGAATTCGCGCTGTTTTCAGATGCCTTACTGCCAGAAAAAGAGTTTGACAGCGACAAGTGCGCGAATGAACTGATACGAAGAGGATGCGGTATCATAGTTATAAAAAATGGAAAAGAAGGGTCTTGCGCCTACGAAAAAGATTGTGTTGTCAGAGCCAAAGCCTTCAACCAGAAGAACGTCACCAAAACTTTTGGAGCAGGAGATTCTTTTGCCGCAGGATTTATACGTGCCCTGCTACATGGGGCAGATCTTTTAAGCGCTCAAACTGAAGGCGCGGCTTGCGCCGCGGTAACCATCTCAGGCAGATCGTGTTCAGACGCAGCGCCGGATCTTGATAAGCTTACGCAATTTCTAAAAGAGCACGGTATAAAACCAAGACTATGAAAACGTACCTGACTTGTAGCACCTGCTTTCAAAAAACTGGGGATTCACAAGATCCGCCAACATCATCATCCAGGAAAAGTGCGGCGTTGGTAAAACCTCTCTTGCCTGCTGCCTTATGAACAATGTAGTCAAGGAAGGCGGCTCGGTAAGGTTCTGCAGGATGAGTGAGTTTTCAAATGAGGTATTGATCTCAGCCCAAGATCCAAAGACCATGAGAGATCTTTTAAAGCGTTACTCCGGGTACAAAGTACTGGCGCTGGATGATTTCGGGCTTGAGAAGTTGGAGCCGGTTGTACTCTCGTTCCTCTATAACCTGGTTGACGCGAGAATGCCCGGGAAGCCCCTGATCATAACCTCTCAGCTTAAGGTCACTAATTACTCAGCGTACTTAGGCGGTGGCGCTCAGGCCGAGGCAATCGTAGACCGTCTCGTAAAACCATGCATAATCATAACTCTGGAAGGAGAAAGCAAACGGGAGGCGCTTAAAGAGTAAGCCACTCAGATGATTTACAGGCCGCGGCGTAAAATCCGCGGCCTTACTTTTGGAAATGGATCGAGGATGTGCCGGATTCATGGATCGAGGTTGGAGCGGATCGAAATTTATGAAAAAAAATAGAACAGTTTATAGATGGACTGAAGTTGTAGCGGATTCGTGGACTGAAGCTGTAGCGGATCGGTGGACTGAAGTTGGAACGGATCAGTGGACCGAAGTTACCCGGCTTTTCCGCCGGACTTCACGTGAGGATTTAGCAAATCATAAAAGTATCTGATCAAGTACTGCTATAAGCTCAGAACCAGCGGGCTTGAGTGGATCAACAACAAGATTAAGGTATTCTAGTGGGAAGCCTACAGATTTAGGGACACAGACTACTTCTTTCTAAGAAAACGGTTCTTCCGGGAATTTGTTGCCTACACAAAATGAGAGGTCAACCAGGTACATAAATTCAAAAAAAGGGGTCGCATCCTTTATCATTTAAGTAGCAAATCACAAACGATGAGGAGACGACCCTGTGAATATGGTACCTGAATTTCAATTTCTTTCCACCAACTTCTATCCCGG
>SFGV01000011.1 GCA_004557545.1 Succinatimonas hippei
GCAGTACCACCTGACGGCCAAAATGCTTGTACAGCGCATTGCTTATAAACCTCAGAAAGTCAGTGAGTCTGGAGCTGTTTTCAGGTTTTACCAGTTCGTTTTCTTTAAGATAAAGCTTAAATTTCTCTTTTTCTTCATCGCTAAGCTTCGGACTTTGTAATAAAAAGTCAAAATTGGAGGCTGTATAAACAATAAGTGAGGCAAGCTTTCCTACAGCGGCCTCAAAGCTCCTGCCAAAAACGCTTTTCAGCGTCATGAACACCACGGGGTACTGTCCCATATACTGCTTTACAAACTCGGTGTCCTTCACATGACATCAAGCCCCTTGAAGAGCCTCTCCTGACGGCTGGTGTCACCGGGGTTTTTAAAGTCCAGGTTTAAAAACTCATGGAACATGTTCATGGTCAGGGTCTTGCCAAAGCGGCGGGGACGGGTGAAGAGTTCGACCCTGTCTTTAGTGGAGAATATCGGGCGGAGGAAACGGGTCTTGTCTACGTAGTAGCAGTTGCCGTCTATGAACTCACTGAAGCTCTCGGAGCCAACACAGACCTGTTTTGTAGACTTCATTGTTGTCTCCTGATTAAATGGCTATCTTGGCGTTTAAAAAGGATTTGTTATTTCAGATCTTATGTTAGAAGCGCTGACATCTCAAGCAAACCAGGCTCCAAATGATATGCAGATGGTAAGACGTTGTGATCCGGGGTTATATTAAAGAGGCATTGACAGTGAGACGATGTCTTCCCACATCTGCCCGGGCACTATGCCTGAGCTTTTATACTACAATCTGGCGCAAATAAACTTGCGCTATACGCTGGCGCGTAAGGTGTCTGGCTGTTTAAAACCGTTAAAGCCGGATTTTAGCCCAGTCTTCGCGTTTACTTCTTTTACCCCGCCAAGATGCTTTTGAAGCTCCTCGTTCGCCGAATAGGCAAGAGGCATATATCCCGGGAGCAGTTTGGCCGCGATTGGGAGCGCCAGCGCTGTCTGATCGCCATAGCTGGTGCAGTGCCTGTTATATTCAGGCATGATGCGCTCCAGCATGTCCCGGTTGCTTTCATGCAGTTCAGGAAGCCCGAAGAAGCTTATTCTGCCAAGGCGTGAGCGGAACATCTGGCGGCTGTCAACCTCAAGTACCTCATTTAAGATCCTGCCTTTGGAGCATAAAACCTCATAACGGGCGCGGTGAGCCTTAAGCGAGTTGACATTGTCAAGTACACGCATGTCAACGCTGAATTTAGTCTCGCGAATTCCTTTTTCGTTTAAAAGGGTGGTATTAGGGGTGATGTCAAGCGAGGTTGTGCTCTCGCCTGAAAGCAGGCGAGAGAAGCAGGAGCATGAAAGATAGAAAGCGCGTTTTAAGCTTATGGGCTGTTTTTTCAGGGTGCCAAGAGTAAAAAGACCCTCGGCGTCATCCTCTTTTACAGACGTTTTTGAAGTCTCTTCGTTTATGGACTTGGATTGTCCGCGGTCAGTGAAGACCACCGTTAAGTCTTTAATCGTGCGGTGGTTGCTTACACCCAATGAATAAAGCATTGGTTTTCGCTCTCTGTTCTGCTGCAGTTGCGGGGCTTAAAGCTCCGTTCTTTTATCCGTCACCATATAAAGGTGCCGGATTGTCTTTTTCGCCGGTTTTCCCGGTCAGATATTTTTAATAATCAGAAGACAGGCACATGGTACCTGATTTTCGCAATTTGAGATGGAATATCGATCTCAAAGTGCGAATTAAGTTAAATACTATTGTATACAGTTTAAGACGTTTGGGGAACTGCCTATAAGTGAATTAACTTATTTAATCTCAAATAATTTCTTTATAACAGGTTATAAAGAAAAAATGTAACATGTCATAAAAATACAGTTTGTAAAATAATCGTAAGCGTTTGCGATTATGCGCTGAAAGGGACATAAATATGCCCGCCGTAAGATCTGAAAGCCTGTTTATTCCGTAAATTACGCAAATTAATTACTGTACGTTTTTGCCTTGAGAAGAATTTAACGCGATTTAAAAGAAATTACGCTTTTTGTTCAATGAGAAAAATTGAAGCCCAAAGATAACTTGTATGACTTACAAGGTGTTAATCGATGCCTAAAATTGTCTTACAACCAAATGCGATAAATCAAAAGGTGCCAGTCAGCTAAAAGTGTTTGGAGGTTACCTGCCGTCAGACACAAAACGGATTTCATCACTTTCTTTCACATGGCCCTTGCCAAGATTTTTTCTTGCCACGGTCAGCATGAGCTTCAAGCGGTTTAGCTGGTTTACCTCAGATGAGCCGGCGTCGCAGTCAATGGTCACGATGTTTGCCTGCTCAAAAGCGTTTCTGAGCGAGTGGATCACGCCCTTGCCGGTTATATGGTTGGGCAGGCAGCCAAAAGGTTGCAGGCAGACTATGTTTGGCACGCCTTCTTTTATGAGCTTTACCATCTCTCCCGTCAGGAACCAGCCCTCACCGGCGAGGTTGCCAGGAGAGACGAAGCGCGAGGCCATCTTCATGATGTCAAAGATCTTCTCAGGAGCGTCAAAGCGCTTGCTCTGCCTGAGCGCGCGCACGGCGGGCGCTCTGAAATGATCGACTATCGCGATGAAGATCCGCGCCCAGGCGTCAGCGCTTAGCGATCCGCCCATCAGGCGGTGCTCGACAATTGGATCGCACGCGAGATACAAGAAGAAATCCACAAAGTCCGGCATTACCACCTCAGCGCCCTCTGAGAGCAGCTCACGCTCAAGATGGTTGTTGGCGATCGGATGGTATTTGACCAGGATCTCGCCTACTATACCGACACGGGGCAGTCTCTGCATGTCAATAAGCGGCAGTGTGTCAAATTCCTCAACCATCTGTTTGATGGTCTTCTTGTAGACGGAAGCGTGCCCGTTTTCGAGGGCTTTTTTGCATTTTTCCATCCACTTGTCGTAAAGCTTTCGCACCGAGCCTTTTTCAAGCTCGTAAGGCTCAACGCGGTTTTTAAGCCGCATCAGGGTATCGCCCATGATCGCCGCGCGGATGGCGTCACGCAAAATGGGGATAGTCATCTTGAAGGCGTCGGTCTCAAGACCGTGCAGGGCGAATACCGGAACCTGCCCGAAACCGGCGTATTTGAGCGCCTTGCGCAAGACCGCCATATAGTTGGTGGCGCGGCATGCGCCACAGGTCTGGAAGAGCACTATCGAGGTATTGTCAGGATCGTATTTGCCGGATCTGAGCGCCTCAAGCAGCTGTCCGATGATCACAATGGCCGGATAGCACATGTCATTGTTCACATACTCAAGCCCAAGATCTATGCCATTGCGATCAGGCATAGGCGGGATCACCACGTTATAGCCGTGTTTTCTCAGTACGGTTTTGAAGAGATCGAAATGAATGGGCGCCATTTGCGGGGCGAGTATGGTGTGCTTGCGCTTGCACTCCTCTGTGAATATCGGTCTCTGCTCAAATTTAATGGGTTCAAATTCCCTTACCTCGCGCCGGCTTAAGGCGGCGAGCAGTGAGCGCAGGCGGATCCTGGCAGAGCCCAGATTTGAAACCTCATCGAGCTTGAGCATGGTGTAGACGCGGTTGTGATCCTCTAAGATCGAGCGCACCTGATCGGTGGTGATGGCGTCAAGCCCGCAGCCAAAGGACGAGAGCTGGATGAGTGTCACGTCTTTGGATTCGGCGGCAAATTCTGCGGCATGGTAGAGTCTGGCGTGATAGCTCCACTGGTTTACAAGCCCGGAGTGCTCCTGCGTTACCTTGAGATCGCGCACGCAATCCTCAGAGATGATCGGCAGATCATACGATGAGATCATCTGCGGGATCCCGTGATTTATTTCAGGATCTATATGGTAAGGACGGCCTGCCAGCAATATGAGGTGCTTGCCCTCGCGACGGGCGTTTTCAATTATCTCGTGCCCCTGATTGAGTACGTCACTGCGGTAGCGCTCAAGCTCTGAATAAGCTCTGTCAATGGCTTTTTTAAGATCGGCTTTTGAAATATCAAAGCGCGCAAATTCTTTTTCAAGTCTGCCCAGCATGCTCTTTTTGTCATAAATGGGCAGGAAGGGCTCCATAAAGTCGATCTCCTTTTGCCTGAGAATATCCATATTCGAGCGGATGTTTTCAGGGTAGGAGGCTACAACCGGGCAGTTGTAGTGGTTATCAAGCTTTATGTACTCATCGTACATGTTAAGGGGCACGCATGGGTAGAAGATGCGTTTTACTCCCTTTTCGATGAGATTCATGATGTGCCCGTGCGTGAGCTTGGCAGGATAGCAAAGCGAATCCGAGGGCACCGTATCCATTCCGGTGTAATAAAGCGCGGCCGAGGATCTGTCCGAGAGCACCACCTCAAAGCCAAGCGAGGTGAGCAGGGTAAACCAGAATGGATAATCCTCGTACATGTTAAGCACGCGGGGAATTCCTATCCTGCCTCTTGGCGCGTTTTCAGGGCTCTTGTAGTCAAATACCCTGCGGTATTTGTACTCGTAGATGTTGTTATCCTCATTGCCAAGGCTGACACCGCCAATGCCCTTCTCACAGCGATTGCCGGTGTAATAACGCTTGCCATCAGGAAAACGCAGCATGGTGATGGCGCAGTTGTTGCCGCATTTGCGGCAGCGGTAGGAGCGCCCCTTGACCTCAAAGGATGAGAGAGAGTCGCGGTCAAGCAGCGTGGAGCGGGCGTCATCTGATGAGTTCTCGCATGAGAGCAGCGCCGCTCCGTAGGCGCCCATGAGCCCCGCGAGATCAGGTCTTGTGACATCATGACCCGTGAGCTTTTCCATCGCGCGCAGCACCGCGTCATTTAAGAAGGTTCCGCCCTGAACTACGATGTTGTTCCCAAGGCTTTTCATGTCGCGCAGCTGCATTACCTTGAACAGCGCGTTGCGTATGACCGAAATAGCGATGCCGGCAGAAATGTCAGAAACTTCCGCTCCGTCCTTTTGCGCCTGCTTGACCCTTGAGTTCATGAACACAGTGCATCTGGTGCCAAGGTCGACCGGATGGCGGGATTTTATGGCCAGAGCAGCAAAATCGGCTACCGACATGCCAAGGGACCTGGCGAAGGTTTCGATGAAGGAGCCGCAGCCTGCCGAGCAGGCCTCGTTGAGCGTAAGCCCGCCGATGACACCGTCTTTTACGAAGAAGCACTTCATGTCCTGACCGCCGATGTCCATCACGAAGCTTACGTTGTCGGCAAACTCAGAGGCGGCTCTTAAGTGGGCGAAGGTTTCAACCTCACCCATGTCGGCGTGCAGCGCGGCCTTTATGAGATCTTCGCCGTAGCCTGTGGAGCAGCAGGAGGCGATGTAGCAGCCCTCAGGCATCGCGTCATAAAGCGCGTTGAGTTCGGCTATCGCGGTTTTAAGCGGGGTACCGCCGTTTGATCGGTAATCGGTATAGAGCAGGCGGTGGTTTTTGTCGCATACGGCAAGCTTGGTGGTGGTGGATCCGGCGTCAATTCCTACATAAACAGGTCCGCTCGCCTTACAAAGGCTTGCTCTCGAAACCTTCTGCGCGTCATGGCGCTTTTTGAATTCAGCGTATTCGCTATCAGATTCAAAAAGGGTAAGCGCGGATTTGACGCTCTCCTCCTCCTTTGGCGGGGCACTTATGATCCTTATTATCTTGTCAAGATCGCACTCTTTGGCGTTTTCACACAAGGCCGCGCCGCGGGCTACGAAATAGTTTGAGTCCTCAACCTCAACCACATCCTCAGGGGACAGCTTTAAGGTATCCGCAAAGCGATCGCGCAGTACGCTCAAAAAGTGCAGGGGACCGCCCAGGAAGGCTACATGACCTTTAATCGGTCTTCCCTGCGCGAGGTTGCCTATGGTCTGGTTTACCACGGCCTGAAACACCGAGAGCGCTATATCCTCGCGGCTTATGCCGGTGTTCATCAGAGCCTGCACGTCGGTCTTGGCGAACACGCCGCAGCGTGAGGCTATGGTATGGATCTCCTTGCCGCGGGAGGCAAGCTCATTGAGGCCTGAGGCGTCAGTTGAGAGCAGCGCGGCCATCTGATCGATAAAGGAGCCGGTGCCGCCGGCGCAGGCGCCGTTCATGCGCTGTTCCATCGATCCGCGGAAATAGGTGATCTTGGCGTCCTCGCCGCCAAGCTCTATGGCGGTATCAGTCTGCGGGATAAGCTTTTCCACCGCGCAGGAGCAGGCAATAACCTCCTGCTCAAACGGAATGGAGGCGCTCTTTGCTATACCCATGGCGGAGGATCCGGTAAGCGCCAGTGTAAAACTCTTACCTTTAGTGATCTCTTTTATCTTCTGAAGATGACGCAACAGCGCCTTGCGGGTCTCTGACATATGGCGCTCGTAATTCTGGTAGACCGTTTTCAGACAACTGTCGAGGACCACGGTTTTGATGGTCGTGGAACCGATGTCAATACCTATACGATAAGCTGCTGTCTTGTCTGCCATAAGAAAAGTCAAAGCGCCTTAATCATTTTCATAGCGTCGTGTCTTAATTAAGAATTCAAAGGATCTTAACGCCGTTTTATAAAAAAGTCATGGAAGGACAGTCCAGTAAAAAATTTATGTCAGGTTCCAAGGATGCGGATTCAAGAAATTCCGGAGCTGTCCGTTATAAAGGGCAGGCGGGCAGAAGGCTTTCAGACAAAGCTGTTTACAGCCGCGATTTTGCAAGAAACATTCCTTGCTTCGGCCAAAGAGCTGGACGTCAGGAGAGATGACGGCGGGAAAGACCGCGCGAGGGGGCAGACAAGTTCTGCCCCCTCGGCTTTATATGATTAGCAGCTCCAAAGTCCGCTTTTTTATAGCAGATCCGTGTATATGCTCCGCACCTCACCGGCGCTAAGCGGGCTGTAGGAGTTTGAGAGCAGAATAGCCCCGCGGGTTACCGCGAGATCGGTAAACTCCGCTATCTGGCTTTCCTTCATTCCTTCCGAACCAAGCGATTCCCTTGAGATAAGAGCCCCGCACAGGCGATTAACATTCTCAATCGCCTCGCCGCTCTCGCTTTTTAAAAGTTTTCCAAGCAGAACCTTCAGATCCTCAAGCGCGTGGGAGTGGCTCTTATTGTCGTATTTTTTAAAGATCTCGCCAAAAAGAGCATAACAGGCTTTGCCTCTTTTCATGCCAAGGCGCAGCATCAGAGGCGCCGACAGCGCCTGAATTGCCGCAGGCCCGGTACAGCCGTAGGCTATGCCTGACAACGCTCCGGCCTCCTGAAGCTCAGAAAGATAGGAGACTATGGCGCCAGCTCCGCTTTTTGAGACGTTTCTCCATACTCCGACCAGGGTGCTTAGCGACTTTTCACACAGCGCGCGGCTTATAAAAGTAGAGCGCGGGGAGATGTATGACTCGCAGGCATGGGTGAAAGCCTCAAAAGAAGAGGCTGCCAGTTTTTCAAAAGGCAGGGTAGAGAGGTTTTGCGGGCACAGACAGACTATGTCAGGCTCAAGGCTCAGCGACTCGATTAAACGGGTAGTCCCATCGTCAGGCAGGAATATCGAGACGAAGGGAGTAAGCTCACAGCCAGATCCCGGGGTTGTCGGCACCAGGGCCAGCCCCCGGTCGCGGCGGATCTCGTTTTGACCCTGGCACAGCGCGCGGCAGGGAGCTGGGCATTCGGTCGCGAGGATCTTTGAGAGCTCCATGATGAGGTTACCGCCTATTCCTATAACTCTGGCGTACGCAGCGCCTGCGAGAGCGGCAGCGGCATCTACCGTA
Source organism: Succinatimonas hippei (assembly GCA_004557545.1). Taxonomy (GTDB): domain Bacteria; phylum Pseudomonadota; class Gammaproteobacteria; order Enterobacterales; family Succinivibrionaceae; genus Succinivibrio; species Succinivibrio hippei_A. Next base: position 7,682 of record SFGV01000011.1, read on the forward strand.
CGGTCAGTAAGCGGACCCTTTGGCAGATCCTCGCGCAAAAGTACCTTGCAGGCCTGGAAAGTTCCTTCCTGAAACAGACTCAGGCTTCTTTTGTCGGTGACAATCAGATCGCCTTCTGTGGGCTCAAGCTCATCAATGATCCTGACACTGCTCACGCAGGGGACTATCTTTGAGCGGAGAACAAAACTCTTATCCATGTAACCTCCTGAAACTTTTATAACTCTATCTTCAAAAGGTTAAAAAATTCATTTCAGTGGGTGTTTATGCGTAGGAGGACACAGAACTTTTAGTCAAAGTTTGAGCTACTACACGTTATGAGCCTCTCAAAAAAAGCTAATCACCGTAAAAGCATCTCTTAAGGATAAAAAAAACTTAAACGCTTGCGAAAATAAAAACTGGGGAAACCGAGCCTCCCTTTTTGTATTTATGTTGTTTTTTAATCTGGGCTAAAATACAGGTTAATATCCGGGCAGACATAGTCTGTCCTTGTTTTTATCAGGTTTATGGAGTTCCAGATGGCCGGACGGGCGGCTTATGATGCACTGGTCGGAGCAGCTGAGGCGGCTTTAATTCTGCGTGTAACAAGCGTCACTGTCCGCAACCGTTTAAAGTCAGGAAGGCTGGTGGCGTCGGGCGCTGACAAAAGAGGTCGTCCGCTGTTTTCCACAATGTACCTCAAAAAGCTCTCTGTATCCTCAGATCTGAAGGCGACAGGCAAAAACGCCGATGGCAGACTCAATTTAAGAGGGTCAAAGACTGGAACTTCAAAAAATGACCGGAGACTTCTGGTAAATGAGAGAGCTGTCTTAAGTCTTGTCAGAAGCTCTTTGAGACAGGGCGCGCTTTATAAACGCGCCGCGCTTTTTGAAAGCGCGCTTAATCTTATGTGCCTTGGCGGTCTTATGGTTAACACCTCACCGCGACCAAATGAGAGCTGCATAAGCGCCTGGGCGCGCGGCGCGATGGAGCGCAACGCGACTTTTGATGAGCTTTTGGGCGCTCTTGTTTCCAATTACCGCGCCGACCGCCTTTGTGAGTGCTCATTAAAACTGCCTGAGCTCAAGCTCTGTCCCGAGGATGGCGCAAACATGCTCGGAGAGCTTTATGCCGCGCTCTCTGACAATCCAGCCAGATCCAGTTTTAAGCTGACACCCAAACACATCTGCGACGCCATAACAGCGGACCTTGGCAATGAAAAGGACATATTCTTTGATCCATGCTGCGGATGCGGAAACTTCATATTAAGCCTCATAAGACGTGGCGTATCGCCATACAGTGTATACGGCTTTGATACTGATCCTCTGGCTGTAAAGATCCTGAGGGTGAACATGGCGCTTGCCACGGGAATTACGGACAAGTCCTATTACACCCGCCATTTCAGGGCTGCTGACTGTCTTGATAAAGCGCGCCTGCCATCTTTCTCGGTGGTTTTGGGAAATCCGCTATATGCGTATAAGATCCGTGAAAAGGAAGACAGGCGCGATGGCTCTTCCTTTATTTCATCTCTTTTGCAAAAGCTGCTCGAGGCGTTGCCAGGGCACGGGATCGCGCGTTTAATCCTGCCTGATGACCTATTAAACGCCAAAGGCTATGAAGAACTTAGAAATATAACCCGCAATCTCACTACGGTAACCTCCGCGCGTTTTATGGAAGGGCTTAATGGCTCATCAGGCTCAAGCGCGGTATGCCTGACGTTTGAAAAGGATAAAAGCGCGGCAACGGTTAGACAGGGGATCAGAGTGTCAACCAGAGAGCGATCGTTTGTCATAAAGCGTATGATGTCGGGCACTGATTTCTCATTTGATACTGATGATGAAGAGAGCGCGCTTATCGCCAGAATTGAAGGAATAAAAAACTTTATCTTAAAAGACCGGGCAAAATTCGCGATGGGAATAGTGACCGGAAACAACCGCGCGCTTATAAAAAACTCACAGGAAAACGGCGCCCGTGTCGTGCTAAGGGGAAGCTGTGTCAGCGCGTTTAAAATAAAAGAGCGCGGAGAGTATACCGTATTTGACAGGGACAGCTTTCAGCAAAGCCCTGAACTTGAGATGTTTGAAAGACCCTACAAGATCCTCTACCGTTTTGTGTCAGACAGCCCGGTGGCGGCTGTGGACACGTTGGGCAGACTTACGCTTAACAGCTGCAATTTCATAATTCCCGATGGCGATGAGCGGCTGTGCCGCTACATAACCGCTCTGCTTAACAGTAAGGTCATGCGTTTTTATTTTAAAAAACACTTCAAGGTCTCAAAGATCCTGCGTTCGCAGCTTGAGATCCTGCCTTTGGCGGATGTCTCACCAGAGAGGATGGATGAGGTAATAAAGCTATCTTCGCGCTACTACGAGGAAGTGGCCGGTGAGGAATTTGAGAGAGCCGTGGCGCGGCTGTACTCTCTTGATGAGAGCGCCTGCCGCCTTATCGGGAAAACACTTTCAGGAGGGAACAATGCCAGATCCAAGGCAGGATAGTCATATACCTGGTGACGGTATAAAAAGCATTGCGCTCGATCCCATGGCGGGAGCGGGAATAAAACGTATGCGCTATAAAACAGGCAACCGCGGATCCATCGCCCTGTTTAAAACCATGGCGCCGTATATCGCGCAGTCATATATCGAGCTTATGGGCTTTGGCAGTCTTACCAAGGCTCAGTGCGAGCTGCTCGCCAAGGGAGTGGATCTTCCGGGTAATCCAAAACCTGAGGCCGCGCTTGCCGCGAGGATGATTCAGGCAGAGAACCGCGCCTGCCAGATGGTTGAGGACGATGAGTTCGGATTTTCAGGTGAGTCATTTGACGCGGTATACAGGGCGCTCAACGGTGAAAAAAACGATGATCCGGCGCCGGCTCAGATGCTTGGTGAGATAGCTGACAGGGTAAAAGATGTTTTTGGCCGCGCGCTGTACGCTTTTTTACTTGTGTTAAAGCTTTATCCTGGTGACGCGGCCTGGGAACTGAGCGGTGCGGTGTTCATGGAAGCCTGTCTTGCCTCAGCTCGCTACGCGCCGCTCATGATCCCATCGCGCGAGCGTGATCTGTTCATTACCAGGCTTAACGCGTTCAGACGTGACGGGGATGCCAGTCAGATCCTGCTGCTCATACGCGCTATCACGCAAAGAAGCGAGAAATTACGCCAGAGAATGCAGAAACAGACGGCCAACGGATCGTTTTTCCCTTATTTCCCGGACTGATCCCAGGTGAGCTTTTGAGCGTGAACGCACCTTTCTGGGAAAATCTTTTTGTCATTTATGTGCATCAGGTTAGAATTTTAAACTACAGATTAAGATAAATCAGTCCGATACTAAATATATGAACAAAGTCAGACATGGGATGGTTCTGACTTCAATTTTCTATCTGGAGAATCCCTGTGATTGCGGCACATCGGAGAACAAAAGTCATATTGCTGATGATTATTACGGCAATAGCCGCGATAGCGGCACTGCTGTTTTTCATCGTGCGTACGGGACTTAATGGTTTTGACCGCGCCCCGACAGAGGTTTTCGGAGTAGTGCTGCCCGGAGATATCAAAGAAGGCGGGTGGAATAAATCCGTATTTGATGGTTTTGAAAGGGCTATCAACCAGTGCGGTGGCAGGCTGATATTCTCCCGTAACGCCTTTGACGATCCCAAACTGGTTCAGAGCGCCGCGACTTATTTCATAGGCAGGGGCGCCAATACGGTGATTTTCGCCTCTCCGGGCTACGCGGATCTGAGCAAATCAGTAATAAGCAGCAATCCGCTGGTTGATTTCGTCTCCTTTGAGGGTGAGAACAGAGATCCCAACCTCTCATCCTACTGGGTAAGACTTTATCAGGTAAGCTATATCGCGGGCTATACCGCCGCCGCAATGTCAGGCACCGGTATTTTAGGCTATGCCGCGGGAAGGCCTGACGCCATCAATATACGCAATATCGACGCTTTCACTCTGGGAGCCCGCGCGGCGCGCGAGGATGCGGTGGTAAACGTCATATTCACCGGGGATAATTTCAACCGCAGCAAAGCCGAGGCCGCCGCAGATCGTCTTATAGATGAAGGGCACTCCGAGGTACTCGCCTACATGATGCTCAATGACGGCGTGTCCGAGACAGCCAAACGCCGGCGGGTCAAATACATAGGTTTTCTTGAGGATCCTGACAAATACGATCGCGGGCTGATGCTCGGTATGGTCAATGTAAACTGGGAGCGTTTCGCCGATCTCATTATCAAGAACCGCATGCTGAGAATGAATTCGCACAAAACACGCTGGTACGGGGTAGAGGATGACATAGTCTGGTTTGACAACCATTGCAACTACCTTACTACCGCGGTTCAGGATCACATCAAGTCGCTTGAGAAGTCATTCTCCGACGGCCATGAGGTTTTTTCAGGCGAGATCCGGGATACTGAAGGGCAGCTGCGTTGCCGTCAGGACGAGGTTCTGAGCGATCAGACTCTATCAAAAGCAATGCTTTGGTTTGTGGACGGCGTAAGGATGCTGGAATAGATCGTGACCAGAGGAATACTCAAATGGCGTTTTTCAGGAAGTCTCGCGCTTGCGGTGCTTCTTGTAATCGCTATTTTTGTCTGCTGGTCATGGCAGCGTTCCCGCGGCGTCAGTACTCTTCAGGCGTATACCGTTGGACTTCTGGTTGACGGATCGCGTTACTCTGACGGCTGGTATTCATTAAACTTTGACGCGGCAGTCCGCGCCAGCGCTAAGGCCGGCGCCGAACTTATAGTCACTGACAACCTGCACGGTGATATAAGAGCTATGATGAATGCCTGCGATCAGATGCTGCGCAGAGGAACAGGGATCATTATGCTCAGCTCGTTTCAGGATCCTTCACTGTTGCGCTCTTACATGAAGGATCACGCCTACGTGCAGTTTACCGGGTACGATGACGGGGTTACTTTAAAGAACTATCATTCGCTGCGTTTTAAGCTGTACGAGGCTGCTTATATGTTAGGCGCCGCGGCGGCGCTTAAAAGCAAAAGCGGAATCGCTGGTTTTATTGTCCCTGATCTGAACCATAATGCTAAGATATGTGTAAACGCTTTCATGATGGGAGCGAAGGCTGTCAGAGATAAATTTAAAGTGCTGGTCTCATCGACAGGGGCTTTTTCAGATCAGAAAAAAGCTGAAGACTCGGTTGACACGCTTACAGGCCGCGGAGCTGACGTGATCTGCTACAGGTTAGATGAGGATCATGTATCAGCGTACTGCGAAAAAAAAGGAATTAATTACGTTTCCTTCAATACCTTAAGCGGGGTTTCCAGTCACGCGCTTTTGTGGAGTGAGTTTGATTTTTCAACTTACTTTTCTGAGATTTTAAGAGCTTATTCTGAGAGAACACTTCGCGATCTGGTCTGGATAGGCGCTCAGGATGGCGCGTTCGGACCTGGGAGAATTTCCTCAAGGCTTGGCAGAAAGGCCAGAGAGAGAATAAACGAAATCTATGACAGTCTGTCATCAGGGGATGAGGTTATATTCAAATCACCGCTTGTTGACAATTACGGCCACTCTCACAGCGCCCAATCGGATTATTTTTCTGACAGGGAGCTTTTAGGCGGGATGAATTTCTGGGTACAGGGGGTGGAGATCACAGATGCCAGATAGCAAAAAAACGGCGCTTGGCGGAAACACCGTCTCAAAGACGGTGTCATCCGGATCCGTACCCGGTGTACAGCGAACCTCAGGCGCGGCGGGAAAAACGCAAGCCAGAAAAGTTGCGATGACCCCCTCAGAGTCAGCTTCTGTCAGAAAGCATTCAGAGGCCATAGCCTCTCAGGCTAAAACCGTTTTGTCCGCGGCAAATTCCCGCGCTCAGACAAAAGGTGCTTTTGCCGGCGCGAAAACAGGAACTGTGAGTAAGAAAGATGCGCCAAAAGCCGATGACAAAAAAGCGGCGAAAGACAATTACTCGGCTGGCAAAGGTAAGACAGAGAACACTTACGCGGAGAGAGGATCTGCAACTGAGGATAACGTTCTTGACGAGACCATAACCAGTTTTTCTCTTCAGGAAGAAGAGCTTTTGCGTCACGCGTCATCCGAGATCTTCAGCTCGGCCGGGCGCCGCAGGACGCTGTTCTTCTTCATCGGGCTTCTTCTGCTTGCGGCCATGCTGGTCAGCGCCGCGGTGTTCTGTCTTAATAAATTCCAGAAGCTCTCAGACAGCTTCTACTGCGACATGCTCTCTGATGACGCTACGCGTCTGGCGTCACTTACCCGTGAAAGACTTGACGCTGAGCTATATCACATAAGCGGGGCGGCCGCCGCGCTTAACAACGGCAATGGAGATCCACAAAACGCGATCAGTTCTGTATCTACTGAGGAAGGAACCTACGCCGGCATAGTAAGTTTTGATGGAAATACCGTCGCGGGTAAGGCGCTAAATATTGTGAAATATCCTGAGATAGCTCAGGTTTTTCATGGTCATCCTACCATAGGCTTTTATCCTGATCTCGGAATGCTCTTCTGCTATCCGGTATTCAGCGGCGCGAATGTGCGCTACTGCCTGTATAAGGTAATCAAGCCGCTATTCCTCGATCGTTTTATGGTTGACCGCTTAAACGGCGATGGTCGTATGGTGATACGCAACCAGTACGGAATTGTGGTAAGGCCGCGCTCCAACGATCAGAAATTACTAAACTTCTTTAACTCTTCTCTTGCCCGTACCGTAATGGTCGAGCTTAAGGATCTGAGACAAAACCGTCCGAGCGCCGCCATGCCGTTTAAGAATTATGACGGCAGAACCTACATCATGTATGAGGCCGAGGTAGCCGACAGCAATCTTGTGGTTTCAGGAATTGTTGAAAAGAGCGCACTTGAGAAGAACATGGATGGCATGCGCCATCTCATAGCGCTTTTGTTCGTGCTTTTTGGCGTGATCATGTTCTTTGGCGCGGTACTGCTGTTTATGTCGCTTGAGCAGCTGTGGTCATCGGCGCTCAGAAAGCAGAAAGAGTCGCTTGAGAAGCTTGTGTACGGCGCGCGCGAAAGAGCGCTCGCGTACATGTCAAATGAAGTTTCAAAGCACATGGGTACCATACTCGATCTTGATTACAGGATCCTCGATACCGCCCGTGACCGCTCGGTGCTCAATTTCGCCGGCGCCATAAGGCAGGCCGGAATGACACTGCTTTCGCTTATTGGCAGTATTGTGGACTTTGCCCGTATCCAGACTGGCAAGATGGAGATCGTGGGTGAACAGTATGAGCTGGCGACCATGATAAATGATCTTGTAAAACAGGCTAAGGACGACGCGACGCTCAAGGATCTCAAATTTGTCATTAACGTAAATCAGGATCTCCCTTCAAAGCTTTACGGAGATATGGTGCGTATACGTCAGGTGGTATCTAACCTTATCGACAACGCCTTCAAGTATACTCCAAGAGGGCAGGTGGGACTTTCGGTTACCGGCGCCATCTCGGAGGACAATACCTCGGTAATGCTCCGCTTTAAGGTTTCTGATACCGGCTCAGGACTTACCGATGAGGAGCGAGAGCGTTTCTTCAGTCAGTTCTCAAATCCAGGTACAACAGGAGCGGTAAAACACAGCAAGGGGCTTGGACTTGCCATCTGCTACAACCTGCTCAAGCTCATGCACGGGTTTATCGATATCCAGTCGCTGCCGGGTAAAGGATCGGTATTTACCGCGGCCGTTCCCCAGCAGATAGTATCTATGGATCCTATAGGCAACTTCCTTGAGAAAGCCCGCCTTGAGGCAAAACAGCACGCCGATACCATATCAGGGTTCAGCTCTCCTGACGCCAGGGCACTGGTTGTTGATGACAACGCGATGAGTGTGACGCTTCTCACGAAGCTCTTTGGCCGCTCAAAGCTCAAATCCGATCAGGCATCCAACAGTGATGACGCTTTGCGGCTTATGCGCGAGCGTCACTATGACATCATCTTCATGGATGAGAAATTAACAGGCATGAACGCGCGCGAGCTATTCTCGCTTGAAAGGGGAATGCCTGATAACAAGAACACCGAGACTCCGGTGATCCTGCTTTCATCGGACAAGACTCCCGGAGCCAGAAGCAGTGCGCTTGAATTCGGCTTTAGTGATCTGATCTTAAGACCATTCGATCAGGCATCAGTTGACAGCGCGCTTCGCCATTATTTGCCTAAGGAAAAACTGTTTTCAGCGGCAGTGTCTTCTGCAAGGTATGAAGAGCCCGCTCAGTCCAAAAACAGCGCTCCGCAACGCTTCCGTGAGCTTGGATCATCAGACAGTAGCTCCGATATCTTCGAGAGTATGGAGAGCAGAACTCTTACTCCGGGCGGCGTGCCGGATCTTGACTTTTCGCGAAACGCGACAAAGAGTGAGATGGCCGAGCCGGATCTTTCAGGCGCCATGATCCTGGATGTCGATGGTGGAATGAAGTTCTGCAATGACAGTCTGGAGCTTTACATGAAGTTCGCCTCAACCTTCTGCCGTATGTATGCTGATCGCAAGCAGAAACTTGACCGAGCCTGCCAGATAGCCGACTGGAAGAACTACTCCTCGCTCATGCACTCTCTGCGCACTACCTCGATGTCAATTGGCGGAGGGAAACTGTCGGTGTACGCCAAGTCGCTTGAGAACGCGGCCGCGACCATTATGGCACAAGGAACTCCAGACAGCTTAAAGCAACAGTCGGTCTATTACCTGAACGACCATCATGAGCGTTGCATGGATCTTTACAACGAGCTGGTGCAGGAAATTCACCGTTCGCTTAATGTCTAAGTACTCACAGCAGGATCCGTGACGTCACGGATCCTGTTTGTTTTACCACAATCCTTTTTGCTTTCCGAGATGAGCTAAACGGCCAGTCTGGCGCTCATTATTATTTCAAGACCATGAAAAAATGGCTGCGATACGGGTAAACACGGCATTTGGGGAAGGCTATACCGAGGGTTATACGCGCCTAAGCTCTCATCCTCAAAGGAGCATGGAATGTACAAGGACGTGATAAAGTTCTGGCGTTTTGTGGTCTTTTATTGGTTTTATGGCATAAAAAGGGCGTCCTTCAGGACGCCCATATTTTCAGCTTAAACGCTTATCAGAAGATGAAGCGTGCGCCTGCGGTGAACAGGTTGTCATCGCTGTTGTCATCAGAGCTGCCAGCGTCAATCATGTCGTCAACCCAGACTCTGAAGTTGGGGTTGATGTCATAGGTAACCATGAGAGGAACCTTTCTGACAATGCTGCTTACTGAAGAGTCATCAGCATCAGAAGAGGTGTCATTGATCTGGTAGGAGGCGTGCAGACCGATGCCGTTGTCAAAGGTATAAGCAACGAGAGTCTCGGAGCTCTTTACTTTGTATCCGGAGTTGGCGTTGTCATTGCCAAATTCATACTGGGTCTGCTCATAGAAAGATGCCAGATACAGTCCGCTGCCGTAGTTGCCCCATGAGAGGGAGACGCCGAAGCTGTGGCTCTTGTCAAGATAGTTTTCCTCGCCATCGGCGATGGTGTCGTTCTGATATTTGAGGTAGCCGGCGCCGAGCTGTACACCGATAGGTCCGAATACCACATCAGGAGAGGTGTAGCCTAAAACTGCGCTGTAGCCGCGGTCAACGTCACGACCGACAGAGAAGTTGTTTACGGCGCTCTGGTACTCAAGAGCGGCTGAGAAGCCGTTGTAGCTGATAGCGTAGTTGATCTTGCCGCTGTTGCGGTCACCGTACTGCTCACCGTAAGCGGCGTTGTATTCATAGTAGTCGGTAACTGATTCAATCTTGTACTCGTTGTTGAGGAAACGACCTGCGGTGATTACACCGCCCTGACCGAAGTCAACACCGACATACTGATCACGTGAAGTCTCATTAGTGCCACTGGAGTCTTCTTCGTTCTCCCACTGCTGCTCGAACTTGCCAAAGCCGTAAATATCGCCGGCAAGCTTGGTACGACCTTCAAGACCGAAACGGGCGCGGTTTGAAATGGTCTGATCGCCATTAGCATGATTGTGGCCTGACCAGTAAACAGCCTCTACCTGACCTGTTATATCCAGAGTGGTGTCATTTTTGTTGTAAATCTGGGCTGCCTGAGCGCCAAAAGCGGTAACGGCGGCTACTGCACCTGCAAGAAGCTTGAGTGAATTCTTCATGTTAAATTCCCTTTTAATTAAATAATTTTTTTATCGCCTCTCCCGCCTTCAAAATATTTGTTCAATCAGCGCAAGTATTTTGTAAAGATTGTGATTAGCGACGTGCGTATTCTTGCGCAAGCGCATTCATATAGCAATCTGGATCACACTTTTATATATGTATATAAAAGATATTTAAACAAACAAAATAGCTATAGGATAATTTTTAACACATTGATTAAACAAATAATATATAGTAAGCAGAGGCTAATTTTTTGTTTGAAAAAGTTGATAACTTTTTGCAAAAACTTTGGGAATTTATCAGAATTGCACACCCTGAGGGCAATAACGCGTGATCTGTCCATATTATCGGAATTATGCATCGTTATAGGGCGGGATTAGGTTAAAAACGCGGATGCGGTGATTTCAGAGAGAGCATACAGCGTGGTAAATAATATGCGTGTGCATAACCTTAAATAGCGTTTAACCAGGCGCTCGAGGAATTACTTTTAGAGAGCCTCCTCTCACAGCAGGTGGTAGAAAAGACTTCCGCGGAAGGATCCTTCGTACATAAAAAAGGCGCCCTTTTGGGCACCTTTTGACAATTGAATATTCAGCTCAGGCCGTTATTAGAAGATATAACGGGCGCCGACTGAGAATACATTGTTGTCATCGACATCATCGGTGCTGCCGGCGTCGATCACGTCATCAGCCCAAACACGGAAGTTCGGGTTGAGGTTCCAGGCAACCATTAAAGGAACCTTTCTGTAAACTTTGTTGGTACCCTGAGACTCTCTCTTGTCGTAATCCTTGAACTGGTAAGCAGCCTGAAGGACAACACCGTTAGTGAAGCCGTAAGCTACGATAGACTCAGAATTCTTGATAGTGAGGTCTTTATCGCGGTAATCGCTGTAAGCCTCGGCTTTGACCTGATCAAACCAAGTGCCGAGGTAAAGTCCCTTGCCAAAAGTACCCCAGCTGAGGGAAGCGCCGAAGCTGTTTTCATGATCGAGAACGCCGAACTGGGTGTTGCTGCGGAAAGGGTTAGCTTCGGTAATGCTGTCGTCCTGGAACTTCAGGTAGCCGGCTGAGAGCTGGACACCGATAGGTCCGAAAAGAACGGCCGGTGAGATGTAGCCCAAAACGGCGCTGAAGCCGTGGTCAACATCAACTGAGGCATCGTTGAATGAGTAATTGTTGGTAGCGGTCTGATACTCAAAAGCGCCAGAGAAGCCGGCATAGCTTACTGAGTAGTTCAGTTTGCCGCTGTTACGGGTAGCGAAAGACTCGCCGTAGCCGCCCAAACGCTCAAAGTAATCGGTGACGGACTCAATCTTGTACTCGTTGTTGAGGAAACGGCCGGCTTTAATTACGCCGCCCTGGGTGAAGTCCAGACCAACCCACTGATCACGGGTGGTCTCGTTGGTCCCTGAGGAGTCACCAACGTTCTGCCACTGGTGCTCGAATTTGCCAAGGCCGTAGATATTCTCGGCGATCTTGGTGCGGCCCTGCAGACCGAAACGGGTACGGTTGCCGATGGTGGCGTCACCGCTGGCGCCCTTGACCTGATTGGTGTGACCTGACCAGTAGACAGCGTCGACATAGCCGGTGACATCCAGAGTGGTGTCGTTCTTGTTATAGATCTGGGCAGCCGAGGCGCTCAGAGCTGAAACGCCGGCAACAGCGGCGGCTAAAAGCTTGATTGAATTCTTCATGATAGAAAACCCTTTTTAAATGTTTTTGTTGTTTGCGGTTTAACCCGCGTTCCTCCGCAACGGGGTTTCTCCCCGCTTACGAAGTAAGCTGATTTTTACTCAACTATTTTGACTTAGCAATAGGCAAATTTAACGCAAAGCACTTTTACAGACAGATATCCAAAAGATGTATGTATATTATTCTTATTCTAAAACAATTAGTTAACCCTTATTTGTTAAGCAATTTTAAAAAATTTGATCAGCCTAAATTTTTTTTAAAAACGAGTTATAAATCAAATCAGATTTTCTGAAATGGCATCAAAAGTGCTTTTTTAAAGCGTCAGATATCAATTTGGTACAGTAAAAAAAACGCCTGCGCAAAATTTGCGTAACACTGAATAGCTGTTTGAGAACGATACAAGTTCTTTATAGTCACTTACCTGTCTGAAACCAGCCTACGTCAATTAAGTACAATTTCAACAGAGGGCTTAAGATGATAAAAAAGATCCGCTTCCAGCTGATAAGATTGTATCTGGATTCGGATTTCAACTCTGTCTGTTTAAGGTGCAAGGATCGGAGGCGCAGATGCTTTTTTCCAGGAAAAAGACCCCGGGCAGACTTAAGGGAATAGGGCACAGGGAGAAAAAAGCTGAGTGTTTTTACTCTGAGGCCGAGCGGATGTTCCTGAGATCAGAGCTTATGAGCGATCCTTTAAGACTTAGGATCCACCGCAGTTTAAGCTGGCTTGTTCAGTCTGAAAAACTTGCCGGTGTCAGCGCCGACTGCTGTTTCATGACCTTGTGGGTAGCGTTTAACGCCGCCTACGGTAAAGACATGGGACCTGTTGACTGCGCAGGCGACAGGGCAGGCTACAAGGAGTTCATCGGTACCGTGTGCACTCTTGATACAAACGGGGTTATAGGCAACGCGCTTTTCTCCAGCTTCTCCTCAAGCGTAAGAGTGCTGCTTGAAAACCGTTTTTGTTATCAGCCGTTCTGGAACGCCGTAAACGGCAGGATCTCCATGAAAGACGCCTCCGCGCGTTTTTGCGTTGACCGGCACAAGGCATATCAGGCGCTGGAGCAGGGGGATCATTCAAGACTGCTTGGCATTGTGGCAGATCGTATCTACACCTTAAGAAATCAGATCCTGCATGGCGGGGCGACCTGTGAGAGCTCGGCAAACCGCAAGGTGGTGGCTACCGCCACCGAGATTTTAAAAAAGGTGGTTCCGGCCATTCTTATAGTGATGATGGAGCATCCCGAGCATGTCTGGGGCGCTCCAATATATCCTTATCTTAAAGATGGTATTGACAAGGACTGGAAAGTCTGAGCGTTTTCATCCGCGATAAGAAATCCGCGCTCCGAAGCGCTGTCATAAGGTACGCTGTGATAGTTACGGCCGCGCAGTCCGCGGCTGATCCTTCCTGATGAGGGCAACAGTGCTTTGCGGCGCCTTAGCGCGCAGGAGCTGTGGTTTGACATGATAAGCATCAGACAAGCGCTCCCTGCCTCAGGGTGATCCCCCTGGCGTCATCAGAGGAATTGTCATCAAGCGCCCTGCACACATATCTGAACACCGGCAGAACCGAGGCAAAGCTGACGGAAGGCTTAACGCTTGAAAAGCATTCGTCAAGCGCTACAGAGGATCTTCTTGATGAGGTCAGAACAATCAGCTCTCCGCGCTCGCTCAAGGACCACCTGATCACGGAGATCACGCGGGAGCAGAGATCAAGTGGCATAGCGTTCAGATCAGCCTTGCAGATCACAAAATCCAGATTTGAAATTCCTTTTTCCTTCATCGTATAGGGCAACAGCTCACACTCGGATCTGAAAACGCTGCCTGGCATGGTTTTCATGGCGCTGTTTCTCGCGTTGTCATCGTTGTCAAATACCAGGAGCCTGCAGTGAGCTCCAAGATATTCCGAAAGATCCTCCGCCATAAAAGAAGTACGGCAGACGATGATGGCTGCCGTACTTATAAATCCGGAACGCTCCTTACTCTCAAGCTCTCTTAGCGCGTTTGTAAGTTCGTTTTTAAATACCGTGTCCGCGACTTTCTGCCCAGGTGTCCTGACAAAACCTGAAATCGCTCTCTCCAGGATCTTTCCCTCCGGTTCAATGTTTTTCTCTGACTTTAAGCCAGGGCGGTTAAATCCCAATTGCTGATTTGTTAAATGCACGGGCGCTACTGAGTGGGTGCCGTATAATTGGCACATTGTTTTTTGGAGATCCTCATGAGCCTCACTTCATTCTTCGTAACCTGCCCAAAGGGTATTGAAACTCTGCTCTACCGAGAGCTTGACGGACTTAATTTAAGTGAGGTGCGTGAAACAGTCGCAGGAGTGTCATTTAAAGGCAGTTTTGAGGACGCGCTTAAGGTATGTTTATGGAGCAGGCTTGCCTCCCGTGTGCTCATGCAGCTCTCAGAATTTGACGCGCCTTCCGACACCGAGCTTTATATGGGCGCCGCGGGTATAGCCTGGGAGAACTATTTCACCCCTGATGAGACCATCGCCGTTGATTTTAGTGGTGTAAACGAGGCCATACGCAATACCCAGTACGGAGCTTTAAGAGTAAAAGACGCGGTGTGTGACCGTCTGCAAAAGGTCTGCTCGTCCCGTCCTGATGTGGACAGGGATAACCCGGATGTGCGGATATACTGCCATCTTGAGCGTGGAGGCACGGCTTATATCTCACTTGATCTGTCGGGCAGGGCTCTTTTGCGCCGTGAGATCTCGCGTACCACCGGAAGCGCGCCTTTAAAGGAAAACCTGGCCGCAGCCATGCTGATGCGTGCGGGATATGATGGAGGCTTCCTTTACGATCCCATGTGTGGCTCGGGAACGCTTTTAATCGAGGCCGCGGCCATGGCAACCTCCACCGCGCCGGGGCTTCGCCGTCACAGCTACGGTTTTTTCAAATTAAAGCAGTTTGATGAGGCGCTATGGCAGAAGCTCAGGGATGAGGCGACTGCAAAATCAGAGCGCGGGATAGCGCTTTTCAAAGAGCGGGGAATAAGAATAGCCGGCTCTGACAGCGATCCTCTGATGGTTGAGGACGCCAGAGAAAACGCCAAAAGAGCAGGATTTGAGGGGCTCATTGAGGTAAATGAGGCTGACGCCACACAGATGAGGAACCCTTTTGAAAGGGGACAGCGTGCGCTGGTAATCACCAACCCTCCGTACGGAAAGCGCCTTGGGAATGAGAATGATCTCATAGCGCTGTATTCAGCTCTGGGTGAGGGCTTAAAACGCGAGTTTAGCGGATCACGCGCCGCGGTCATTTCATCGTCCGCGGATCTGCTATCCTGCTTAAAGCTCCACGCTGACAGGGTATACAAGCTCTACAACGGCGAGATCCCATGCCAGCTGCGCGTTTTTGAGATTAAAGAGCGCGCGGCGGATGATACTGTCCTGGAAAAGAACCCGGGTCGGATAGAGGATTTTAAAAACCGCCTTTCTAAGAATTTCACAAGACTTAAAAAATGGGCCGCGCGGATTGATACTGACGCGTTTCGTATCTATGACGCCGATGTGCCTGAATTCGCGGCGGCGGTGGATTATTACGCGGGGCACTGCGTAATTCAGACCTACCTTAAAAAGGACTTAAACCCTAAAGTCCAGAAAGCCCGCGAGCTTGACATGACAGCCGGGGTGATCGAGGTTACAGGGATCCCTGGGCGTGACGTGGTCTTAAAGAGCCGAGAGATCCAGCGCGGGAGCTCCCAGTATGAGAAAGCTCCAGAGGAGAGCGGTGAGTTTTTCGAGGTTCACGAGGGTGACACGCGCTTTTTGGTGAACGTGCGCGATTATCTTGATACGGGGCTGTTCCTTGACGCGAGACTCATAAGAGAGCTTATAAAAAAGAAGGCCGCCGGAAAGCGCTTTTTAAATCTTTTCTGTTATACCGCGACCGCGTCGGTCGCGGCGGCGTCAGGCGGCGCGCTCTCAACAACCAGTGTCGACATGAGCAGAACCTATTTGCAATGGGGCAGGCGCAACCTTGATCTAAACGGCTTTGACGCCAGGGAGAACACGCTTATTCAGGCAGATGTGCTGAGCTACCTGAGCACAGAGCAGAGCGAAAAATTCGACTTCATCTATATGGATCCGCCAACCTTCTCAAACTCCAAACGCATGCGCCAGAGCTTTGACGTAAGACGCGATCACGCAAGGCTTCTTGGCAATCTTACAAACCTGCTTGAGGACGGCGGAAGCGTGATCTTCTGCACCAACAGCAGATCTTTTAAGATCGATGAAGAGAGCTTAAAAGGCTTCGGCTATGAGGTTTTGGATATCTCCTCTGACACTCTGCCTGAGGATTTCAAGCGCGACAGCAAAATTCACAGCTGCTTTGAGCTTAGCTTTAAAAAAGAGAACCGTACCTCAAATCCTGAGCCTTTTGTTTCAGGTCCTGCCCCGCGCTGGCAAAAGGAGATAGGCTCCGGGCATTCATACGCGGAAAGACGGAACAATCAGGATTTCGGGTATGATGGCAGCGCCAGAAGATCCCGCTATGATTCTGACCAAGATGGCAGAAGCTACGCCGCGGGTGGCTACCATAAAGGCAGACCCTCTGGCTACGGAAAATCCCACTCATACAAGGACGGGGAAGACTCACAAAACCGCGGTTTTTATGGAAGAGATGACCATTCCTGCAACAGACAGGCAGATCACCGCGACAATTACGCCTATCGCGACAGATCCAATGACAGTTACCGGAATGCTCCATATGAGAATGAAGGCGCTGCTGATGACGGGAAGCTTCATTTAAAGAAGCGCCGCTATGAGCGCGGATCTTCATATCACAATGAGAAATCCTCATTTCGTGATGAAGGTAACCACAGCCGCGGCTACAGGACTGGAGACTATGGTGAGCGGCGTGAAGGAAGATCTGATTTGAGAAGATCAAGACGCGGCGCAAGACGGGATGACCGCTTTTTGTCATCAAGATCATCAAAGGACAGGGAAGTCCCGGCCGGAAGAGTGTTCGGTCCTGACGGAGTAAAAGATTTGTGAGCCTTATAACCATAATGGACGCCTCGCTCGCTTACGGGGCCGATCAGCTTTTGTCGCACGCCGATCTCTCGGTTGAAGAGCATGAGAGGATCTGCCTTGTAGGCAGAAACGGCGCGGGCAAATCAACCCTGCTTAAGGTTATAGCCGGCGAGCGTGAGCTTGACGATGGCAGGATAGTGCTCTCAGGATCGCTTCGGATCACGGGACTTGAGCAGGATCCTCCCGAGTACACCAAAGGCACGGCGTATACGCTCGCGGCCTCCAAGATCCCCGTGGTAGGTGAGGCGCTCGCCCGCTTCTCTCAGGAAGAAGATCCTGACGCTCAGGCAAAGCTCGCCTCTTTTATCGAGCAGAACGACGGCTGGAAACAGGATGGTGAGATAAGAAAGCTCCTTAGCAACATAGGAATTGACCCTGATCTGCCTTTGAAATCACTCTCAGGCGGGTGGAGACGCAAGGCCGCGCTGGCCTCTGCCTTAGTCACATCGCCTGACGTGCTGCTTTTGGATGAGCCTACTAACCATCTTGATATCGAGACCATTGAGTGGGTTGAGGGTTTTGTAAACTCATTTAAGGGTACGGTGATCTTCATAACCCATGACCGCCAGTTTGCCGATGACTGCGCCACCCGCATAGTCGAGCTTGACCGCGGCAAGCTCTACTCATACCCGGGATCGTTTAAGAAATACCTTGAGCTGCGTGAGGAGCGCTTTAGGATGGAGGATCTTAAAAACCGCGAGTTCGACCGCGTGCTCTCCGAGGAGGAGGCCTGGATCCGCCGCGGGGTCAAGGCAAGACTTGCCCGTAACGAGGGCAGGGTTAAAGATCTTGAGGCGATGCGACTTCAGAGAGCCCAGAGGCGCGATCGCACCGGCAAGGTCATTATGCAGATCAACGAGGCTGACCGCAGCGGCAATATAGTCTTTGACATAAGAGACGTGAGCGTGGAATTCTCAGGGCGCGAGATCATAAAGCCTTTTTCGGCCACGGTCATGCGGCACGACCGTATAGGCATAGTGGGACCAAACGGCGCGGGCAAGACCACGCTCATAAGATGTATCCTTGGGGAGCTGAAGCCCACGCATGGTTATATCAGAACCGGGATGAACGTCGAGCCAATCTACTTTGACCAGTACCATGAGCAGTTAAACCCGCAAAAGACCGTGGCCGACAACGTCGCCGACGGGCATACCGAGGTCATCATCAACGGCAAGAGCAAGCATGTGATCTCATACCTCTCAAACTTCCTCTTTACCGCAAGGAGGGCGCGCTCTCCAGTGTCGGTGCTCTCAGGAGGCGAAAAAAACCGTCTGCTGCTGGCAAGACTTTTCGCCAGACCTTCAAACGTGCTGGTGATGGACGAGCCTACCAATGATCTCGATCTTGAGACACTCGATCTGCTGGAGGATCTCGTGGCCTCATACCCCGGAACCGTGGTGGTGATAAGCCACGACCGCCGCTTTATTGATCATGTGGCGACTGAAACCTGGGTCTTTGACGGCAGGGGCAATATCGAGGACGTCATAGGCGGCTGGAGCGATGTGCTAGCCTACTGGGAGAGGATTAAGAAAAATACCGCTCCTGAGGAGAAAAAAGCGGTAGTCTCAGAGGCTGCCAGAAAGCCCAAACCCAAACGTAAGGGACTTACCTTTACCGAGGAGCATGAGCTCTCAGAGCTCCCCGCGAGGGTTGAGAGCATGGAAAAAGTTCTGGCGGAGCTTGACGCGGCTTTATCCGATCCTTCACTTTATTCAGATGGCGGAGAGAAGGCCGCGGAGCTTGTAAAAAAACGCGAACAGAGCCAGAAAGATCTGGACGCGCTGTACGCCAGATGGGAAGCGCTTGAGGAAAAAGGCGCTGAAGGCAGCAAATGACAGTATTTATTTCAAAAATCGATCTGCACTCTCACTCTACCGCGTCAGACGGGGCGCTAAGCCCTACTGAGCTTGTGGAGCGCGCGTTATCGCGCGATCTTAAGATCCTCGCGCTTAGCGATCATGACACCACGGGCGGAATTGATGAGGCGCTCCTGGCGGCCAGGGGCACCACGCTCACGCTGGTTCCAGGCTGTGAGATCTCAACTACCTGGCTTAACCGCCAGATCCACATAGTCGGGCTTTTTTTAAACTACAAAACTCCGGCTTTTGTAAGTTTTCTTGAACAGCAGCGCCAAAAACGCCTCGAGAGAGCGCAGGCCATAGGACGCAAGCTTGAGCGTCAGGGCTTTCATGACGCCTATGAGCGCTGTAAAGCTCGGGCGCGCGATGGCGCCAACATCACCAGAGGCAATTACGCCAGGTTTATCTTTGAGGAGGGCAAGGCGCAGAGCATAGATGACGCTTTCAACTCCTACTTAAAGAAAGGCCGTTCATGCTATGTATCAACCCACTGGGTTGATATAAAGGAGGCGGTTGACGCCATCCACGCGGCGGATGGGGTGGCGGTGCTAGCGCACCCCAGACGCTATGATCTTACGAACACCAAGCTTCGCGAGCTTACGGCTTATTTCAAAGCCTGCGGCGGCGAGGCCATGGAAGTTGCGTCCTGCCAGCAGCGCCCCTGTGACAGGGTTTTTCTTGCCGATCTCGCGGCAGAAAAAGGACTTATGGCCTCACAGGGATCTGATTTTCATCAGGCGTCCCCATGGCGGGATCTCGGGCACTATCTGATCTTGCCAGAGGGGGTAAAACCCGTGTGGGAGTGTGACAGGGCTTTGGAGTATCTTGGCACGGACTCAGCTTCAAAATAATAGGAGGATAAGCCCTGCTTCATAGCCTATACTTAGCAGGTCTTATGAGAATTTGAAAATCCCAAGTGCTGGATTTTTAATGAAAATAATTTTTAAGGGGAATTCATAAGATATGGAAAGCCAGTACATTACAGTGCATCCTGACAATCCACAGAAGCGTTTTATTTCACAGATCTGCGAGATCCTAAAACGCGGCGGAGTGGGAGTGATCCCTACCGACTCCGCCTACGCTCTATGCTGCAAGCTTGAGCAGAAAGACGCGATGGAGCGTATTGCCAGGATCAGGGAGATCAGCAAGAAACACAATTTCACGCTGCTCACCAGGGATTTGTCTGAGCTTTCAACCTACGCCCGGGTGGACAACAGTGTATTCAGGCTTATCAAGAACAATATTCCGGGACCTTATACCTTCATCATGCACGCTACCAAAGAGGTGCCGCGCAGGCTTATGAACGAGAAACGTCGCACGATCGGACTGAGGGTGCCCGACAACGCCATCTGCTCGGCGGTATTAGATGAGCTGGGGGAGCCGCTTATGAGCTGCACCCTCATAATGCCGGGTGATGAGGCGCCGCTCTCCGATCCGGTTGAGATCCATGAAAAACTGTCAAAGCTTGTGGATGTCATCATAGACGGCGGTGTGGTCGAACCCAGGCCTACCACGGTGATTCGTTTTGACAATGATGACGATGTCCCGGTAATAAGGCGTATGGGAGCAGGTGATCCAACCCCTTTTGAAACATAAGGAATAAATATGCGCGCGTTCAAAACCGCTCTGATTTGTCTGTTTTGGGGATTTATATCATCTCAGGCTTTCGCTGCCGAGGAGGTCGATCTGAATGATCCCAAGGCGCAGCCACATCAGAAGTTTTCAGACATAGTCACCCCTCAGATGACAAGACAGAGAGCGGATCAGGGCTCTCAGGATGAGGCTGATGACAATCAGGCGCTTGACGACGCGCGCGCGCGACTTCGTGATGAGCTCAGGCAGGACAGGGCTGAGGATTTTCAGGCGCGTTCGGCGCGCTCCTCAGCAGGAGTGAGCGAAAAGCTGCAGCATGATCTGCAGAGCGTTAATCTCAGCCGCGCCCGTCAGCGCGGCAAAGTAGTGCTCGCCCAGCGCGGCGAGGGCTTGGAGGAGGCCTCAGAGGAGGCCAAGACCGTCAGTAACTGGGCAAGAGAGAAACAGCTGACCCAGCAGGGCCGTCAGAGCCAGGCCGGTAACGGTGGCAAGAAAAACCTCGGCAACATGGTCAATGGAATGCAGGCCTGGGCATCCGGAAAGAGTATCAAAAAATCCAGAAAGGCTGACTCTGACGACGAGGAATCAAAATAGGTCAGATCCTGAATATCGGTCGACTCATTTTTGCGGATAATTCGCGTTAAGTGACAACTTTCGACTTTCAATAGTCTAGAATGTACGTGGTTTCCGCATTTGAATGCAGATAAATTAAGATAATGATAACTATTACTGCAAGTCAGGAAAGTTTTCACTTTAAGTTTTGTTCACGGGAACGCCCGCTATAGAGCCCATGATCAGCCTTATCCAATTCTATATAGATGTAATGTGTATCCTCGTTTTGGGGATCTGTTACTTCATCTTCCGTTCTTTTGAAGACCAGATCTCGGTCAATATGGTGCGCTGCAATAAGGCTTTGTTGCTTTCCTGCGCCTTTGACATCATGAGGATCATAAGTCAGGCCTCAGGTCACTCAACGATTTATTTCTTCTCGCTTTGCCTGCTGTTCCCGTCATTTGCCATTGCCGCGGCTTTCTGGATGCGTTTTTGCGCGGTTCAGGCCTTTTTAAAGCTCCCGCACGGTTTTTCCTACCGTAATCTGCTGATCATGGCGCCGCTTTTCCTCTTTGTGGTGTTCTGTGTCACGGACTACTGGCACCGTTTCATGTTCTCGGTTACCTCAGACAGCATGCTAATACGTAACCGTTTTTTTGATACCCTGGGAATAGCCTGCTTTGGTTATCTCTTTACCTTGCTTTTGATCGCGGGCTATCAGTTTTTATTAGGCGATACCTCAGAGCAGCGTCACAAGGGGCAGCACCTGCTCATGTTCACCACCGGAACCATAATGGGCGGTCTCCTGCAATACTTTACCAATATGCAATGGACTATTGCCTGCTCCACGGTGTGCATTGTCTTTTATATCGTGACTGTGCACGAGGACATGATCTTCCGCGATCAGCTCTCAGGCCTTAATACCCGCTCGCGCTTTGAGATTTATCTTTCAGAGCGTTTTGAGCATCTGCATAAAAATCCGCGCAGCTATCTGCTTTTTATCGATATCGACCGATTTAAGGGTATCAATGACAACTATGGTCATTTAAACGGTGACAGAGCTATAAGGATCGTAGGCAAGATCATGAACCTCATCGCCCAGCATACCGGCGCCTTTGTCGCGAGGGTGGGTGGGGATGAGTTTGCCGCACTGATTGAAAACGGTGATCCCGGGCTACTCTCGAGAATAAGCGAGCTTGCGAACTCGTACGCGGAAATTGAGACTGCGAGCGCCGGCTATGAATTCAACCTCTCGCTTTCGGTTGGCTGTGTGAAGGTCTCGGATGCCGATGACTCGATTTCGCTTATAGAGCTTGCCGATCAGGAAATGTACCGCTGCAAGGCAAGGCGCAAAGCGCGAGAGCTAAGCGATGAGAGCATGGATAGTAAGGGGCATGGACTCAATGACAGGAGTTCGGCGTCCGCGGGAGATGAGCAGTGATGAACAGCGCAACAATCGTGCAGGTTAATCTGCTTAACGCCGAGATGATGAGCTTCTGTATCCTGCTGGTGCTCTGCTTTCTTCTCAATATCAAGGCGCTTTACTCAGATGAGGTCATCTATTTTATAAAGGTGTGTCGCAGGACGCTCGCTGTCAGCGTTTTCGCGCTGATAACGTCTTTTCATGAGATCCTGGTTGTTACAGGCAGGATCCCAAGCGTCATTTCATTGCAGGTAATTGAGCTCTGTTGCGACGCTTTATGTCTGTATCTGCCTTACTCCACCTTTATGGATGGTGAAAGACTGCTCTTTCCTGACAGTGTCAAGGGAATAGGGGGATATCTCAGGCGCTCGGCGATGTTCTGGCTTTGCGTGATCTTTATAATTTCAAGCCTGTTTACAGGCAGTGTCAGGACCATTACTGAAGACGGACGGAGAGTAACTACAGGTCATCTGATGTATCTTGTGGTGACAGCTCAGCTTATCTACTCAATGCTTTTGTTTTTAGGACCATTTAAGAACCTAGGAAAAAGACAGATAAACCGTGAGTATTACACTCCATTTGAGCAGAGACTGGTGATCTGCGTGGCCATGATCCCATCGCTTGCAATAGTGATGCAGTTTTTTGTTGATATATGCTCGGTTCCAACAGGTTACGCCATAGGGCTGTTCTTCATACTGGTGACCTTCCAGCAGCGCCGCTCATCGCTCGATCACCTGACAGGACTGAACAACCGCAATGAGCTTCGGCGCTATATGAAGAAGGTCTACGAGCAGAGCCCGCAGCTTCTCAAGGACAGCTATATCATCTTTGCCGACATCGATCATTTCAAGAGCATTAACGATACCTACGGTCATTCTGCCGGGGATCGGGCGCTGGTGCGCTTCTCCCAGATGCTCACCGAAGCGGTATCGACCTGCAAGAACTGCTTTTTGTGCCGCTATGGCGGAGATGAGTTTGTGATCTTCTATTCAGTGAAGTCTGAGAAAATGGTGAAGGATCTGATTGAAAAGTTCACAACAATATGTAAACGCGAAAATCAGATGTCAGACGAGAAGTACCAGATTGAGGTCTCGGCTGACTATATACGCTACAAGAGTGAGTTTAAGGATTATCACACCTTCGTTGATGAGGCTGACCGTCGCATGTATGAGGTAAAACGCCACAACCATGAGCGTGAGGCTAAAGCGTCACACATTATCTGAAAGAAACGCCGCCAGAGCCAAAGACCCTCGCGGTGTCTTTACGCATGATCCTCTGAGGCTCATTCGTTAAAGCAGACCATCTCGTCCATAAGACAGTCAACCCTGTAAGGGCAGGGCAGCTTTACAAAATACCCCGAGCCCGGAGCGATGGCTACCCTCTCTGAGCTTTGTTCATCTCTCATCTCCGACACATCGAGATCCTTGATCCCGGAAGGCGTAAAAAGAGCGACATGATCTGATACGGCAAAGCGGTTTTTGACAGTGACATGGATGGTGCCGTCGGGATCCTGAGAGCTAATCTGACCGCAGATCCTAAATCGTCCCTGTCCCGGGGAATTGTTCTCGTAATCCTGCGCGAGATCAGGACGCTTTGGGTCAAGCAACGCTGTGGTATATCCTCGCGATGGGATGGAGTTTACTATGAGGTATGACTCATCTGGGATCTTCTCGCCGTGCGCGATGGCGTCAAGCGCCAGACGGTAGGCGCGGGTGACTGCGGCTACATAAAAAGGCGAGCGCGAGCGGCCCTCAATCTTGATGGAGTCGATCCCGCTTTTACACAGCCTTTCAAGCACGGGCAGGGCGCAGAGATCCTTTGAGTTCATAAGATAGGTACCGTGCGCGTCCTCTTCCATATCCATCCACTGCCCGGGGCGGTTGTCGGTATCCTCAAGCTCGGCGCGGAGCACCTCATCGTCAGGCAGATCATTCTTGGAATTGGCGGTAACGCATCTGATGGCGCGGGCTTTAAAGGGCCATCTGCAGGAGTTGTTGCACGCTCCGGTGTTGGCGTCACGCCGCGCGAGAAGCCCTGAGATGAGGCAGCGTCCTGAGACCGCGATACACAAGGCTCCGTGGGCGAATACCTCAAGCTCGGTGTCAGGACACTCTGCCCTTATAAGTTCAATCTCCGAGAGCGAGAGCTCACGGGCCAGAATGCAGCGCCTTACTCCCACTGACGCCCAGAATTTCACGTCAAGGGAGTTTACGGTATTTGCCTGCACTGAGAGGTGGATTGGGATCTGAGGGCAGATCCTGCGTGCCTGCGATATAAGCCCGGGATCTGCCATGATGAGAGCGTCAGGCTTTAGTGAGGCCACCTCCTCAAGCTGAGACTCAAAGCCCGTATGGATCCGGCGCTCATGGGGAATGGCGTTTACCACCGCGTAAAAGAGCGCGCCGTGGGAGTGGGCAAAGCTGATGCCCTCCTCAAAATCCTGTTTAGAAAACCCGTTGCCGCGTACCCTCAGAGACCATTTGGGAACTCCTGCGTAAACGGCGTTGGCACCGTAAATCACGGCCCTTTTTAAGGCAAGAAGCGATCCTGCCGGGGCGAGCAGTTCTGGCTTATTCATCGCAGTCAAAGAGCTTGAAAATGTAAGGCACGAGCTCGTCTAAGAGCGCGCCCTGCAGCACGAGATGCGCCTGCTGATCGGCTACGCGGTCGTCAGTCTTCTCAGGAAGCGCCCGTTCTAAGTACTGATCAAGCGGCTTGATGCGCTTTAGGCTTAAGTCCGCTCCCAGCACAAAGAAGACCTCGTCCTTGTAGGTCAGGGCAAGCTCGGTCATGAGCTTGCCTGCCTTGATGTGCACTGTGATCTCCTCTGAGGTCAGATCCTCGCGGGAGGCTCTGATGACACCGCCGTTCTCATCTGAGCTCTTGAGCACCGTATCGGCGCCTAACTCAAAATACTCGGGCACAGGGCCTTCGGAGACCCATGAGGTGATGCGGTCTTCGGCCGCGCAGCGCGGCTGGGGAACCTTTGCGGGGAAGGTGGTAAAGGCCTGGCGCACCAAAGCTATGGCGGTTTCGGCGCGTTTTGCCGATGAGACCGAGACAGCACAGATCCCAAGCTCGGGATGAATATAGATGAGCATGTCGCGTCTTACCGGGAAGGCGCGCTCCAGAAGCTGGTTTACCAGCGCGGTCTTTAAGGCCTCACGCTCGTTCTTGCGCACCTCGCGCCCTAGCTCGGACTCTTTTTTCGCGATGATCTCGTTAAGCTGTGTCATCACTACCGAGGAGGGGAGAAGTTTGGTTTCCTCAAGCACTCTCAGGAAAACCCCGCCATTGGTCTTAAAGGAGTAGGCGCCGGTATCGGCAAAGAGCGGTGCAAAGCCCGCGGAGGCCTTCTCGCCGCCCTGACAGGGTCTGAAGGGCACGGCCTTTACCGCGTCCTCAATCTCCGCGTCATCCCTGAAGATGTCCTTGAGATCTGAAAAATCGCCGTTGTACAGGCGGGCGTTCTTAAACCACATAGCTCTGTCTCCTCTTTTAAAATCAAGTCATTCTAACATGTGAAGCCTTATCGAGATGCGGCGTAAAACCCATGGCTTTAGACAGGCATGGGGAGTGTCAATGAAGACAAAGGAAAAAATACTCACAGGGAGCGGGCGGAAGCACGCGCAACAGCGTAGTAGTTAGGCATGACACCTTTTGAACTCATAAAAAGTGATTGTTTATCAATATACTGTTGAATCTGCTGGTTCCGATTTACACAAAAAGTTCTGACGAGCCGGTTTAAGCCCCTTTACGGGGCTTAAAACATCGACACTTTTAACTTTTCGCAGCCTTTTTCCTTCCCCGCATGTTCTCTTTGAGCAGCATGGTCAGGTTCTTTTTTTCCATAAGCGGGAGCAGCTTTGAGAGCATCTTCTCGGGGCTGTCCTGAAAGCGGATGCGGGTCTCAGCCATGCTTGAGTTGTCGAATATGGCCGAGGCAATACGGTAGAGGGAGTAGGCGATATTGTTAAACACCGCCATTATTCTGATGGCGTTCTTGTTCATAAAGGTACAGCTGTCCTCATTCCAGTAGCTTTCCTTGTACTGGTGCATAACCTCGATGCTCCAGCGGTTATCTACAGCCTCCATGATGAGTTGGGGGTTGTTTGATGATGAGACGAAGTATTGATCATCAGGGTTGTAGTCATTCTGGTCGGCGCGCTTGTGACTTACCACGCGCACGTAAGCTCTGGCTCCGGGGAAATCAAGCTCGGTAAGCTTATAGTCAATAAGGTAAATCCAGTAATCGCATTCGTTAAACACGAAGTGCCGGAGCTTATGCTCATTGAGCTTCATCATGTCGATAAGGTGCTGTTTCCTGCCTGACTGGTTGTCCTTAACCGTAACCGTGTACTCACCGCCATGATCCCATATAAGTCTCAGGGTTTTGATTTGGCAGCAGTGCAGAGCGTCGGCGGTTACCATGGTGTGGGTGAGATCATATTTGGGTAAAAGCTTCTGGAAGGTCGGAATTTCAGACTCTTTGTCATCAAGCGGGATTGAGGCTATAACCAGTGAGCTTGATGAGTCAAGGACATTGAACACATTGACATTGCGTTTACCCTCGACGTAACGCTTACCTTCCTTGCGTCCCGAGCCGTTAAAGGTTTTGCCGTCCCCGCACAGCAGTCTTACCTTACCATCGCTGTTACCGGTATGGTTTGTGATCTTCTCAATCATGCTCCGCATTCTGCTCTGCAGGCTGTCACGCAGTTCATCGGCGTCAACGCACATGAATATACGCCGCAGGGTGTCGTGAGAGGGGAGTTCCTTACCCTCAATAAGCTTAAGTTTCATGAAATAGGTGGCTTTGACCTTGATGAATACGGAGGCGTTGTAAAAGGAGGTGAACTCGCCCCTTAAAGCAATCAGAAGACATATACACAGAATATTCTCAAGCCTGTAAGTGATCTTTAAAGGGTCACGGAAATCGGTAACGCCCTTGGAATATATGCAGCAGACTCTCAATAAAGCGCCGGTTTGATTTGAGCTTTTCTGAAAGCGGAGACAGCACTATGGCGATGTCATTCATGGCGTTATAAATCTCCCTTGTGTTGTTATTCATATTTCACTCCGTATTTGTCAAAGACGGCCTTAAGCTCTGAAGGATAGTCAATGTGAGGAGCGGAAGAAGCCGCGGCGCTTACGGTAATTGTCCTGAGGGAGGCGCAGACATAATCCAAATCAGACTGTTCAAAGAACATCGTCTCAAGACAGGCCCTGATCTTGTCAGAGGCCTTCTTAACCCTGGATAGCGCGTTGGGACCTGAAAGCTCGGGAAGCTGTGGCAGGTAGTTTCGTATATACGTGAGCTTTAAAAACCTCTCCTCCACATGACCATACATGAACAACAGCAGTCCCATATAGAACACCGAGGTGTATGAGCCATATATGGAGCGCATAACCTTGCGCTTGAATTGAGAGCAGATAAACGCGCTCAGACCGTATTCAACAAACTCATCCTGACTCTGAGAAACAGAGCTTCCTCTTTTGGGTATAAGACCTTTAACCGGGTCAATCGTGCCTATGTAGGTACGGGTGGTAACCGGATAGCTCTTTCCCTCAACCCTTCTGGAGGAAATCTTAAAAAGCTGATAGCGGTTTTTGCATAGGGAGATATCAAAGCCCTTTTTCTTAAAGGGTCTTGCGAACTCCGGGAGGTCGGCTAATTTCATAAGCGCTCCGTTAAAAGTGATTGATACTGCAATAATACTTAATAAATACTTGACTACATATATAGTCAGCACATCACTACATAAAACGCAAGCGAAATATAAAGAAAATTAAAAAAAGACCAGGGATTCAGATTGCTCTGTCAATAAGACAAAACCAGAAGAAACAGAAGGTAAGAAAGAATCTAGTAATACTTAAATACAGAAGGGGACGGGGAAGGATGCTCAAATCGATGAATTCCGCATAACAGTCATGCGTAACTGCTACGCAACAGCGCGCGATCATTGCTCAAATTCTAGGGTAATGCTATAATCCTTAAGATATTTTTTACACTTAACAGCTTGCGAAGGTAACATTTAATGTCCGACCAGTCCGACAAAGACCAGCTTGACGCAACTCCCGCTTCAGGAGATCAGTCACAGCATCCTGTGACCACCGCGGGAAGCGTAAATTCCGGCGTCCAGACGGTAAATCTTGAAGACGAGCTCAAGCAGTCCTTCATCGATTACGCCATGAGCGTGATCGTCGACCGCGCCCTGCCGGACGTGAGAGACGGTTTAAAGCCGGTGCACCGCCGTGTGCTCTACGATATGTACGATCTCAAGGTCTGGCACAGCGGCCAGACCAAGAAGTCAGCGCGTATCGTGGGTGACGTCATCGGCCGTTTCCATCCGCATGGCGACACCGCCGTGTATGAGACCATCGTGCGTATGGCGCAGTGGTTCTCGATGCGCGAGCCTCTGGTATTCGGTCAAGGCAACTTCGGCGACATCGACGGCGACGGCGCCGCGGCGATGCGTTATACCGAGGTCAAGATGACCCGGATCGCCGAACTGATGCTACAGGACATAGATAAGGAGACGGTAAACACCTATCCTAACTATGACGGCAACGAGCAGATCCCGGAAGTACTCCCGACGAGATTCCCAAACCTTTTGGTAAACGGCTCGTCAGGAATCGCGGTGGGCATGGCCACCAATATTCCTACCCATAACCTCTCTGAGGTCATTGACGGCGCTTTGGCGGTGCTCGATAACCCAGAGATCTCGCTTGATGATCTCATGCACTATATCCCGGGACCTGATTTCCCGACAGGCGGTGAGATAGTAGGCCGCGAGGGTGTCAAGCGCGCTTACGCCACAGGTCGCGGGCGCTGTGTCATAAGGGCCAGAACCCATATTGAGGAAGACAAGTCAGGGCGCAAGACCATCATAGTTGATGAGATCCCTTACGTTGTCCACAAGGTGGACATCGTAAAGCAGATAGCCCAGATGGTGCGCGAGAAGAAGATCGATGGCATAGCCGAAATAAACGATCTCTCCGACAAGAGCAATCCGGTGCGCATCGCCATCGATCTCAAACGTGACGCCTATGAGGAAGCGGTGCTGAACAACCTGTTTTCAAACACCATGCTTCAGTCCTCCTTCCCCATCAACATGGTGGCTCTGGTTAACAATCACCCGCGTCTGCTGCCGCTTAAGGACATTCTCACCGAGTTTGTGAAGTTCCGCCGCGAGGTGGTAACCCGCCGCACCGTGTTCCTGCTGCGGCAGGATCGCCGCAAGGCCCATGTTGACGAAGGCCTGATGGTGGCCAAGGCTAACATCCAGAGGGTTATCGATCTCATCACCTCATCGCAAAACCAGGATGAGGCGCGCGAGAAGCTGATGAAGGAGCCATGGAACGCCAGGGAAGTTGAGCCTCTTTTGGTGCTCACACCCGAGGGTGTGAACATCGCCCTGCCGCAGGGCATTCCCGAGGACAGGGGAATTCATGGCGACAGCTATTTCCTTTCGGAGGCTCAGGCAAAGGCGATTCTTGCGTTGCAGCTGTCAAGACTCACCCATCTTGCGCAGGACGAGATCCGCAATGACTACAAACTGCTGCTTGACAATATCAGGGGCTATCTTGAGATCTTAAACAACCCCGAGCGCATGAAGCAGGTGATCCGCGATGAGATGCTCGAGGTCAAGAAGGAATACGGCAACGCCCGCAAGACCGGTTTCACCATTGATACCGGATCATTTGACAAGGGAGATCTCATACCCCGTCAGGATGTGATCGTTACTCTCTCAAACGAGGGCTATGTCAAATATCAGGACATCGCCTCCTATGAGTCACAGCACCGCGGCGGCAAGGGACGCCTGGCGGCAAGGCTTAAGGATACTGACTACCTCACGTCAATCGTGGTGGCCAATACCCATGATCTGCTGATGTGCTTTACCTCCAAGGGACGCGGCTTCATCACCGTGGTCTACGATCTGCCGACCTCGGAGAACCGCAGCTGGAGAGGACGCCCGGTGCAGAATATCTTCAAGCTCGACGATGGCGAGAAGATCACCGCGATGCTCCCTCTGCCGGATAATGAGGAAGAGCTTGAGAGCACCTATTTCATGCTCGCAACCAGACTTGGCCGCATCAAGAAGATCCGTCTGTCGCAGTTCAAGAGCTTCATCGGCCGCCTGAATGACTCAGGCATTAAGGTCGTAAACCTCGCGCAGGGCGATGAGCTTATCGGAGCTGAGCTCTCATCAGGTGATGATGATGTATATCTCTTCTCCTCAAACGGCAAAGCCATGCACATGTGTGACTTCTACAAGGGAAACTCTGATGATGATTCTTCCGAGAGCGATACAGCCGATGAGAGTGATCAGAGCGATGACAATGAGGATGACGAGAGCGCGCCTCAGGTCGACCGCCACGGCGGTGACGGACTGCGGCCTTCAGGACGCGGCAGCGGCACGGTATGCGGCATCAGGCTTGAGAAGGGCGCTACCTGCGTATCCCTGATGGTTCTGCCTCCTGACGATCCGTGCAAGGAATGCCTGATCGCCGGCTCCAACGGCATCGGCAAGCGCATGAAGCTTGCGGATATTCCGTTAAAGCTCCACCGCGGCTCCAAGGGCGTGTTCGTGCTGCGTGACATCGCGAAGGCCGGTGACGTGATAGGCGCGGTCAGGGCGTCCTCTGACAGCGAGTTCATGCTCATAACCGATCATGGCCAGATCATAAGATCGCCTATGGACAGCATGACCACCTACAGCCGCACCGCGACCGGAAACATCCTGATGCGTACCGGCGAGGGCGAGAAGGTAATAGCGGTTCAGTCAATCCCCGGTGACGTGGTTGAGAACTCCCGCCGCACCTCCGAGGCCCGCGCGCTGGAACGCAAGGCCATGAAGGAGCAGCAGGAGGCCGAGAAGGCCGCCTCCGCTAAGACCGATACTGATGAGACAGCAGATGACGGGCAGGCGCCTGCCGCTGAGTCTTCTGATATGAATGACAATGGAGATATCTGAATGAGAGCCTGGAATTTCACCGCGGGACCTTGCACGCTGCCGCTTGAGGTAATGGAAAAAGCCCAGAAGGAGTTTTTAGACTACGCCGGCATGGGAGCCGGAGTCATCGAGATCTCCCACCGCTCTCCCCAGTTTGACGCCATTGCCAAGGGATCTGAAAAGCTTCTGCGTCAGCTTATGAGCATCCCCGACAACTACAAAGTGATCTTCCTGCAGTCAGGCGGACGCGGCGAGTTCGCCGCGGTTCCCTTAAACCTCATGCCCGAGGGCGGGGTAGCGGACTATTTCGTAACCGGTCACTGGTCACGTTGCGCCTACAAGGAGTGCGATGAGCGCTTTGGCCGCGCCGTGCTCCATGAGTGCGCGGTAAAGGACGAAAACGGCATCGTCCACATCGACTACAGCCGCATGCAGGTCTCAGAGGGTGCCTCATACGCTTATATCTGCTTTAACGAGACCGTAAACGGCATCGAGTTTGACCGGATCCCTGATACCGGCAGGGTTCCTCTGGTGGCGGATATGTCATCTGACATTCTCACCCGTCCTGTCGATGTCTCAAAGTTCGGCGCCATTATCTTTGGTGTCCAGAAGAACGTGGCTCCGGCGGGCATGGTTGTCGCCATCGTGCGCGAGGATCTCATAGGTCACGCCCGCAAATACTGCCCGTCCATCCTCGACTGGAAGGTCATGAGCGAGCACGATTCCCTCTACAACACACCCTGCGTGTTCTCATGGTACATGGCAAATCTGGTATTTGAGTGGATCAAAAACTTAGGCGGGGTTGAGGAGCTTGAGAGACGCAATATCGAGAAGTCCCAGCTTCTGTACAAATACATTGATTCATCCACGATGTACCGCAACACTATCGCCCCGGATTCCCGCTCAAGGGTAAACGTGGTGTTCAATCTGCGCGATGAGGCCTTAAACAAGGAATTCCTCGATGGCGCGGCAAAACACAACATGCTGGGGCTTAAGGGACACAAGGTCTTAGGCGGTATGAGGGCCTCACTTTACAACGCCATGACTCTGGACGGCGTTAAGGCCCTTGTAGCCTACATGGATGAGTTTGCCAAAGCACACGCTTAATAAGCTCCCCGGGGATCCTTATGGAACATCAGGAAAAAAACAGTGATGACGCCATAAAAAAGGGCGCAGAAGGGTCACGTGATCCAAAGCGCCCATGGCTTGAGAGTTATCCTCCCAATGTTCCTGACACCATCACGGTAGAGCCTTTTGAGAATCTCTCTGACAGGCTTGACAAGATCTGCGCCCAGTTTGCCGGTCACAAGGCTTTTACTAGCTTTGAGCACTCCGTGACCTACGCGCGCTTTGAGAGAATGGTCAAAAAGCTCGCGGCTTTCCTGCAGGCAGATCTGGGACTTCGCAAGGGGCAGACCCTTGCGATCATCATGCCTAACCTCATCCAGTATCCGGTGAGCGTTTTCGCCGCCTTAAAGTGCGGGCTCAGGGTAGTCAACATCAACCCTCTTTATACGGCGCGTGAGATCACCGGAATATTGCAAAGCTGTGACGCCTCCTGCGTCATCGCCCTCAATACCGTAGGCCGCAGGCTTGAGGATGTCTCAAGGGTAATGCCGTTAAAGCACGTGATAATCACGGGAGCGGGCGATCTTTTAGGACCATTTAAAGGACCTCTGATCAATTTCGCCTCCATTTATATCTCGCGCCTTGTCGATCATTACTTCTTAAGAAAGGCAATTTCCTTTAAGAGCGCGCTCTCAAAGGGCGATCCCAGTCTCTTTACCCCTGTGGATCTCAAAGGCTCTGACATCGCGTTTTTGCAATACACCGGGGGTACCACCGGAAAGCCCAAAGGGGCGATGCTCTCGCACTCAAACCTGATAGCCAACGTAAGACAGTGCCTGGCGATGTACGGCTCTGAGCTTAAGATGGGGCAGGAGACCATTCTCACTCCGCTGCCGCTGTATCACGTGTTCTCGATGACCGTGAACCTGATGCTTCAGGTAACTATTGGAGCCAACAGCATCCTGGTAGTGGATCCGCGCCGCTTCGGCCTCTTTCTCAAGACAGTAAAGCGCCATCCTGAGATCTCAATCATGACCGGCGTGAATACGCTCTTTGCCGCCATGGTCGATCATGGGGTATTTACCAGCAAATATCCTATGAAGCATTTGAGACTCGCCATCGGAGGTGGCGCCGCGGTGCAGTCAGGCGTGGCCGAGCGCTTCTTTAAGGCTTCGGGTCAGCATATTCTTGAAGGGTATGGTCTTACCGAGTGCTCGCCGGTTGCATGCGTCAATCCTTACACTGCGCGCGTATTCACCGGCTCCATCGGCATACCTCTGCCCTCAACACTCGCCCGCATAGTCTCGCTTGATGACGGACATGAGATCTGGGATCTGGGGGTGGCGGGCGAGCTTGAGTTCAAGGGACCGCAGGTCATGACCGGCTATTACCGCAATGAGGCTGAGAATGCCCATGTGCGTGATGACGGCTGGCTGCGCACCGGGGATATCGCGGTATGGCAGCAGGGCGGATATCTTAAGATAGTCGACCGCATCAAGGACATGATCATAGTTTCGGGCTTTAATGTCTTTCCATCTGAGATTGAGGATGTGGTCTCGCATATGCCCAAGGTGCGCGAGTGCTGCGCGGTAGGTGTGCCGTCAGAGAAGTCAGGTGAGGCTGTAAAGCTCTTTGTTGTAAAGCGCGATCCTTCGCTCAGTGAGGAGGAGGTCAGGGTGTATTGCAGAACTTTCCTCACAGGCTACAAGCGTCCAAAGATCATCTCATTTGTCAAAGCGCTGCCTAAGTCTCCTGTAGGAAAGGTGATGCGCCGTTACCTTCAGGATCCTCAGTATCTTAAGGATCACCAGAATGGATGAACAGGACTATATCCTCTGTGACAGTGATGAAAGCGTAAAAAAGCTTGCCTCTGAATTAAGCGCGCTTGACGAAAACGACGTCATCGCGCTTGATACCGAGTTTGAGCGCTCAAAGACTTTCTTTCCTACAGCCGCCATGCTGCAGCTGCGCTTTGGCGCCAGGACATACCTTGCTGATCCAATAAAAGCTGACATAAATGAGGTTATAGCCGGGCTTTGTAAAACCAAGGCCGTGGTTCTCATGTATTCGGCAAGCGAGGATCTTGAGGTAATATCCCTGCTTGCCAGAAGAGCCAGGATAAAACCTGAGCTTCCCTCAAGAATCGTCGATCTGCAGCTTATGAGCGCGTTTTTGGGCAAGACCTTTATGCAGGGGCTTGCCAAATGTGTATGCGAGGAGCTTGGAATAACCCTTTTGAAGAGTGAGACCCACTCTGACTGGCTCTCCCGCCCGCTCACCTCCTCCCAGCTTGTGTACGCCGCGCTTGACGTGCGTTACCTCGATGAGATCTACAAGCGCTATCTCAAACGCTTTAATGACAATGATCCCAGATTGCGCTGGTTTTACATGGCCATGGAGGATATGCGTAAGGAGACGCTGTCAGAGACTGATCCTTTTGATCTATACCGACAGGTTACCGGAGCGGGCTCGCTTGACAGAAAAGCTCTTGAGCGCCTGCGCTTTCTTTGCTCCAAAAGATATATTTTCGCGATGGAAAATAACGTGGCCTTAAACCGCGTTATAACCGGAAGGGCGCTCTGCCCAATCGCGGAGCGCACCCCGCTTACCTTTCAGGGACTGGCCTCCTGCGGAATGAACTGGGGCGCGGTGCGCGAGCATGGAAAGCTGGTCATAGACTGGATAAAAGAGTCGCTGTTACTCCCCGGCGACAGTGTTTTGCCGGCCTATGACGCCTTCAGCCCCGGCAGAACCATGAAAAGCGGTTCTGAGGGAATTAAGTACGCCTTGTCAAAGGCTGCCCAGACCAGTGGGATCTGTCCTGAGCTTATCGCTACAAAGAAACTCATCAACGACTGGTTTTACGCCAAACGTACCGGAGGCTCTCCCAGACTGTCTTCAGGCTGGTATAAGGAGTGCGTTGGTGATTTAGATCTGAAAAGAACCTCAAAAAAGACCAAAGCGAATGGACCTTAGTTAAAAGGCGTCGCTGGGAAACGCGTCACAGGCAGAAATAAGCAATTTTTCCGCAGAGTCGCAACTGCTATTTTGCTGTAACTATTTAAGCCTCTTGGTCGCTACAACGCAGTCCTTGCCATAAAAGGCGATTCCGACAGCGCAAACCTTAGGGATCGCGTTGTTTTTAAGGAACGGACGGGCGTAATCCTTTCTCTCAATCTGCTCAATAGCCTTATTTGCATCAGTGTTTAGGCAGTCAGAATTAGCCGCGACCTTAAGCTCAATGACAATGGCGCATTTATTTATTAAATCGCGAAAGCAGATGTCAGCGTAGCCATGTCCTGCCTCATGCTCAACTTTAAGCTCGCTGATTTCACTGCCAAAGCTCGCGAGCATGCCGGTAATAAAGCCTTCATAGAAATTCTCGGGTATGCTTTTGTTCGCGTAAACTCTGAGTGAGATGAAGGACAATAGCAGATCACTTATAAGATCCTGAGTTTTTTCAGGATCACCATCTGAGAGAGCTTTGAGAATATCAAGGTTTTTGTTGTCCTCGGTCAGGGCGTCCAAGAAACTCGCTTTGATGCTCTCATCAAAACACTCTTTGATCTCAAGGTTTGGGATCCTGACTTTGTAGTCGTTGCCCTTAATTTTCTCAACCGCTGTCAGATATCCAGTATGCAGTAAAAGTGACCACATATCATTGACTTTATGGTAGCTTAAAGAGTCATAGTTTATTGAGTCATTGACGGTGATTGTGATGTCTTTGCCATCTGACAGATCCTGAAGCTTCTGATTGTCGTACTCACTTAGAAAACCCACATAGCTTTTTATGGCCTTAGTTCCGGTATTCTCGGTGTCGATCCAGTAGTTAAGTGCTTTGATATCCTCAGCGGTACCGTCATTTTTATGCTCTGAAGCGGCGCTTATAAAACTGCAGACATCCCATGGGCAGAAGATTTTATGGTCAAAAAAGTGGTAACCATCATAGTTTTCTTTTACAAGTCCGGCGTAATTGGACAGGTCAAAGGCATCCAGGAATTTCTCTGTCTCATCGGCGGTAAAACCCATGAGTGAGGAAAAATTCGAATCGATTGAAAGAACGGTATTCGCG
>SFGV01000012.1 GCA_004557545.1 Succinatimonas hippei
GCCTCAAAGAAATCGGTTTTGACGAAATTGGGATCGGCAAACTGCGAGACCCATTTCATAGACTCAGGCTCATCCTTATGCGCGGGATCATATGGCTCAAAGCCAAGACCCTGCCAGCGCAGATTGCCAAGGTATGAGATGTAATCGCGGATCATCTCTGATGAAAGCCCCGGGATGCGGTCACCTATCACGTACTCACCCCAGGCTATTTCCTGCCGCACTCCTTCCTTTAGCATCTCAAGCATCATGTCTTTGGTCTTGTCATCAAACCACTCGGGGTTCTCTGCCATAAGCTCGCGGAAGATGTTGCGGAAGAGCCACAGATGGGTGTTCTCATCACGGTTTATGTAACGGATCTCCTGGGCTGATCCAGTCATAAGACCGCGCCTGCTCAGGCTGTAGAAGAAGGAGAACCCTGAGTAGAAATAAATTCCCTCGAGTATGTAGCAGGCCATGAGCGCCCTTATGAGGTTTAGCTCATCGGGCTTTTCAAGAAAATCGTTGTACAGCGAGCCTATGAACTTGTTGCGGCGCAGAAGATGCTCGTCATCCTTCCACTGATAGAGGATCTCCTGGCGCTTGTCAGGTGGGCAGATGGAGTCGAGCATATAGCTGTAGCTCTGGGAGTGCAGGCATTCCTGAAAGGACTGGATGTTAAGGCACAGGCAGATCTCAGAGGAGGTCAGGTACTCGGTAAAAGACGGAAGTCCGTTGGACTGCAGAGAGTCGAGGAATACCAGAAAGCTTAAGATCTTATCATAGGCCTCGCGCTCGGCGCTCTGGAGCTTGGGATAGCAGCTTCTGTCCTCGGAGAGACTGATCTCCTCGGGGATCCAGAAATTGTTAAGCGCCTGACGGTACCAGTCTGAAACCCAGGGGTAGCGGTGATTTACGAAATCATTGAGATTGGTGGGATTGCCGCCGACAACCCGGGTGAGCGATGTATTGGTGTCTCCCTCGGGGTTGAAGAGTTTTTTGCGCGATAAAAGCCTGGTCATTTATAAATTCCTTACTGTCAAATCATTAGATCATGCCGAGCAGGACTCGCAGTCGCTTGTCTCAAGCGAGCGGGAGCGTACGTAGTAGATGGTCTTGACTCCCTCGCGCCATGCCTGAAGGTAGAGCGCCAAAAGCCCGCGCATGGTTATGCGGTCATCTATATAAAGATTCATGCTCTGCGCCTGATCGATATATTTCTGTCTTATTCCGCAGGATCTTACCGACCATGACTGATCGATAAGGTGGGCGTTCTTGTAAAGCCACCAGGTCTTACTGTTAAGATCCGGCGCGACACGCGGCAGCATGCCGTCCTTTTTCTCCTCAAGGAAGAAGCGGCTCATCACCGGATCAACTCCGGCGGTGGTACCGGCGATGATGCTCGTGGAGCCTGTGGGCGCTACCGCCAGCAGATAGCCGTTGCGCATGCCATAGCGCGCGATCTTCTTAGAGATCTCCTCCCATTTCTCTCCTTTAAACCCGCGTTTTTCAAAGTAGGATCCGTTTTGCCAGTCACTGCCTTCAAAGAGCGGATAGGCGCCTTTTTCTACGGCAAGATCCGAACTTGCCAAAATCGCTGCGGAGGCGATACGCGAGCAGATCCTGTCGGCAAAATCCAGGTGTGACTGACTCTCCCAGGCTATACCTTCTTTGGCGAGCATATGATGCCAGCCGCTCATTCCAAGCCCGATGGCGCGGTAACGGTCGGCGGTGAGCCTTGCGTAGGGCAGAGGGTAGTCATTTAAGGTAATGACATTATCAAGCGCGCGTACCGCGCAGGCTGTGAGATCCTCAAGCTCATTGTCCATGTGCAGATCGATACGTCCAAGCGAAAGTGAGGCAAGGTTGCAGACTACGAAATCCCCGGGGCGGGTTTTGGTGACTATCACCGGGCCCTCAGGAGTCTGCTCGACAATTTTTTTGCCTATGGCCCTGATCTCAGAGGTGTTCTGGGCTATCTCGGTACAGAGGTTTGATGAGTAGATCATGCCCGCGTGCGGATTGGGGTTCATTGCGTTCACGCTGTCGCGGTTGAAGATAAACGGGGTACCGGTCTCGACCACCGATTTTAAGATCATGCGCAGAAGATCCTTTATGGCTATCTCGCGTTTGCGGATCTTCGGGTTGGCAAGGCAGAGCTTATAGCGTATGGTCCATTCCTCACCCCAGTAATCCTCAAGGCACCATCCCATGTTCTGCCTTATCTCATACGGGCACATCAGAGTCCACTGGCCATCGATATTGTCAGATACCTGCTGCCAGAAATAGTCAGGCACGCAGAGCGCAGGGAAGGTGTCATGAGCCTTTAAGCGGTCATCGCCGCTGTTGGTGCGCATCTGCAGAAACTCGGGTATGTCGCGGTGCCATATATCAAGATAAGCGGCGACCGCGCCTTTGCGCACCCCCAGCTGATCTACCGCCACGGCGGTGTCATTTACCAGCCTGATCCAGCGGCTGATGCCGCCAGCCGCGCCCTCAAAGCCGCGGATGGCGCTTCCCCTTGCGCGTACCTTGCCAAAGTACATGCCCATGCCGCCGCCTGATTTTGAGACCTGCGCGAAGTTGTCAAGGCTTCTGTAGATCCCGCTCAGGCTGTCAGGCACGGTATCGATAAAGCATGATGAGAGCTGATGATGGCTTTTACGCGCGTTTGAAAGCGTAGGGGTAGCCATGGTCACCTTTAAGGATGAGAGCATGTCGTAAAAGCGCTTTACCCACCGCATGCGATTTTCTTTTTTCTCCGGGATCGCCAGATGCAGGGCAATGCCCAGAAACAGTTCCTGAGGGCTTTCAACTATCTCGTTTTGGTGGGTGCGCATGAGATAGCGGGATTTGAGCAGGTTAAGCCCCGCGTAGTTGAAAAGGCCGTCACGGCTCTCGTCGAGAAAGTCCTCGGCCTGTTTTAACTCAGCGTCAGTGTAATTCTGAGTAATGTAGCTACCGTAGATCCCCATCTCCTCAAGCTTTTTCACCTTGGAGGGAAAATCGCTTATCCCAAGCTTATCCTCGGTCTTTTTAAGATCAAGGCTCAGCTTAAGACAGAGCAGCGCGGCCGCCGCCATTTCATAGCAGGGAGCTCTGGCGCTGGTAAGCTCGGCGCAGGATCTTATGACGCAGATGAGATTCTCATGAGCGTCAGCCCCGGGGCGCGAGAGCGAGCGGAATTTGTCCATGAGAGCCTCGCAGGAGAAGCCCTCAGAGGCGTATTTCTTCTCAAGCCTGAGGAGCAGAGGATCAAGCGCTTGGCAGTCTGAGAGCAACGCGAGCTCACGTCTTAAATCGCGCTTGCGGGTGCGGCCTTCACGATAGAGTATGTAGGCCTTTGCGGTTTTCAATAATCCGCCGCGCATGAGCGCTTCCTCGGCGAGATCCTGCACGCTCTCAACGTCGAGTTTCTCAAGATCACTGGCTTTTTTCACTATTGTGTCGACAAGATATTGCAGCGTCTTCTCATCACAGCTCTCCTGTGAATTCTTCAATGCCTTGAAAAGCGCGTTTTTGATCTTTACGCTGTCAAAATCCTCGGTACGGCCGTCTCTTTTTATGATCTGCATTCTTAAAGCTCCTAAGTTGTGGGTGAGATCATAAAGGTTTTTTGTCCTAATTAAAAATAATAATTATCGTTATTAGTGAAATCAGATATTTGGACACAGGCTTTTTGTGGGATAAAAAAATCCCTCCAGTCAGGAGGGATTTGTAAATGGATTCAGGCCTGATTATCAGGCGT
Organism: Succinatimonas hippei; assembly: GCA_004557545.1. GTDB lineage: Bacteria > Pseudomonadota > Gammaproteobacteria > Enterobacterales > Succinivibrionaceae > Succinivibrio > Succinivibrio hippei_A. The sequence continues at coordinate 3,725 of SFGV01000012.1, forward strand.
CCTTGAACTCCTCAGGAATATCCGCTACCGGATGCTTGCCAAAGACGAGCAGGGCGACCAGGCAGATAAGGGCGAAGATCACTCCGATGATCTGAGAGGTGCCGATCGCGATGTTAAAGCCCAGGTTCGGGCTCCAGCAGATAAAGGTGATGGAGGCCGCGGTTATGAACACGGCAGGAGCGGTTGCGATCCAGTGGAACTTGCCCTTTCTGAACAGGTATACCGCGGAGGCCCAGAGCGCGATACCCGCGAGACTCTGGTTGGCCCAGCCGAAGTAGTTCCAGATGGTGGTGAAGTTGACCTGAGAGAGGATCACGCCGATGCCAAGTACCGGAATGGCGATTGACAGACGTCTTACGATTGGACGCTGATCAAGCCTGAACATGTCAGAGAGCGTAAGTCTTGCCGCGCGGAAGGCGGTATCGCCTGAGGTTATAGGCAGTACCACTACGCCTAATACCGCGAGTGCGCCGCCGAATACGCCTAAAAGGCCATTGCAGCTGTCAAAGACGACCTTTGATGCGGTTCCCTGTTTGATGGTCTCAAGCAGGCTGTCAGGCGAGTCAAAGAAGGTCATGCCTACGGTAGCCCACACAAGGCCGATGAAGCCTTCGGCGATCATGCCGCCGTAGAAGACCTTGCGGCCATCGGTTTCTTTCTTAAGGCAGCGGGCCATCAGAGGTGACTGGGTTGAGTGGAAGCCCGAGAGTGCTCCGCAGGCTATGGTCAGGAACATTAAAGGCCACAGCGGAGCTGAGGTCGCGGCGTTCGGGTGCTGATTGCCGGCGCCCCAATCAGCCCATGCGTAGAACTGCTCAGGCATCTCAACAAACAGCGCTACGGTCACGCTTACGCACATAAAGAGTAGCAGGAAACCGAAGAACGGGTAGATGAGACCGATGAGCTTGTCGATAGGGACCATGGTCGCCAGGAAATAGTACAGGAAGATCACCGTAAGCCACATTCCGTAGGCGTCGAGGAAGCCTGATACCGAGAATTCTGAAACCAGGTTTGAAAGCAGGTGGGCAGGCGAGGTCGCGAATACGGTACCTACGAGAATAAGCAGGATCACCGCGAATATGCCCATGGCGACCTTGGCTATCTTGCCTAAGTTGTAGCCTACGATGTCAGGGACATTGGCGCCGCCGTATCTTACTGAGAGCATGCCCGAGCAGTAGTCATGCACCGCGCCCGCGAAGATTGATCCTAAGACAATCCACAACAACGCGGTAGGACCATAGAGAGCGCCCAGGATAGGACCGAATACCGGTCCGATACCGGCGATATTCAGAAGCTGGATGAGCCAGACCTTCCAGGTCGGCATGGTAACGTAATCGACACCGTCAGCCTTGGTGATCGCCGGGGTCTTGCGGCTGTCATCAGCTCCAAAAATTTTTTCGACTATCTTGCCGTAAACCAGGTAGCCCAAAATAAGCCCGATCACAGCGATTATGAACCATAGAAATCGAGGCATTTTTACTCCGTATGTCTGAATGCTTTGTTCTAGTCAGGGAAATTCCCATCCGGTATGACCATAAGACTTATAGCCTTATTGCATACAAGAGAATATTACTCCGCGACGGATAACGGGATTGAAATATCAGAACAGATTAATGAAAAAATGTGATCAAAAGCCAAGATCAGAGACAGATTTTGAAACAAATTTCCAAAATTCTGCTTTTCTTAAGCATATTTTCTGTATAACAAACTGTTAACCTTAGATCATATTGGTTGAAAAAAAAACATGACTGATCCTGGACAGGAAATTGTTTCTGGTTTTCCATAGGATTTTTATATCAGAGCTCTAATCCCGCGTTGACGCGGAAACAGTTCAATCTAAGTGTCCGTGGAATTTTTAAACCCTGTTTCGTTAAACATAGAGTGAAGGCAGATGCGCAAGAGACCGGTATGATGGATGCCAAAACAGCGAAAGAAAACTAAAAAAGAATTTTAAAGGAATTGATCAAATCGGTCAGGGATTTGCCGATGAGATTTTCAGGGTTTACGCAAACGCCCATCCTGATGTGGAAGTTTCAGTGAAAAACGTTAACGCGGCGATTAAGCGAATGATCGCGCATTTTACCGCGGGTCAGAATTTTGACCGGTTAAGACTTTAATAAAACAGGCGCGATCATGGTTAGTCTGAGATCCAGCCCCATATCAGATGGGGCTGATAATAATCAGGTTTAGAACATCTTGTTTCAGCGACCTGAAATTCTTAGCTATGAAGTCCGTAGCCAGTCCAGCTTAAGGCCTCATCGGTCGATAGCACGGTGCAGTAGATGTGGTTTATGATTTCAAGCTCGTTTTCATGAAGACGCATGGTCGCCGCGGCGCAGGCGTCATCAACCACATTTACGTAAAAGCTCTCATCGGCAAGCGAACGCACTGTGCATGAGACGCACTGATCTGTCAGGATCCCGCAGCAGGTAACAGACTCTATCCCGAGGTTTTTTAAGATAAGGCGGATATTGGTGCCTGCAACTGTGCTGTCAGTGGTTTTGGTAAATACCAGCTCCTCACCAACAGGACCAATCTCAGGGATTATCTGCGCGCACTCGTCATCCTTGTAAAAGAGCAGGTTGTTAAAACCCGGCATCTTCTGATCCAGCGAACGGTCAAGCCCATCGCGTCTTTGTGAGGCGATCCTCGCGAACATCACCTGCGCTCCGGCATCGCGGAACGCGTTCTCGAGTTTTTGGATATTGGGTATGAGCACCTTATTCAGGCGCTCGCGAAATGGCGCCCAGCGCTCCTCCTGCCCGGGGCCTTCACACTCACCTCCGGTCATTCCCTGACGCAGGTTGGCGTTTTGCATGTCTATGACAAGCAGGGCGCATTTTTTGTGATCGAAATCGGCTATCTCGCTCTCGGTCATTTCCTCGTAATAAAAGCTGTTGTAGCGTGATTTGATCTTCATAATGCGCTCCTCTTTGTCAGATAACTTTTATTTGCAGGCTTGCCATGACATCAAGCGCGCTCTGATGCTTTTGCGGTGTTACACCCGCGCAGCATTTTGAGTTCACCAAAAGTGGCAGCTTTGGGCATAAGGTGTGGATCAGGACAGCGTTCGCGATAACGCAGATATCGGTGCAAAGACCGCACAGCTCAACCTCATCAATCTTTCCGTGCTCGTACAGGCTTTTAAGATCCCGCGCAAGCTTCACGCTACCGAAGACATTCTTCTCGTAGATCCTGCAGTGGCGTTTTAGCGCCAGATCTGAAAGCGCGCTCGCAAGCTCCCAGCCGTGAGTGCCTTTGATACAGTGTTTTACCGGTAGCGCCTTGCCCTCCGGGGTTTCAAGATAGTTAGAGAAGTGGGTGCCCTTGGTAAAAACTATTCTGCCCTCAAAGGCTGAGGCGTATTCAACAAGCGATGGGAGCATGGCCTGAGCTTCAGACGTACCAAGTGATCCGTCAACAAAATCGTTCTGGACATCAATAATCGCGAGACATTTGGACATTTAGGTGAAATCTTCTTGTAGTAAACGGGGCGACTGTAACGTCGCGATGGTCTGAATATAGCGCGTTAAAGCATAGGTGAGACAAAACAGCGCTCCATGATCCGCTCTTGAGCAGGGTTTTGAGATCATGGTGCGCTTAAGCTCAGTTTTAGACAGAGTAAGTCCGCGCGCTGAGCGCGGAGGATTTTTGGGAGCTCTTAAACAAGAGAGACAAAGCGCTTGTGAATACTGCGATCCTGGTCAAGCTCAGGATGGAAGGCCAGAGCTATCTGGTTTTGGTATTCAACCCCTACTATCCTGTCATCGACCTTAGCGCATACCTTCACCTCAGGGGAGACTCCGACTATCACAGGAGCCCTTATGAAGGTCATGGGGATGCGGCCTATACCATCGTAATTGTCCACAGTGCTAAAGCTGCCAAGCTGCCTGCCGTAAGCGTTGCGGCGTACGGTTACCGGCAGCGTGCCAAAGTAGCGGGCACTGTCATTCTCAAGCTCTGAGGCAAGCAGGATGAGTCCGGCGCAGGTCGCCAGCACCGGCATTCCGGCTTTTATGCGCTCATAAAGCGGCTTCATCAGCCCCAGATCATTTAAAAGCTTGCCCTGAACCGTGCTCTCACCGCCCGGAAGCACCAGACCGTCAAAGTCCTTTTTGAGATCAGATAGCTCTCGTATCTCAAAGCATTCGGCTCCGACATCGTTTAGCGCGTGTTCATGCTCAATGAAGGCGCCCTGAAGCGCCAGCACGGCTATTCTCATCAGACACCTCTCCTGGCCATCAGAACCTGGATCTCATCTTCGTTGATCCCAACCATGGCCTCGCCCAGGTTTTCAGAGAGTTTTGCGATAAGATCCGCGTCGGTATAATTTGTGGTCGCCTGAACAATGGCGCGCGCGCGTTTTGCCGGATCGCCTGATTTGAAAATTCCCGATCCTACAAACACGCCCTCGGCGCCAAGCTGCATCATAAGCGCCGCGTCGGCCGGTGTAGCGACGCCGCCCGCCGCGAAGTTCACCACCGGCAGACGGTGGTTTTCCCATACCGAGCGCACCAGCTCATATGGCACCTCAAGTCGCTTTGCTTCCTCATAGAGCTCATCCTGGCGCAGAGAGCAGATATGGGAGATCCCCTGGTTCATCTTTCTCATGTGACGCACCGCCTGAACGATGTCTCCGGTGCCCGGCTCGCCCTTGGTTCTGATCATTGACGCGCCCTCGGCGATACGGCGAAGCGCCTCGCCTATGTCCCTCGCGCCGCAGACAAAAGGAACCTTGAACTTGGTCTTGTCGATGTGGTAGACATCGTCTGCCGGAGAGAGCACCTCGCTCTCATCGATATAATCAATCTCAATGGCCTCAAGGATCTGAGCCTCGACGAAATGGCCGATACGGCATTTTGCCATCACGGGAATTGAAACAGCCTTCTGGATCCCTTTGATCATCGCCGGATCTGACATACGCGAGACACCGCCCGCGGCGCGGATATCCGCGGGGATCCTCTCAAGCGCCATCACCGCGCACGCGCCGGCGTCCTCGGCGATCCTGGCCTGCTCGGGAGTAGTGACATCCATGATCACGCCGCCTTTTAGCATCTGAGCCAGTTCACGGTTTAACTTGCTGCGATCTTCGCTTTTAGCTGCCATCTTATTGTTCCTCATTTCAAAAATTCATCTGATGGCAGAATTGTTGTCTCAATGTGACCTTAAAAAAAGTTTCAGATTAAATATATTCAGAAAGGCCAGATCACTTTAAAATAAGGCTTATGCTCACATTCACTTTACAGAAAACAAGGTCAGAATCGCTGTACGTCCAGCTTTCAAGACTGATAAGAGACGCGATTTTAAGCGGAAAGGTCCGCCCCGGGGAAAAACTGCCTTCAAAGCGCGCTTTTGCCAAGAATCTGGGTATAAGCGTGATCACGGTTGAGAACGCCTACGCAAAGCTGCTTGATGAGGGATTTATCATCTCCCAGCCCAAAAGCGGATATTTCGCGGGTGATTTGATATCTATAACCGCATTAAAAAACACCAAAGCGCCTGTTCATAGGCATCAGGAAAGCGCGGGAAATGATCTTGTGGCTGATCTTACAAGTAGCGCCAATGAGGTTTCCTGCTTTCCATTCTCGGTATGGTCATCAATCATGCGTCGGGAGCTTCGCGCTGACAGAAAGGCTCTTTTGCAAAATCCTCCCGCGGGAGGCGCTCTGGCGTTAAGACAGGCCATCGCTTCCCACCTTATGGATTTCCACGGCATAGAGGTTGAGCCCTCCCAAATCGTAGTAGGTCCCGGAACTGAGTACCTGTGCGCGCTGATAGTAAGACTGCTTGGACGGCAACTTGTCTACGCGGTTGAGGATCCCGGCTACCCTCAGACTCTGAGGGTCTACAAGGATCAGGGGGTTAAGGTGGCGCGCGCGCGTCTTGATGAGAATGGCGTTAGCGCCATCGCGCTTGATAAGGTTCGCGCCGACGTCGCCCACGTTAGCCCCTCACATAACTTCCCAAGCGGCACCGTGATGCCGCCGTCAAGACGTTATGAGCTTTTAGGCTGGGCCGCGGCGAAGGAAGGGCGCTACATAATCGAGGATGATTATGACAGTGAGTTCCGCCTCTCGGGAAAACCATTATCAACGCTCAAGAGTGTTGACGCGTTAGGCAGGGTCATATACATGAATACATTCACCAAGACCTTAGCCTCGACCGTACGCATAAGCTATATGGTGCTCCCGCCTGAGATCTCCGATCGCTTTGCCCTTATGAGCGCAGGATCAAGTTGCGCGGTTTCCACCTTCGAGCAGTACACCCTGGCGCGCTTTATAAGTCAGGGATCCTTTGAGACCCACCTAAACCGCATGAGAAGGCTCTGTCTTAAAAAACGCGATGTCTTTATGGATCTCATTAAAAAAAGTCCGCTTGGAAAGGCGGCCGAGGTATCAGGCCAGAACGCTGGACTGCATTTTCTTTTAAAGCTGAAGACCGGCGATGATGATGAGGCTTTAAGGCAGAGGGCGATTTCATACGGGATAAAAATAGCGCCTCTCTCATGGTATTGCGGGGAAAAAGATCCAGCGCAAAAACACGTCTTTGCCATAAGCTATTCATCGGTGAGAATTGAGGATCTTTCAGATGTGGTGGGACTTTTGTGCAAGGCTCTTCTCGATTAGCTCGGTGCGCGGCGCTCTTTGGAATATAATTACCCGTTCAGGGCCAAGGGTCGTTTTATCAGAGGGTACATTCAATGCGCATCATTGGTATCGAAAGCTCATGCGATGAGACAGGGGTCGCTGTCTATGACGACTCTTTAGGATTGATGTCTCACGTGTTGCACACTCAGATAGCCATGCACGCCGAATACGGCGGAGTGGTGCCTGAACTCGCAAGCCGCGATCACATAAGACGCGTGGTGCCGCTTATAAGGCTCGCGCTTGAGCAGGCTCATACCAGTCAGTCTGAGCTTTGCGCGGTCGCCTATACCGCAGGCCCCGGGCTTATTGGGGCGCTGCTCACAGGGGCCATGGGCGCTGTCGCCTATGCCCACGCCCTCGGGATCCCCTGTGTGCCAGTGCACCATATGGAAGGGCATCTGCTCGCGCCGATGCTTGAGGATCCAAGACCACAATTCCCGTTTGTCGCCCTTCTGATCTCAGGTGGTCATACCATGCTCATTAAGGTTGAAAAGCCGGGATCCTATGAGCTTTTGGGCCAGAGCGTTGATGACGCCGCGGGCGAGGCTTTTGACAAGACCGCCAAACTGCTGGGGCTTCCGTATCCGGGCGGCCCCGGGCTTGAAAAGCTGGCCGCGAAGGGTGATCCGAAGGTCTACGACTTCCCGCGCCCGATGATTAAAAACCCCGGCTGTGATTTCAGCTTCGCTGGTCTTAAGACCGCGGTATTGAACGCGGTGACCGAGCGCAAAGGTGATCTTGATGAGAAGGTCCGTTGCGATCTTGCCGCTGGATTTACCAGAGCGGTTGCCGATACCCTGTGCCGCAAGAGCGAGAGAGCGCTTAAACAGACAGAACTCAACACTCTGGTGGTTGCCGGTGGTGTCAGCGCCAATACCGATATTCGTAACGCTCTTTGCGCTCTTATGAAAAAGCGCCATGGCCAGATCTTTTTTGCCCGCCGCGAGTTCTGCACCGACAACGGCGCCATGATCGCTTACGCCGGAATGCAGCGCTTTAAGGCAGGACAGCTTGGCACGAGCGCGGTTAAGGTCTTCCCGCGCTGGGATCTGACATCATTAAAGCCGCTTTAGGAGATCCTGATGAGCTCTCTTGTTGAAAATACCGACAGGATCTTCATAAACGCGCTTAAGGTGCGCTGTGTCATCGGGATCCTGCCCTTTGAGCGCGAGCGCGAGCAGGATCTGATAGCTGATATCACCATGGGCTGTGACACTACAAAGGCCGCTAAAACCGGTGAGGTGGAACTTACCATCGACTACGCAAAAGTCGCGGATTTTGTGGCTGATTACTGCAAAAAGCGCAAGGCCGGGCTGCTTGAGGAACTTGGAAATGAGTTATGCGGGAGGATCATCGCTGATTTTGGCGCAAAATACGTTATCCTGCGCCTGACCAAACCCGCCGCCGTGCCGGAGGCTGCGGGGGCAGGTATTGAGATAACCAGAATTAAGCGAGCTTAATTCTCATTCATGCTCGCGCTCCTGGAGCATTGACAGCGCGAGCTCATAGATCTGTCTTAGCTCTTCGATGCACTTTAGCTCAACATGCTCATTGGCGCAGTGCATGGATTTTATGACCGGTCCAAACTCCATAACCTGAGCGCCAAGCGGGGCGATAAAGCGTCCGTCCGAGGTGCCGCCGGTGGTGGCGAATTTAGGGACTATGCCGCACACGCGGGTTACGCACTCTTTCATGACATCAAGCAGCTTGCCTGATTTTGTAAGGTAGGGAAGTCCCTCCCTCTGCCATTTGAAGTCGCATTTAACCCCGATCATCTTAGCTATGGTTTCAAAGTGCCGGGCGAGCGTGTCATAGTTCTCAAGATCGTTATATCTGAAGTTGCAGCGCATGGTAAAGGTGCCAGGAACAATGTTGTCAGCGCCGGTGCCGCACTTGCAGTTTGAAACCTGAAAAGAGGTTGGCGGGAAGAATTCAGATCCCTGATCGATGGGGTTATCCAGCATCGCGCAGATAAGTCTCGCGGCGTGGTGAGCCGCGTTGTCACAGCTTGCGGGAACCGCGACGTGTCCCTGCTTTCCGTGTACGGTGACCGTCACGTTGCAGTCTCCGCGGCGGCCGTTTTTGATCTCATCGCCAAAGATTTCCTCTGAGGATGGCTCGGCTATAAGGCAGTAATCCGGAATAAGCTTATGGGATTTCATGTATTCAACACAAAAAGGGGTGCCGCCCTTGGCGTCTCCCTCTTCATTTGAGGTAACCAGCAGTCCCACGGTACCCAGATGACGCGGATGCTCCTTTACAAAATTGCAAAGCGCCACGGTCATCGCCGCGACTCCGGTCTTCATGTCGGTGCTGCCACGCCCGAAAAGGCACTGACTGCCCTCATACTCAAGAATGTCCCCGCAGTAAGGATCATGTACCCATTGCTCAGTATTGCCTTCAGGGACGACATCGGTATGACCCAGGCAAAGGGAGAAAGGTGCTCCATGACCATGAAGCGCGAGCAGATTCTCGGTGCCCTGATCATGCAGTGACAGGCAGGTGAAGCCGGTCTCTTTAAGCATTTGTTTGAGGACATCCTGACAGCCATTGTCATCAGGAGTAACCGACTTTATACGCACCAGCTGTTGCGCGAGCAACTGGGTTTTTGATAGATCCATATGATCCTCTGCAAGGTTTGAATGTTTTGGAAATCTGCCTTGATTTTAACGCTCACGAAACAATCTAATGACGTTTCTCACCGACTTGAAGCATATTTAAGAAAAAAAATACTCAAATTGCATAAAAATCCCGAAATCGGTAAAAAATTGACTTTTTAAGTTTTTTGTACTTAAATCTGTAAGTAAGTGATATAAGAGGAAATGTATGATCGTAAGACATGAGTATTTATCCTTTCTTGATGAATGGAAAGATAAAAATGTCATAAAGGTGATAACCGGGATCAGGCGCTCAGGTAAATCAACTCTGCTAGCTCAATACCGCTCCAAACTACTAAGTGACGGCGTAAAAAAAAATCAGATCCTGAGTCTTAATTTTGAAGATTTCGCGTTTGAAGAACTTACAGATCCTCATAAGCTTTATCAGTACATCTGTGACAAAGCTGATTTCACAAAACCCGTTTATATCTTTCTTGACGAGATACAAAAGGTTAATCAGTTCGAAAAGATAGTAGACAGCCTGTATATCAAAGACAATGTCGATTTATATATAACCGGTTCCAACGCGTATCTTCTTTCAGGAGAACTGTCTACTTTATTATCTGGACGGTATATAGAAATCAATCTCCTGCCGCTTTCATTTTCTGAGTATATGCGCGCCGAATGTGATTCTGACGCGAACAAATCTTTTGCTGATTTTCTTAAATTTGGAGGCTTCCCTTTTACAGCAACCCTTGGTAAAGATCAAAACAAGATAAACACTTATCTTGAGGGAATTTACAATACCATTCTTGTTAAAGACGTTGAAGAACGGGCTTTGCGTCGTGTTAGTTCTTCAGATCAACGTAAAATAAGTGATTTAAGCCTTTTGAATAACATTTCGCGCTTCCTTGCAGGCAATGTTGGAAATCCGGTTTCGGTTAGAAAGATAGCAGGCTATATAACCTCAACTGGACGCAAAGTCTCTCAATCTACAATTGCTGAATATTTAAACGCGCTTGTTGAGTCTTTTATTTTCTATGAAGTAAGACCAATTAATGTCACTGGCAAAGAGCTTTTAAAAAACGTGGTCAAATACTATATCTCCGATCTGGGGCTTCGAAATTTTATTCTGCCAAAACAGAAATATGACCTTGGTTTTTCGCTTGAGAATGTGATCTTTTTTGAACTCAGGCGACGCGGGTATGATGTATATGTTGGAAGGGCAGGCGATCTTGAGGTGGATTTTGTCACAAGAAAAAACGGGGCATATGAGTACTTTCAGGTGACCGCCGATATGACAGACAAAAACACCTTTGACCGGGAAATGGCTCCTTTTTTAAAGATCCGCGACAACTACCCTAAAACGATCCTGACGCTTGACAGGTTTACCGAGGGAAACTACAACGGAGTTCTGGTAGTGAACGCTATCGACTGGCTCATAAAAAAGTGATGACAGAACTCTTTTGCAACATCTATCGAAATGTTATGCCTGAATACGCGCGTTTCCAGAGCATGTCAAATGTTTATTATTGTCATGATCTGCCATCAGGGATCCTGCTTAATCCTTCTTGTTTATTCTGATATTCAGGACTTTTTGCAAAGAGCGGCCAATAGTCTACAATGGGCTCATCCTCATTGATTTTTACAAAAGCTTTTGCCCGGTCAGTCAGGGCAATATATTTTTAATAGAGCTAAATGGCATTTAATACTCAGAATCTGAAACAGGCCCTGTTAAGTCCGTTCCGGGCCATGGTATCCAGGGATTTTTATTTCTCAGTGCTCTTTGGAATGAAGGGCAGCGGTTTTCTGTATCTTTTTTTGCTTTGCGCGGCGCTCGCGATCCCAGGCTCCATACGCACCGCGTCGGTAATGCACTATTTCAAATCACTCGATCTGCCAAGGCTTGTCGTGCAGATCCCGGCAAGCTATCTTGATGAGTCGGGAACCCTGAGTCCAAATGATCAGAATGAGGCCTACAAGGAGATCAAAAACCAGAGCGGCGATCTGGTCATGGTCTACAACACCGCTGACAAGCCCTTAAGCGGCGCCGCGGCCGACGCTCCGATCGAGTTCAACTCAAAGGACATGGTCTTTCACAATATAAAGGGCGGACTTTCGCTTCCCTATGTAGGGCTTTTCCAGACCGGAACTACTTTCCAGCCGGTACAGAGCGCCCAGATGCTTGAGGGGGTGCTTGGAGCGGGACCGTTGCTGATCTGGTCGGTGATCATGCTCTCCATGTACTTCTTTTTAATCTTCAACGCCTTTGTTACAGCTTGTCTGGCGCGTTTCATGATGCTGTTTATCTTCAGGATCAGGACCTCATTTGGCGCCACCTTAAGGCTTTCCTCATACGCGAATACTCTGGTGGCTTTCATCATGCTAGCCCAGTTCTTTGTGTTCCTGCCGATGTCCTACACGATCATGGCTCTGGTGCCGCTTATTTACATCGCGCTGTTCTCGCAGCGTTTCCGCGCCGAGCTTGCGCATGACGGTATCGAGAATTTCGCCCGCAGGTATGGCGGCAGGGCGCGCGTGCAGACCCAGGTGCAGACTAATGCTGATGAGAGCAGGCCGCGTGACACCTCCGTGTACTCAGGCAATATGTACGCCGATGAGCAGGAGCGTTTAAAGCGTGAGGCTCAGGAACAAGAAAAAGCCGAGAAGACTCAAAACAGCGGGCAGGATCAGAATAAAGACGAGGAACCGGACAATTTTAATGACCGCGATGATCTGAATAGCGCTGATCCTGATGACAATCAGCCTTCTCCTCACGACGCTGAGAGCAATGCGAATTCAGAACAGGACAGCGCTGATAAAAAAGACGGTGATCAGAATAATAAAGGTTCAGGTGGCGGTTTCTTTGAGGCTTAATCAGATGGTTATTTTTAAAAAGGCGCTGTGCGCCATATCTTTAATTGCCGCGGCGCAGGGCGCTTTAGCCCTTGAGATTGATGTGGACAACCGGACAGACTCTGAGGTTGTGCTCGCTTTTTCATATCTTGATAAGGATAGCAAGGCCTGGATGGTCGAGGGCTGGTACAACGTTTCCCCTAAAACTCAGGGAAAGATCAATCTCAACACCGACAACAGCCTTTATTACCTGTATGCCGAGTTTTCCAATGGCAAAAAGATTGAAGGCGGTGATGGCTCCGTGAAGCTTAAGGTGCAGAACCGTTCGTTTTCATATAAGCAGGATCAGGAGCCCGACAGATTTACGCGTGAGGTAAGCTTTGTGCGCGCGCGGGGCAATGGCGGAAAGGCCACCATCAGGATTAAATAATCAGAACGCTGACCGGCATGAAATGCCGGTCAGCTGGTTTCCCCAAGAAAATCTTTTCTTAATCTTCAGTCGTCCACAGCTCTCCTTCCCGCGGGCGGGAGCATCTTAACCCCATAGTTTTCGCGGTAATCATCCTCATCAGGCGCGTCATAAGGACGTGTCATTCTCCCACGCGGCGGAGGCATCCTGCGGTACGAATCACGTGGCATATCTCTTTCATCATAAAAGCCGCGTCTGTCATCCATCATCTGACGGCCATATCCCCTGGGCATTGGTCCCGGTCTGAAGTCCCGATCCTGCCTGTACATCTGATGGTCATAATATGATCTGCCGCGCGGTTGCCTGTCATAGTCTTCCATGTAGTCATCATGCAGACGCGGAGGTCTGTCATAGCCATAGCGATCATCAAATCCGCGGCGCGGGTTAAATCCGCGCTCAGTCGGCATCATCCCCCGGGCGTGGTGATTATAAAAACGGTGATCCCCAAAGCGCTCGTCATCGCAGGGCCTCCTGGGAGGGTAATCGCGATCACGCGGAGCGTGATCGGCATAGGCAGGTCCCGGGCATTCATCGTAAGGTCTCTCACGGTAGGAGCGCCTGTCATTGTCACGATCGTAGACTTTGTCATTTGCTTTGCCATCGGGATCAGATCTGCCGGTCATTTCAGGATCATCATCCCCCAGGCTGTCAGGATCGGAATTGGCGTTAATCTGATCCCTCTGATCCGCTGTCATGGCAGGAGCAGCCTGAGCGCTTTTGCTGTCAGGCCCCTTTTGCGCGTCAGGACGATCGTTATTTAGTTTTAAAACTATGGTCTTGTTGGCGTTTTTTGCCTGATCTCTGACATCATTTTTTACCGTATCCTGGTAAGACTCACCGCTTACCGCGGCTATTGCCTGAGCCCCTACATTAAAAGCGGCGTAAACCGTAAGCGCGATTAAGGCTGTCTTCAACTCATGCATATCAGACTCCGTCGTTCCCTGACTAAGATTAGTAAAATTCTAATTAGCCTGCTTGATATGTTTGTTTATCTGAAAAAGCCTCTGTAAATTCCAGGCATCCGCTTTGGATATTATTTCTTTACAGAGGCTGTTTTTTCCTGATAGTACAAAAACAACTGTACCCGTTTAATCAGGATCCTTTACTCATCATCGCGCGGAGGCAGATGTTTTCTCTCATCACCTTTCTTCTCTCTCTCATCGCGGTTGTTGCGGTCAAATTTGGGACCCTTTCCGTCCTTGGGAGGCTGCATACGTCCTTTATCATTGCCGTCAAATCTAGGCCCCTTGCCATCCTTAGGCGGCTGCATACGTCCTTCATTATTACCGTCAAATTTTGGTCCCTTACCGTCCTTAGGCGGTTGCGCGCGTCTGCCGTCAGCGTTTCTGAAGCCCTGATCGCGTTCCTGATCTCTTCTGTCGGCGCGCGGAGCCTTCCTGTCAGGACGCTGGCAGTCAGCCGGTCTGTTGTTTTCAGTCGCGGTAGGGCAGCCACGATCATCGCTCTGAGCCATGGCTGATGAGGCAAGGCATAAAGCTGACGCTGTGATAGCGGTGGAAATGGCAAGAGTTTTAATAAAACGCATATATTCTCCTTTTGCGCTTATGGACCCATGTCCATGTTGTTGGGTACAGAATATATACGCGGAATTAGATGTCGATTAGACGCTGATTAGCCTTAAATTAGGCTTCGTCCTTAGCGTTTCCCTTTTCAGCCTGCGGGTTGTAGTGCAAAAGCCCCAGAAAGAACTGCACCAGTGTCCCGGTGAAAATCGCGGAGAGCAGGGTACCTTCACGCACCCCTTCAATTGATCCCAAAAAGCCATAGGAGAGGGCGCAGGACATTACCACAAGGCTTACGTCAAATATGGTTTTTAAAAGCCCAAAGCGTTTGCCGCTTACGGATGAGGCCACATAAACAATTCCGTCACCGGCGAGCTTTATAAAACGCGCCTTGCCCTGAAGTGCTACTCCGAAGGCCAGTAATGTCATTCCTATAATGAGGATCGCCAAATGCGCAGGATATGATTCAGGCTTTAACACCAAAAAGAGCTGCATGAACATGTCAAGAAAGAAGCTGAAGACCACGGTTACCGGGATCTGAGCCCAGATACGCAGCGGAGCGTGTCCTTTAAGCATGAGGATCTGGGCCAGGACAAATATCATGTTTATGATAAAAGTGGTCTGTCCGAAGGTAAGCGGGACAATCAGGCTCATTACATAGGGCAGGGTTGAGATGGGAGATGTTCCAAGACCGCTTTTGACCACAAGCGTGATCCCACAGGCCTGAATGGCGATAGCAAGTGAGAATAAAGAAAGTCTGGCGCTGAAAGTATTCATATCAAAAATCCCATAACAAGCGCTGAATTGTACAGCGGCTTTGCTTTGTATGGCAAAAAGGCGGACATAAAGTCCGCCTTTTTGTCACTCAGTTTGGATTAACTCAGTCCCGGTAACGCTCACCCTGCCTGAGCCAGAGATTGGCAAGCGCGATGTCATCATCATAGGTGCTCGCGCCACCCGTAAACCCTGTGCGGTGAATGAAGTTCATGTTGTGAAGACCGGTTGCCGCGTCAAGATCGGCTCCCTGAAGCCCGCGCCAGGACGCTGGAGCGGTAAGCCGGTTTTTATAGCGCATAGCCTTTGAAACCGGAAGCGACTGCACACGCCAGCGACCGTTTCTGTCAGGGTAGACGGCAAGCAGGCATTTTGCGAAAACCTCCGGGTTATTGAGTACCGCCTGAGACCATGGCAGACGCTCGTGAATGATTAAGATCTCGCCTCCGGTGTAGGCCTTGATCACCTTGGCTATTCCGGACTCGATGGTAAGCGCGTTTATAGCCGCGGCCACGATTATCTGGCGCAGGAGTTTTACCGTTCCCATAAAGGCCTGATCCTGAGCCTCGGCGGAGAGACCCGGCAGGTTTTGCATCGCGACTATATAAGAAATATCAGGAACATCCTGATAAAAATCATTGAGCCTGTCGCGTACCGCGGCCTCGCCCTCGGTTTTGGCGTCCGCTATCTTCGCGCAATAGTCGGTAAGCTGACCGTTGTCGACAAGATCGGTCATTACCATCATCTCGCGGTCGATGCGCTCAAATGCTTTGTCAATGGCGCTCTGATCAGGTCTGAATGGGAGCTCCTTCTTTACGATCTTCTTTAAAAAATCGATGCCGAATTTCTCCCACATAAGTCCGGCCGTGGCGTAGCGCACACCGTTCGGGCGGCTCTTGGTAAATTCCTTTGAGTGGTGATCAAAGTGCTTCTGATCGTTTTTTAATGAGACATCGATGATCAAATCAGCCTTTTCAATTACATCAGGATCACGGCTGCGGATGACACGGAAATTGTCGTAAAGATAGGAGATGATCGCGCAGGCGGTGGTTTCGTCGGCGTGAAAGGTTCCATCGTGGGTTGCGATAAGCATGTAGACTCCTTAGTTAAAAGGATTTTAACACAGCGTGCTTTAAGCCCGGGCAACGCGTTCCAATACTGTTAGGTCTGCTAGAATTGCAGGGCGTTTTTTTGGAGGTTTACCCTGATGAAAGTCTATCTGGCCCCGCTTGAGGGACTTGCCGATCCGCCGCTTCGTAAAATTCTCTGCCGGTGCGGAGGTTATGACTGGTGTTACAGCGAGTTCATCAGGGTTACCGATGAGGGACTGTCAGACAAGACGCTTCTGCATGACTGCCCTGAACTGTTAAACGGCGGGAGAACCGATGACGGCACCTTGTGCAGAGTTCAGCTTTTAGGCGACAACCCAAAGACCATGGCCGACGGCGCTGCGCTTGCCGCCAGTCTGGGGGCAAAGGGCGTGGATATCAATTTCGGCTGTCCCTCGCGCTTTGTGCACCACTCGGGATCCATGCTTTTAAAGGAGCCTGAGCTTATGAAAAGCATAGTGCTCGCGGTGCGCGACGCGCTTCCTGACAAGGTGCTTTTGTCCGTCAAGATCCGCTCGGGCTTCTCTGACAAGTCAGAGCTTCCAAAGATCATGGAGGCGGTCTCGCAACAGGGCGTGTCTGAGGTCGCAGTGCACTGCAGAACCCGCTCTGAGCTTTACAAAAAAAGCGCGCTTGACTGGAGTGTTTTAAAACCCCTGCATGACCTGTATCCAAATGTTGACATCATCGCCAACGGGGACATTATTTCTGAAAAAAGCGCCCGTGAATGTATGGAGATAAGCGGGTGTAAATCCCTTATGACCGGCCGCGGGGCTTTTATGGTGCCTAATCTCGGGCATGTCATTAAAGAAGGCGCCAAACCATATACCAGGGCTCAGACTTTAGGCGTGTTGCGCGGCTGCATGGAGCTTTTTATTGATATGGGCATAGAGCGCGAGAAGGTCATAACCGACAGGGCCAAGCAGTTTTTAAGCTACGCCAGACTTTCATCAGATGGACTTTCTGAGTTTTTTCGTGCGTTCTGCCACTGTCACGGGGTGGATGAATGCCTTAATATGATCGACAAAGCCATAGAGGATTTTTCACGAGAAGAGGAGAGCGTTGATGCGCGGTAAATTATTTTTGATTGTGGGATCTCTTCTGTCTCTTGCTTTCGCGTCAGCGGCATCTGCTGATGATGACTTTGAGGTTAAGGCGGCTTTCTTTCCGCCGGTTCCCGAGGGCTGGAGCATGTCGGTGGATGGCAAAAGCGTAGTGTACTCCTCTCCTGTGCCCAAAGACAGCAAGACTCCAGCGACACAGGTGCGCATAACCTACACCCGCAACACCTCAGGCAAAGACGCCTCCGCGTACGCCGATGACTATGTCAAGCTGAACAAATGCTCGCAAAAAAGCCAGCATGGCAAGGGCTTTTACACCACAAACTGCAAGACTGTCGGCAAGGACGCGGTGATCATAGGCGAGAGTGACAATCTCTACCTGATTGAGCTCAAAGGAATTTACAATCAGGTCTCAACCGATCTCATAAACAGCTACGTAAATTCCGTGATCTCAGGAAAGCATACCTTCCACGACCGCAATATCGGTGAGGTAGTGACCAGCACTGACAAGGTTTACGCTCCGCCTGAGACCTCGGAGATGGCGGACAAATCTGAAAAGAGCGGAAATTAGTCAGAGCAGTACCGGCATCCAGCTGCCGCTTCTTTTGACAACCTTGACGTGCTCGGTGTCGGTCCTGGGATCCTTGTTGTAAGAGACAACTACCGTCATCTCGCACTCCTCCATCTTCTCATCACACTTTCGCTCTGTCGCCTTAACCTCTTTGATCCCGCCGCGGGCTCTGGTATCGCGCAGCATCTCGGCGGACATCGATGAGAGCTTGCCCTTCATATTTTTCAGATCTTTAAGCTGCTCGTCATTTTTGGGAGTGGCCCTGTCATAGCCCAAAAGCGCGAACATGGTCTTGGTATCGCCGCTGTAAGCGCTTTGCACGAACATCTGCGAGGCTGACTCAGGAGTTGAGCCGTCACCGCCGCATCCTGAGAGGATGAGCATTGGCAGGGTAAATGAGGCGGTTTTTAAGATGAGATGGCTTAAAACGCTTTTCATCTGAAAGTCCTTATCTGTTAGAGGCTTTGCTTTAGATTAGATTTTTAAGATCAAACAAGTACTACAGGGGAAAAGCGGTGACGCTTTTCCCCTGTAAATTTAAAGCTTACGCTCTGAAGAATTGTCAGAGCCTTACGACCCATTTGTCATCAAGCTTTATAAGAGTAAGGCTCTCGTGCTGTGGTCTGGCCTTTGACTTGTTGAAGGTGACCGTTACATTGGTTTTGGCGGTTTTGCCATCCTCTGAGATCTCGGCTTTGGATACCGTAATATCCTTAATTCCGCCTGCGTTCTCAACGTCTTTGCCTACTCTTGACAAACTTGCCTCAAGCTTGCCTTTAATCTCTGCTTTCTCTTTGTCGTTCCCATCTTTTGAGCTTGGAATTTGCTTGTCAAGCTCAAGCTGGGAGATCACGGACTTGCTGTCGCCTGAATACAGGGCCTGAGCAAACGCGTAGGCGGCGGCCTCAGGGGTGCCCTCAGGTGGCTGATTGGGATCCTTCTTTGAACAGCCGGTGAACCCAAGGGTCAGCAGCAGAGCCGCCGAAAGCATGATGATATTTCTAAATTTCATAGTTTATCTTCTTGTAAAAGCACGAATTTTATCGCTTAAATAAGCGGGATCCCGTTTTTCGCGCAGGTCTTTCTCATCTCATCAGGCCAGATGCTTGCCTGGATCTCGCCTATATGAGCCTTCTGCAGCATTACCATACACAGTCTTGACTGCCCGATGCCGCCGCCGATGGAAAGCGGAAGCTCACCATTGAGCAGGCACTTGTGGAAATAGAGCTTCTCGCGCTCGGTCTTGCCCGTGATCTCAAGCTGGCGCAAAAGCGCGTCATGATCCACGCGTATACCCATTGATGATAGCTCAAAGGCGCGCTCCAACACCGGATACCATATAAGGATATCGCCGTTCAGGCCGTGATGTTTGTCGTCCGTAGGAGTGCTCCAGTCATCATAGTCAGGGGCGCGGCCGTCATGGATGGTTCCGTCCGGAAGTTTGCCGCCTATGCCTATGATGAATACCGCACCGTATTTTTTAGCGGCGAGGTTCTCGCGCTCCTTGGCGCTCTTGCCCGGATACATCTCAAGCAGATCCTCGCTGTGAATGAAGGTGATCTCATCAGGAAGGAAGGGCTTAAGCTGCGGAAAAGCGTCACAGGCTACAAACTGGGTGCGCAGGATAGCCTGATAGATCCTGTTTACGGTCTTTTTTAGAAATTCCACGCTGCGCTGTTTATCGCTTATGACCGCCTCCCAGTCCCACTGATCGACGTATAAGGAGTGCAGGTTATCAAGCTCCTCGTCAGCGCGCACAGCGTTCATGTCGGTGTATATGCCATACCCGGGCTTTATATCAAGCGAGGCCAGCGTAAGACGCTTCCATTTGGCAAGCGAGTGAACTATCTCGGCGGTCTTGCCACCCATGTCGCTTATCTTAAAGCTGACCGGATGCTCAACTCCGTTGAGATCATCGTTGATCCCAAGCCCGCTTAGCACAAAAAGCGGCGCGGTTACTCGGGATAGTTTGAGCTCGGTTGAAAGATTTAACTGAAAGAAGTCCTTTACAAGCTTGATGGCTTTTTCGGTGGATCGCTTGTCAAGCAGCGGCTTGTATTCTTTTGGGATTATGAGATTGCTCATTTTTGTTCCAATTGGTTGAAATTGTCCTGATTTTACCAGATGGATAAAGACGCAAAGATGAGATCCGGCATGAAATGAGTTCAAAATCCCGGATCCTTTTTCCCTGTCAGGTAATAAACCCGTTCAATACGCAGGAAACAGATAGCATTATTTGTTTTATACGGTATGTACCGTCTAGTTTTTTTTGCACATGATCCAAAACTCGAGTTTCCCAGATAAGAATATGGTTCTAATCCATGATGCACTCATGGTTTGACGCTGTACCAGGAGAACCACCTGTACCTTGTCTACGTTACTTAGTCTGAATGCGGAGCTTGTGGCGTAATGCCATCAAGTTATCTGAGTTCAGTACCTTATCGTAGAAAGTCAGTCCGCTGTCCTAAAGACAGCATGACACGAACTTAATCGTGTCGTTGGAAGCGCCCGACTTTAGTCGGGTGAGGATTCACTATTGCCCTAGTTATGAGCATATCTAAACATGCTCTTGTGTATATCTTTAAAATACGCTAGCCTAAATATGGAGTGTGCAGAGAGCACACCACTAAACGGGATTAAGACAGGATCATGAGACCTGAAAGCATTTTCATCACATACAGCATAAGAACGCTGTTAAACGCGTCATCAGAGACACGCGTACCTTCTTTGAATTCCAAGTCCATCCGCATCTCTTCCATGTGTTGTTGCCGCTAGGCGGCGACACGACTTTCCATATCTAAAAAGCGTCGCCGTCACCTGACATAAACAGCTGACGGCTTTTTTTTATCTATCAAACACAACACTTGAAGGAAAGAAAAATGGAAGAGAACAAGGCAAGCATAACCGCGTCAATCTGCGCGTACGCGAGGGCAAACGCCGGAAGCGGTGAGATCCCGTTTAAAGATCCTTACGCGGAGAGCTTTCTGTCCCTTACCGGTAAAAAAGAAGT
This sequence comes from Succinatimonas hippei, assembly GCA_004557545.1. Classification (GTDB taxonomy): domain Bacteria; phylum Pseudomonadota; class Gammaproteobacteria; order Enterobacterales; family Succinivibrionaceae; genus Succinivibrio; species Succinivibrio hippei_A. The sequence continues at coordinate 24,342 of SFGV01000012.1, forward strand.
AGAGCGGATCATTGAAGGCGCGAAAAGCGGCGTATACAAGCTTTTTTCAGACGTAACCATTTCACGCGCGGCCTGGGCAGAGGGGAATCTGCGCTGCTTTGCTGCGGGGCATAGGACAGTGCAGTACGTGATCCTGGGCGCCGGCTTTGATTCCTTTGCCTGGCGCAATCGTGATCACTCAATTAAGGTCTTTGAGGTGGATCATCCTGATACCCAGAGACTAAAGCTTGAGCTTGCCGACAAACTCGGCATAGCCCAGGTGCAGGACACAACCTTCACGGGAGTTGATTTTTCAAAAGATTCCCTTGTCGAAAGACTGCTTTTAAGCGGCTTCAGGCCTGAGCTTCCATCATTTTTCACAATTCTCGGCGTGTGCTATTACCTGCCTTTTGAGGCTTTTTCACAGACCATAAAGGCTATATCCGAGATCTCAAAAGGAAAAGGCAGACTGCTGTTTGATTTTCAGGGGCGTAATTTCAGCAAAACCGTCCGCGGACGCGCGCTGTCTGATTTTACCGCCTCTCTTGGCGAGCAGATGAGCAATGGCTATTCCCTCACCTCGACAGAGGCTTTGCTCTTCCGCAACGGTTTTTCATCACTTGAACATCTTGAGGGAAGCGAGATCCTAAAGCGCCTTGCCAAAGGACGCACCGCGTCAGAGCAAATCCCTGACGGGGTGCATTTCATGGCCGCGGCGCGTTAAATTGGTTTAACTAAACATCAGAGGAAAACAATATGGCTTTAGCATACAAAGGCTTTAACACTGCGCTGATCCACGGCGGGATCTATGGAGATCCCCAGACCCGCAGCGTCAATGTCCCAATCTACCAGACCTCAACCTATGAGCAGGACAATATAGGCGGCACTCCGAAATGGGAGTACTCGCGTACCGGAAATCCTACCCGCGCCGCGCTTGAAGCCCTGATCGCCGAGCTTGAGGGCGGTGATCGCGGGTTCGCCTTCGGATCAGGTATGGCGGCCATTACCGCGGTGCTTTCGCTCTTTAAATCAGGCGATCGCATCCTGACCTCATCAAATATCTATGGCGGTACCTTCAGAGTGCTCGACAAGGTTTTCTCGCACTTTGGGATCACCTACAGCAATATCGACACCTCAGATCCAGAGGCTGTCGAAAAAGCCATTACCCCTGATGTAAAGGCGATCTTTGTGGAAAGCCCGGCAAACCCGCTTCTGACGGTAACCGATCTTTCGGTCGTCTCAGAAATCGCCCACCGTCACGGACTTCTTGCCATTACCGACAACACCTTCATGACCCCTTATCTGCAGCGCCCGATTGAGCACGGCTTTGACATTGTGGTGCACAGCGCCACCAAATACCTTGGCGGACATTCGGATCTGGTGGCAGGACTCGTGGTGACCACCGGAAAGGAATTAGGCGATCGCATCGCCTTTATCCAGAATTCCACCGGCGGTGTTCTGGGACCCTTTGATTCCTTCCTGCTCATCCGCGGTATTAAGACTTTGGGAGTTCGCCTTGACCGCCATGTCGCCAACGCCGAGAAGATCGCGCGCTTCTTAAAGGACAACCCTGATGTGAGCAAGGTCTATTACCCGGGGCTTGAGGACTTTAAGGGGTACGAGGTCAATAAAAAACAGGCTAAAAACGGCGGCGCCATGATGTCCTTTGAGCTTACCCCGTCTCACGATATCAAAAAGTTCTTTGCGTCATTGTCGCTTATCGCGTTGGCAGAATCCTTAGGCGGTGTTGAGAGTCTGGTGTGCCATCCGGCTACCATGACCCACGCGGCTATTCCTTATGAGATAAGACAGAAGGTAGGTATTACCGATACCCTGATCCGTCTTTCTACCGGAATTGAGGATGTTGATGATCTGATAGCCGACTTAAAGCAGGCGATCGAGAAGAGCAGAGTTTGAACACATATTCTGACTAAGATTTTTAAAGTTATTTCGGCGCGATCTTCCGTAAGATTTTTAATGATCGCGCCTATGGAGATGAAATGCATTACTACAACGAGCTTGCTGATCTCATAGGAAACACACCGCTTGTAAAGTTAAACCATGCGGGTGTGACTGAGGGCGCAAATCTTTTTGCCAAAATGGAGCTCTTCAACCCGACCGGATCGGTAAAAGACCGTACCGGAAAGTACATGGTTGAGGCGGCCATCCGTGATGGCTCCTTAAAGCAGGGCGGCACCATCATTGAGGCGACCGCCGGCAATACCGGTCTTGGAATCGCTTTTGCCGCTTTAAACCGCGGCTTTAAGGTGATCTTCGTGGTACCTGAGAAATTCTCGGTTGAAAAGCTTACCCTGATGCGCGCTTTGGGCGCTGAGATCGTTCATACCCCGAGATCTGAGGGAATGCTGGGAGCCGAGCGCAAGGCTGAGGAGCTTTTAAAGACCATAGACGGCGCGGTGATGATGCGTCAGTTCCATAACAAAGCCAATCCTCAGGCTCATCACGAGACCACCGGTCCTGAGATCTGGCGCGATCTGGACGGTCAGATTGACTATGTGGTGGCAGGCGCCGGCTCAGGCGGCACCTACAGCGGCGTGCTCAAGTACATCAAGGAGCAGAACCCCGAGGTCAAGGGCGTGCTTGCCGATCCTGTAGGCTCAACTATCGGCGGCGGCGAGCATGGCGATTACGATATCGAGGGAATTGGCAATGATTTCATCGCCGAGACCATGGATATGAAGCTAGTCGACAAGGTCATCAAGATAAACGACGCCGAGGCCATTGAAGGCGTGAGAACCCTGGCCTCCCAGGAGGGAATTATCGCGGGATCCTCATCAGGAGCGGCCTTCGCCGCGGCACTCAAGCTTATCGCCTCAGGCGCCCGCGGGAATATCGTGGCCATTCTCCCTGACCGCGGTGACCGCTACTTCTCAAAGAATATATACGCGTAAGAAAATGGATGACAGGCAGGACGCGGCGAAACCGCGTTTTGCCTGAGATAAACAAAAGGTCCGACTGTATTCTCAGCCGGACCTTAATTTTTGAAAACCGTGCCGCGGCAGAATCCGCGTCTTCAATCAGCTCTTCTTTTGTCCCGGGAATACCAGACTTGCCAGTATGCCTAATGACAAAAGCACGGCGATGACCGCGAGCGAGGTGTAGACCCCAATATCAATTCCAAACCCGAAGAGATGGAGTGAGGCTCCGGCAAGAAGCTTGAAGGCGATGAAAAAGAGCAGGGCTATAACGGCCTTCTCAAGGTGCACCAGGTACGAGCGCATCGCGTCTAACACAAAGTACATCGAGCGCAGCCCCAGCACCGCGAACATCATGGCGGAGTATACGATGAGAGGCTCACGGCTGACCGCGATGACCGCCGGTACCGAGTCAAACGCGAACATCACGTCGGTAGTCTCAATCACGCACATGCACAAAAAGAGCGGGGTGGCGTAAAACGCTCCGTGGCGGAGCAGCTTAACATCGCGGTTCTCACTCTTTAAAAGCTCCTTCTCAACCTCATGACGGGATAAGAAGAACGCGTGCGATGAGATCTTGGGCCAAAGCGGTATCAGATGGCGGACAAAACGGTATACCGCTTTCTTTGAGATATCTCCGGTGCCCTCGTTATCATGCTTTTTGAGCATCATGACGCCTGAGAGCGCCACGAGAGCGGCGAAGATCAGCTCAAACACCGGACCTAACGAGAAGAGCTTGGCGCCTACGGCGACGAAGATCAGGCGGAATACCACCGCGCCCAACACGCCCCAGTAGAGCACGCGGTGACAATAGCCTCCCTTGACATGGAACCACGCGAAGATGGCCATCATCACAAAGAGGTTGTCAACCGAGAGCGCCTGCTCGAACAGATATCCGGCAAGATAAAGCGAGGCGACCTCGGCGTTGAAGTGATACCAGAGAAAAAGCGCGAAGCCAAGACCGATGACTATCCAGAACACAGTCCAGGCTATGGCTTTTTTTAGTGATATGGGTTTATCGCCGCGGTTTCCCAGCATGTCCAGGATGAACGCGACTACTCCAAGAATTACGAATACGGCAACGGTCTCAGGTTCAAGACCAATGTGGGTGTTCATGCTCTGCATTTGGGAAACGGAGCCTTAGCTATATAGCGTGAGGTTGAGTCAGCAAGCGGAGAGGCGTCAAAGCAGCTGGTGGTGCCTTTGTGGCAGGTAGGACCGTCAGGACGAGCCATCACAAGCAGGGTGTCTTTGTCGCAGTCACAGGCGATTGAGCGCATGTGCAGATAATTATGCGAGCTCTCGCCCTTGGTCCAAAGACAGTTGCGTGAGCGTGACCAGAAGGTGACAAGACCGGTATCCAGAGTCTTCTGGATTGACTCGGGGTTCATGTACCCCAGCATCAGCACCATTCCGGTCTGACAGTCCTGAACAATAGCGGGAATGAGTCCCGCGTTTTTTGAAAAATCGAGCTCGTCTATGCTCGAGAAGCCGTGAAAATACCTAATCACGTACGGTTATCCCCTTTTGTTTCAAATAATCCTTAAGCTCAGGTATCGCGATGACACCCTTGTGGAATACTGACGCGGCAAGAGCCCCGTCACAGTCGGCGTCATGGAAGGCCTCGTAAAAATGCTCCATGGTCCCCGCGCCGCCTGAGGCTATAAGCGGAACATCGCACTGTGCGCGCACGAGCTTTAGCTGCTCGATGTCATAGCCCTTGCGCATGCCGTCCTGATTCATCATGTTGAGCGTGATCTCGCCGGCGCCGCGTTTTTGAACCTCTTTGACCCAGTCAAGAGTTTTGCGGCTTGTGGTGATGGTGCGGTTTGGATCGCCGGTGTACTGTTTTACGAGGTACTCGCCTGTAGCGGGATCTTTATATGTGTCGATCCCTACCACAACACATGAGACACCATAACGGTCAGCAAGCCTTGTGATAAGAGTGGGATCCTCGAGCGCGGGGGAGTTGATTGAGATCTTGTCAGCCCCGTTTTTTAAGATCACCCCGGCCTCCTCAACTGTCCTGATGCCGCCGGCGACGGCAAAGGGAATATTGATGACCTCGGCTACCCTGGAAACCCACGATTTGTCCACCACGCGGGAGTCGGCTGATGCTGTGATGTCATAAAATACCAGCTCGTCGGCTCCTTCCTGTGCGTAGCGGCGCGCTAGATCTACTATCGATCCCATCACCGTGTGATTGCGAAACTGCACTCCCTTAACGACTACGCCGTCTTTGACGTCGAGGCAGGGGATTATTCTTCTTGCCAGCATGAGAGCGCCTCCCTTACCGTGAATTTACCTTCAAGCAACGAGCGTCCTAATACGCACGAGCTTACGCCGCTTTCTTTTACAGCGCGCAGATCCTCAATTGACGAGATCCCGCCTGAGGCGATGATGTCCAGGCCCTTGTAGCGGCGCGCAAGCTCAGAATAGAGCGCGGTATTGGCGCCTTTCATCATGCCGTCACGGCTGATATCGGTAACCAGCACATGCTCAATTCCGCAGGTAAGATAGGGACGAAGCGCGCTGTAGAGCGTGACATCCGAGGTATCAAGCCAGCCGTGCACGGCTACATACGGGACATCGTTTTTTATTCTGACATCAAGCGCCAGAGTGAAACGGTCCGGACCAAAACGGCGGATCCATCCGAGCACACTCTCCTGAGAGCTTATCGCCGCGGAGCCTACCACCACCCGCTCAACCCCGAGGTTTAACAGGTTTTCGATGTCAAAATCAGAGCGGATCCCGCCACCGGTTTCAACCGGTACCGGGCAGGATCTGGTGATCTGGGCGATTAGAGCTCTCTGGCGGCGTGAAGGGTCACGCGCCCCCTCCAGATCAACTAAATGTATGAAAGGAGCGCCGTCCTGGGTGTAGTTCAGGATCCTTGATACCGGATCAAGGTCAAACACCGTGGTTCTGGCGTAATCGCCCTGCTTAAGCCGCACCACGCGGCCGCCGAGCAGATCAAGAGCCGGAATGATCATGAAGTTTCCTTAAAAGTTATTGAGGAAGTTCAAAAGCAGTTTTGAGCCGCACTCACCTGATTTCTCGGGGTGGAACTGCACTCCCATGAAATTGCCATTAGCGAGGGCGGAGGTGAATTTTGTGCCGTAGGTCGTTGAGCCTATGGTGAAGTCCCCCAGTTCCATTGCGTAGGAATGGTCAAAGTAGAAATAGGCTTCCTGCTTTATGCCTTCAAAGAGCGGGTGATCGGTATGTTCAACGGTGTTCCAGCCCATATGGGGCAGTCTGCCGCCTTTTGAATCAAGCCGTGTCACGTGCCCTTTAACAAGCCCGAGGCAGTCAATCACCTTGCTGTCACAGCCCTCCGGGATCTCGGATGAGGAAATGCCAAGGCACTGCATGCCAAGGCAGATCCCTAAAAGCGGGGAGGTGGTCTCATGCAGAAAATCAGCGAGCCTGCGCTCATTGATCCCGTCCATAACCGCTTTGGCCGAGCCTACGCCCGGAAATACCAGACGATCGGCCTTTGAAAGCTCATCAGGATCGTGTGAGATAACCGGATCCTGATCCAACCTTATCAGCGCCTGACGTACCGAATTGATGTTGGCGGTACCGGTGTCGATGATACAGACTTTCACGCTTCCTCCTACAGAGTGCCTTTGGACGAAGGCAGGGCGTTGCCATGGCGTTCAAGCGCCTGGCGCAGGGCTCTGCCAAAGGCCTTGAAAAGAGCCTCTATCTGATGATGACAGTTTCCAGATGTGACCTTCATGTGAAGGGTAAGTCCCATCGCTACCGAGAGCGACTCGAAAAAGTGCGGAACCATCTGCGCGCTCATCTCACCCACCTTGTCGCGGGTGAATTGCGCGTCAAAGGTGAACTCATGATGGGGACGCCCTGAGATATCAAGGGCGACTCCCACGCCGTCGTCATCAAGCTTGTCCGAGAAGACTTCGGCATAGACCTCATCCATGGGAAGAACAAAACCAAAGCGGCCGATGCCGCGTTTGTCCCCAAGAGCCTTCAGGATGGCCTGTCCCAAAGCGATGCCGGTATCCTCAATGGTATGGTGATCATCTACATTGAGATCGCCCTTTACCTTCGCTTCAATTGAGATCCCGCCGTGGGTGGCTATCTGATCGAGCATATGGTCAAAGAAACCTATGCCGGTGTCAAAGCTGCTGTGAGATGGGGAGTCGAGGTCAACTGAGATCCTGATCTGGGTCTCGCGGGTATCGCGCTCAACCGTTGCGGTACGGTGCTTTGAGAGTATGCCGTCGGCTATGGCCGCCCAGCCGTTATTCTCGCGGTTGTACAGGATGGAGCCAATGCCCATGGCCTGACCCATTTTAAGGTCAGTTTCTCTGTCGCCTATGAAATACGAATGATCCCTGTCCCATGAGAGATCTCTCATATAGGACATTACAAGACCGAGCCTGGGCTTGCGGCACTCACAGTGATCCTCGCTCTTGTGAGGGCAGATCAGGATCTGATCAAATACGCAGCCCTGACTTTCAAGGGTATCGACTATAAGCGTATGAGCCCTGGTGAAGGTCTCAAGCGGAAAAGAGCTCGTGCCAAGCCCGTCCTGATTTGAAACCATGACAAGGTGGTATCCGGCGGCTTTAAGACGCAGCAAAGACGGAATAACCATCGGCTCAAACACCACCTTCTCGCAGGAATCTACCTGCTCATCGGAGGGTTCTGCGACCAGTGTTCCGTCTCTGTCAATAAAAAGGTATTTGTCAGCCATCAGCCCTTCCCATTTCATCGAGGATCCTCATGCACTCTGAGAGCTCCTCATCTGAACCTACTGAGATGCGCACGCAGTTTTTAAGCCCCGGTTTGTCCTCAAACGAGCGCAGGATCACGCCATGCTGAGCCTCATTTGAAAATACCGCAGGGCCGTCCTTGAAACGCGCGAGCACGAAGTTGCCGGTTGAAGGGAAGATCTCGGTTACGAGGGGGTTATTTTTCAAGGCCTCGGAGAGCCTGGCGCGCCTTTCGTTGCACTTGACGACACGCTCCCTGGTAAGTTCGATCCCGGTCGGGGTTAAAGCCTGACAGGCAATCTGCGCTACCGGATCGCATATAGGATATGGATCAATAACCTTGAGCATGGTCTTTATAACCTGAGGGTTCGCGATGGTAAAGCCACAGCGGATCCCGGCAAGCGCGAAGGCTTTTGAGAGAGTCCTCGTTACTATGAGGTTGTCATAGTCATTTACAAGTGCCACGAGATCTGACCCCTCAGGGGAGAATTCGATATAGGCCTCATCGAGGACTATAAAGGTCTCAGGCAGCGCCTTTAAGGTCTTTATGAGCTCATCCTTTGGAAAGAGGGTTCCCAAAGGGTTGGCCGGGCTGTCGATAAAAACCGCCTTAACATGGAATGGGGCGTTATTTACCGCGTCCGTAATGGCTTTGGCGTCAAGCGAGAAATCGTCATTGCGTTTGGCGTGAGCGACCTTCACGTTGTTGGTGTGGGCAGAAACCTCATACATGCCGTAGGTAGGCGGCGCGGTCACGATGCCTTCATCGTTTTCAATGAAGGTTCTGATGATAAGACCTATGGCTTCGTCAGACCCGCGTGAGGCTAAAACCTGATCCTTGCGCACCCCCAGATAATCTGAGTACTTCTCGATAAGATCGTGCGGCTGGCAGTCAGGGTAACGGTTAAGCGAGGTCGAGTTTAAGAGATAGCTCTCCGACTTCGGAGACTCGTTGGCGTTTAAGAAAGTATGACCGTGACCGCCGATACGTCTTGCCGACTGGTATGGGGTGAGTTCGCGTACGTGACGCGCGGTATTCTTCTCAATATCCATGCTGTCTCCTATTTCTTCTGCTGCTCTGTACGTACGACCACGGCGTTGCGGTGCGCGTCAAGGCCTTCGGCGCTTGCCAGGGTTTCAACAACCGAGGCGATGCTCATAAGTCCCTCGCGTGTTGCGTGCTGCACGGTGTAGCGGCGGCGGTAATCGTCGGTGCCAAGCGCCGAGCAGGTTTTGGCGTAGCCGTATGTAGGCAGGGTATGGTTGGTTCCTGATGCATAGTCACCAAGTGACTCAGGAGTGTAAGCGCCTACGAAGATCGATCCGACGTTGCGGATGCGGTCAAGATAGCCCTCAGGCTCGGTTACCTGAAGAATGAGGTGCTCAGGGGCGTAATCACAGGCGATAGAGCAGGCCTGCTCAACGCTGTCACACACCACGGCATGCGAGTGTGAAAGCGCCTTGGCCGCTATTTCGCGGCGCGGCAGAGCCTGAAGCTGGCGCTCAACCTCAGTTAAGGTCTTTTTGGCGAGATCCTCAGAGACTGTCACCAGAAGCACCTGAGAGTCAGGACCGTGCTCGGCCTGCGACAGCAGATCGGCCGCCACAAAAGAAGGATTGGCGCTGTCATCCGCCACTACCATGACCTCGGAGGGACCTGCCGGCATATCGATGGCCGCGCCCTGAGGATCGTTTGACACCAGGCGCTTTGCCATGGTTACGAACTGGTTGCCAGGTCCGAAGATCTTAAGCACGCGCGGTACGGTATCAGTGCCGTACGCCATAGCGGCGATGGCCTGGGCTCCGCCTAAGCGGAAGATCCTGTTTACCCCGGACTTGCGCGCCGCGTAGATTATGGCGTCAGAGACCGGAGGTGGCGAGCAGAGAATTACCTGACTGCATCCTGCGATCATGGCAGGTACTGAGAGCATGAGCGCGGTTGATACCAGAGGAGCGCTGCCGCCAGGAACATAAAGACCCACGGACTCTATCGGGTGCTCGCGCAGAGAGCAGGTGATCCCGGGCCAGGTGACCGCGTCAACGTGGGTGCTCTGCTGGCACATGTGGAAGGCGCGTATATTGCCCCATGCCTTGTCTATGGCGTCCTTAAGCCTGGGGTCAAGGCGCTCACACGCCTCATCCTGTTCTTTCCCTGAGATCTCAATTTCACCGCCATCATAGTGGTCGAGTGTCTTTGAGTACTCAAAGAGCGCTTTGTCGCCCTCGGCGCGGATGCGGGCGATGATATCTTTTACTATGCCCTCGACTTTCTGTGAGCTGCTCTGGGCAGGACGGGTAAGCAGTTCATCGCGCCTGGCGGCAGACGCGCTGTTCCAGTCTGTAATTTCCATGATGGCTCCTTAGTCAAGCATCTTCTCAATAGGCACTACGAGAATTGAGGTCGCCCCCAGTTTCTTCAGCTGCTCAAGGGTCTCCCAGAAAACCTTTTCTCTTGAGACCACGTGCATGGCGACACGGTCTGGGTTGCCATCGAGGGCAATGATTGAGGGGTTTTCGGCGCCAGGCAGGATCCTGCGGATTTCCTCAAGTCTTGCCTTGGGAGCGTTCATCATGATGTATTTGCTCTCAGAGGCGGCCATGATGCCGTGGAAGCGCTGGACGAGCAGGTCAAGCAGATGCTGCTTTTCAGGATAAAGAGGCTGATCGCGTGAGATCAGAACAGCCTTAGAGGTGTAAACGACCTCAACTTCTTTAAGGCCGTTTGACTGGAGGGTGGCTCCGGTGCAGACCAGATCGCATATGGCGTCGGCAAGTCCGGCTCTGGGCGCGACCTCAACCGAGCCATTTAGGATCACGGCCTTGTAATTTACTCCCTGAGCCTTAAGCACGCGGCGCAACAGGAAAGGGTAGGTGGTGGCGATCTTTTTGCCTTCGAGATCCGAAAGTCCGTGCCATTCATCCTCAGATGGAATTGCCACGCTTAAACGGCAGTCACCGAAGTTCATTACCATTACCTGGGAGTAGCCGGTAGGCAGCCCGTCGACCTCGCGCTGCATCGCGGTTTCCTCAAGCACGTTCTGGCCGACGATGCCGAGGTCGACGACATGATCCATGACAAGTCCCGGAATGTCATCGTCGCGCACGCGGAGAATGTCGATTGGCAGGTTCTCGGCATGAGCAAGCAGATGATCGCGGCTCTCGTTGAACTTAAGGCCGGCGGCCCTGAAGAGCTTCTCGGTGTCGTCGGTAAGGCGCCCGGATTTCTGTATAGCGATGCGCAGGCGCTTCTTCTCTGTGGCCTGCTCGCTGCTTGCTGTGGTGATGCTCATGATTATCTCTTTAAATCAATGTTTTGAAATGAATGCTTACATGCGCGCGCAACTGCCTCGGCCGGCAGATGTGCGGCATATCACATATTAACACATTGCCGCATCTGACAAAGCACTAGAAAAGGCGCACCACAATATCTCTTTTGACTTTTCTCCATGACTAAGTTTTTCATGAGCGATGCATAAATCTTGAAAAGAGCAAAGCGTGGCCGATATTAAAGAAAAGAAGCGACAAAAGGAGGTTCATCATGGCTGACATACTCTATCCGCTTTTGCCGCGTCCGCCCTTGAGTCCATCCGATCTCGTCTTCAGAAAAAGGGTGGGCAGGGTATTGCGCTCACATCGGACCAAGGATCGTAATGAGGATGATTTGATTTCAGAGGATGGTGATCCCTCCAAAGAAGAATTTTTAAAAGAGCGCGATAACAATGACCATATGGAGCCGGGATCTCATCTTGACGAGAGAGTATGAACACGAAAACGCGCACTTTAGCGTTATTGTGAGATGTCAGTTGGCCAAATTCGGGCGTCATCGTGTGCCAGATGCCGCAAAATAATGAAAAAAGCATGATTAACAATGTGTACACACGGATTTTGGCTTATCATGTGATAATCAACAGTAAAGAGGCGCTTTTTCATGGGGCAGAACAGCGCCGTCTTTTAGCGTGAACGTATAAAGGCTCTCCCCACGGAGGCTTGCAGGCGTTAGAATTAAATCAGGTCACAGCCGACAGGCTTTGGGATCTGAAAACAGGAATTCAAGACAAAGGAGTTTTCGATGATCGGAATTGTTGTTGTGTCACACAGTCCCAAGGTAGCCGAAGGCATCTGCGACATGGTTCAGCAGATCTCATCGCGTGATGGGAAAAAGATGCCCATTTACGCTGCCGGAGGCACCAAGGACGGCAGGCTCGGCACTGATCCCCAGATCGTACTCGAGGCGATAAAGAAAGCTGATCAGGGTGACGGCGTAGTGGTTCTGGCCGATTTGGGTTCAGGTGTTATAAGCTCTCAGGCCGCTATAGCGATGCTTGAGGAGCCTCTGCGCTCACGCGTGCGCATCGCCGACGCGCCTATACTTGAGGGAGCGATCGGCGCTGGTGTTGAGGCCGCTTCAGATTCAAAGTGCTCGCTTGATCTTGTGGTGTCAACCGCCGAAGGCGCGCGTCAGCTCCACAAGAAATAATTGGATTTATGGTTACAAGAGGGCGGGACGCGGGCGTTCCGCCCTCTTGGTGTCCGGAACACCGGAAGATTTCCTGACGCTCATGCGCGATGATTATTCCGGAACTCTATTCCGGGTCTTAAGAGGAATTTAAAATGCGCTCAAATACTCTGTATGGATTAGCACTGGCATCGCTTCTTCTTTGTTTGACTACGCCTTTTACCGCGAACGCAGATGATGATGCGGTCGACTGCTCAGCCTCAGGCTCGCGCATTACGGTAAAAGGTTATGGCGAGGTTGAGGCTCAGCCTGATGAGGCGGCGCTTAATTTCAGCGTTCGCGCCGCCGGCAAAACCCCGCAGGAGGCAAGAGATCTCTGCGAGCGTTCGGTTACCGCTTTTTTAAAGGGGCTCTCAGGCAGAGGTATTAAGGATGACGCCATCAGCGCCGGCAGTATCAGCCTTTATCCTAAAATCTCATATGATGAGAAGCGCCGCAGACAGGTAAATGACGGATATGAGGCGCTACGCGAGGTACAGGTACTGCTGACGGATTTTTCGCTCATCCCCAAGGTTACGGATCTCGCGATGTCGTCAGGCTTTAATGAGGCTCCCGGCTTTACCTACAGGGTAAAAGATGACTCCAAATTCCGCTATGCGGCTGATGACAAGGCGATAGCCGACGCCAGAGCTCAGGCTGAGCATCTTGCCAAGGGCTTTGGACTTAAGCTCTTAAAACCATGTCATCTGTCTTTTATGCGTGATGAGCCGCGGCTTTTAAATTCTGATGTGAGGCTTATGAGCGTGGGAGCCCAAAAAGCTGAGGCGCCTGAGAGCCGTTATACTCCGGGAAGCAAGCGGGTAACCTCAAGAGTAACCGCTGTATATGCCGCGCAGTAAAAGCGCTTTTCTAATAAGGAACAGCAGAGAGCCTTACCATGGATGAGAAAATCCCCCGGATGAGCCTTTCAAACGCGCTGTACGCGATCAGAAGCTCAGGCATGAGGGTAAGCTCCCGGGCTGTTCCTGACGCCGTCATAGGTCATGACGGTCCTTCGCTTATTTCAGCAAAGCCGGAGGATTTCTTAGGCCGCGGCGGACGCTTTGAAAAAGAAGTCAAAGGCTTTGTTCCAAGAGATGGACAGCTGAAGCTTGCAAAAGATGTGGCAAAGGCCATTTCGGATGGAACCCTTCTGATAGCCGAGGCCGGTACCGGCACAGGCAAAACCTATGCCTATCTGCTCCCGGCGCTGTTATCTGGCAAATGCACCGTGATCTCAACAGCCTCAAAGGCGCTGCAGGATCAGCTGATAAATAAAGATCTGCCAAGACTCAGCGCCCTTTTGCGCTCCGGAAGCGTGAAGTACATGGCGCTGAAAGGCTTTGGCAACTATCTGTGCATAAAACGCCTTATCGATCGCTGTGACAAGCTTAACGTGCCATCAGGTGAGATGGGTATAGATGGCGCCATTCAGGGGCAGCTGTCACTGCCAGATGATGGAGCGGATCAGAAAAGATCCGCGGAATATAAAACCATAGCAAGACTTGTCGCGATTAAGGTTGCCGCAGAGCGCGAAATAAATGATGGCACCCAGAACTGCTCGTTTGCCGAGATAAACTCGCTTTTCCCTCAGGATGTGGTGTCTGAGTTCAACTGCGATCGCAACCAGTGTTCCGGGCACAAATGTCCTTACCGGGATCGCTGTTTCGCGCTTGCGGCGCGCCGCAAGGCCATAAACTGCAATGTGCTGGTAATAAACCACGCGTTATTCTTCGCCGACGCCCAGATAGACGATCCTTTTGAAAGCCAGAAACCCTGCATCATGCTGCCAAAGTACAAGGCCATAGTCTTTGACGAGGCGCATGAGCTTCCCGAGGCTGGACGCAACCATCTTGGTGAGGAGGTTTCATACCGGGGACTAAGACAGCTTTGCGAGGTGTTAAATCAGGTTGTAAAGCAAAATCCAGAACTTGATCTGAACGAAACATCAAAAGGTACGGCAAGGGTTATGGAGGCTGCGAAAGCGCTCACGCCTTTTTTACGAAAAAAAGGCGACGGAACCCATGATTTCTTTGAGTACCGTTTTGATGATTACGATGAGAACGAGAAGGATCCTCTGCATGTCTATAAGGTTCAGAACGATGAGTTCCGAAACCTTATGGCGGAGCTTTATCTAAAAATAAAGGCGCTTAGCAAGCACGTCGAGGATATCAAGGCCGCAGATGACGAGGCGCTGGGCTCCATTTTAGGTCAGGTAAAAGAAGCATTGCACGCTATCGGCGGGCTTATGACACTCAACAGCCCGGACAGTGAGCTTCGCGGCGGTTATGTAGGATCGGTCGCCGTTTCAGCTCATGGTTTTACCATGCGCTTAACCCCGCTTGAGATCTCAGGCTTCATGGGGCAGTACCTGAAAAAATGCGCCAGTTCCTCCATAGGAGTGGTGATGACCTCGGCAACCCTTTCAGTCGCCGGCGAATTTGGAAAGTTCCGCCGCGATATCGGGGCTCCATCTGAGGGTACCTTGGAGCTCAGGGTGGACAGCCCTTTTGATTACGCGTCTCACGCCGCGCTTTTAGTATCCAGAGGTTTCCCCGACCCTTCTGACCGCAACCGCGATGACAGGATCTTCGATGAGCTTGATCCGGTGATCCGCGCTACCGATGGCGGGATCTTTTATCTGACCACCTCGGTAAGCGCGCTGGAGCGCGCTACCCAGATCCTGACCGCTCGGTACGGTATGGAGCGCCTGATCCTGGCGCAAAACCAGGGACAGCTTTCAAACACCCGGCTTCTTGAAGAGTTCAGGCGCAATGGAAGGGCTATTCTTATTGGAACCTCATCGTTCTGGGCCGGAGTTGACGTGCAGGGGCGGGCGCTGTCTTTAGTCATAATCGACAAGCTTCCTTTCGCCGCGCCAGGAGATCCGGTAAACCGGGCCCGGTGCAATCTATACGATTCAAAGGCTGGTAAATCCAAGGCTCATTTTATGGGGATCTCGGTGCCTGAGGCGGTGATTGAGTTGCGTCAGGGGGTAGGCAGGCTTATAAGACATGAAAACGATCGCGGAGCGCTTGTAATATGCGATCCGAGAATTGTTTCAAAGTCATACGGCGCGGTGTTTATGCGCTCCCTTCCGCCTGTTAAAATATTCTCCAAGGTAAGTGAACTAAAATCTTTTATTTCGGTAATCCCGGGATCTGAAATCTCAAAATAAATCACGCGTGGAAAATGTCCATGTGAGGTAATCATGAATCTGCTTGCGTTTGAGACATCAACTGAAAATTGTTCCACAGCCGTTTTACGCTCTGACGGCGAGGTATTCAGCATCAATGAGGTGGCGCCGCAAAAACACGCTGAGCTGATCCTGCCAATGGCCGACCAGGTCATGCGGATGGCTGGAATAGAGAAGGGCGATCTTGATGGTATTGTTTATGGCAAGGGTCCCGGCTCATTTACCGGTGTCCGCATAGCGGCATCAAGCGCGCATGGATACGCGCAGGCTCTCGGGCTCAAATGCGCCGGAGTAAGCTCGCTTGAGGCGCTGGCGATGCAGGCTTTATACGAGACTGACGAGAGCTGTGCCGTAGCATCAATTGACGCCCGTATGGGTGAGGTATATGTCGCGGTCTATGAAAAAACCGGCAGATACCCCAAGGCGCTTTTGGAGCCATGCGTTCTTAAACCCTCAGCCGCCGTGCAGGCAGTTTCAGAATCGCTTGGAGCTCATGGCGCTTATGCCGGCGGCACTGGGACGGAGCTTCTTTATGTTGCCGGACTTAACAGAAACATCGTAAAACGTTCGCAATTTCCGGATGGTGAATTTATAGTAAAGCTTGGAGCCGTGCTCTTTGAAGAAGGTAAAGTTTTAGACGCCTCAGAGGCGCTTCCGCTGTATGTGCGCAATGAGGTTACCTGGAAGAAAATTCCGCAACAGCACGCGTCAGAGCATCACGTATGACTCACGTGATGGTATGATAAACACCAGAAGAATAATAAATTAAGAAATACAGCAGGTAGTTTAAATGGCAATCAGTGTCAGCAATACGGACAGCCTGTACTCTCAGGTTATCCAGAGCGCGCAAAATCGCCGTCGCGTAAATGAGCAGTCAGGTCAGACTCAGGATCCCGCTTCACAGCAGAAGAATGATCTCAGAAGCACTGTCACGTCTGATAATAAAAAAGTCGCCTCTGCTGATGATTATCAGAAAGCCTATGAGAGCGCCAGAGAAAGTCTGCGCCTGAATAACGCTACCTCTCCCAAAACGGCCGCCTATGCCAACGTGCAGCAGTTCTCATCGCGTGACCAGCTTGAGAACATGCTATCTTTCTCAGCCTACGCATAATCACCCCTGACGTTGTAAAATAAAACAAACATACAACAGGGGGCGGATCCCCCAACAAAGGACTACTATGCGCAAACTTTCCTTAGTCGCGGTCGCGGTACTCGCGGCGCTTTCGCTCTCAGCCTGTAATTCAACCTCTGAAAACCATCAGGGAGCGGCCAAAGGACCTTCAGGATTTAAATCAGCTGAAGTACGCTTTCAGGAGCATCCTGAGGCTATGGTGAAGCATCAGGCCGATGAGCTTTCAGAGCGTACTGACAACAAGCATCTGTATGTATTCAAGTCAGACAAGGATGAGGAAGAGGATGCCGACGCCGACGCTGACGCCGAAGAGACCTCAGAAAACACAGATGAAGCGACGGGCGGCTCGGTTGTAGCCAAGACCGCTGCCTCAAAGGATGACTCCGACAAGCGCACTGATCGGGGCTTTAAGTCATCTGAACTCCGTTATCAGGAGCATCCTGAGGATATGACCGGTAAAAAGGTTACCCCCAAGAAAAAAGAGCTGACCGCCGAGCAGAAGGCAAAGCTTGAGAAAAAGCGCGCTGAAGAGGCACGTAAAAACGCCGTGGAAGACAAGGTTGCCAAAGCATCTGAGTACACTGATACAGGTTTCCGCTCGGCAGAGCCGCGCTATCAGTGGAACCCCGGTGAGCTCACCGGAAAGCAGGGCGCGAACGACATTGTCACCCGCGATGAAAAATATCAGAAAGCAGCCAAACGCGCCGGTGTGAGCTCCGATGAGGATAAAGCGAAATCCAAGGCCAAGACTGAGCAGGAGCTTGAGGCGGAAGCGGTAAAGAAGGAGAGTAACAAGTTCGGCTTCCGTTCGGCCGATCCACGTTTCCAGTTACATCCTGAAGAGGCTTCAAAATAGTAATTGGATCGGGAACTCATGAATTCTAAATGGTATTTTCCACCTGTCATGAGTTTCTAATGTGTTTGAGCTGCCAGCAGATTTAACCTAATCCGCCAGAAGTCCTCCACCTCTTAGGTGGGGGATGAAGGTGGGGCTGGCGATTTTACGTAAGCCATACAGTTTCCTGTTGTCTTATTTAGTAGTATCAGATCATCAAATACCGTGGGTAGCACGGGAATTGACGCCTGTGGAGAGAGTGTAAGTCGCCGCAACTCTTCGGGAGTATGAAGTGCTGTTCTCGTTGAAGCAGGAAGCTCCCTCCTCTATAGGCGGGTGTACGTTCACTATGCTGGTAGCTCGTAGCAAAGACGTTGTATTTTAGTCTTAAGATTTTGAAAAAACAAAGTAAATCTTTGTACCATCAGTTTTAGTTTAATTTCTTCGTCGCTACCACGCATTCCTTGTCAAAAAAAGCGATCCCTGCCGCGGACACATCAGGAACCTCCAGATCCTCTATGAATTCGCGAGCGTAGCCTTTAGCTTCGATCTGCTTTATACCCTGAGCAGCTTTTTGTCTTGCCTCTTTTGCATTTTTGGCTACCTTAAGTTCGATGACCATTGCGCTGTCATTTGCCACCTCGCGGAATCTGATGTCGGCAAAACCAAGCCCGGCCTCATGCTCTACCTTAAGATCACTAAGTCTGTTGCCAAAGCTTGAGAGAATTCCGGTTATAAAGCCTTCATAGAAGTTCTCAGGCGAGCTTTTGCTCGCGTACACTCTGATTGAAATGAAGGAACGCAGCCTTTCGCTTATGAGAGCCCGGGCTTTCTCGTTATCTCCATCTGATAAGGCCTTGAGCATCT
>SFGV01000013.1 GCA_004557545.1 Succinatimonas hippei
AGATCAGGCGGGTTCCGGCACACAGATCTTTATATAAAGTCACAAATATATTTATGAGATCTTTGTCATATATTGCTAAATATGCCCATAACATACCTCTTATATACCTAATATTTACCCTATAATTTGAAGTAACTCTTACTTAAGCCATCGAGAAGGCACCTCAGAAAAATCCAGTGCTATTGAGTAAGTTTCTGTTAAATAAGAGGAAAGCTATATTATGGTAAGTTTTTGCAGAAAACTTAAATATATTGAGAATGCGTTCATCGCAGTAACTCTGGCCGTCACCGCAATTGCGTGTTTTGCTCAGGTGGTTAATCGAAATCTTATAGGCGCTCCAGTTTCATGGTTTGACGAGTTGGCCAGATACTGCATGGTATGCATGACATTGTTCGCGGCTGAAGCTGGATTACGTGATGGATCACAAATAGCGGTTACCGCGCTCATTGATAAGGTTTCACCTGCAAATCGTCGCAGGTTATTGATTTTTAGCAAACTTGTGATTGTGGCCTTTTCTATTTCGGTGGTTTGTGGAGCATTTATATTAATCAATTCACAGATCCGATCTGGTCAGACTTCACCAGGTCTTCATCTACCGATGTATGTACCTTATTCCTTTGTTCCTCTTGTTTTTGCGGTGATAGCAGTAGTTCAGGGGACGCTCTTTTTCCGTCTCTTAAAATGCAGTCCTGAGAAGCTTGATGAGTTACTAAAGCGCGAAAAAAAAGGAGATAATTAATGACTGCCCTTATTTTATTTGCAAGTTTTGCTGTTCTGTTGATAGTTGGAGTTCCAATAGCCATCGCGCTTGGAGCTTCAACAATGCTTACCCTTTGCTATCTTGGTCTTCCAGCCGCGGTCGTGGGTCAGAGGTTTTTCACTGCCATTGATTCAAGCTCGATCATGGCCATCCCGCTTTTTGTGCTTGCTGGAAATTTGATGACCTATGGCGGAATCTCAAAAAGGATTGTTGAATTTGCAAGCACTGCTGTCGGCAATATTCGCGGCAGTCTATTTTACGTCATGGTTGTCTCCTGCGCTTTTTTTGCGGCACTTTCAGGTTCAGCGCCAGCAACTGTGATTGCTATAGGCTCCATGCTCTATCCAGAGATGATAAAACGCAAGTATCCCGCTGAGCGAACAGCGGGTTTGTTAGTCGCTTCAGGAGGTTTGGGACCTATTATTCCTCCTAGCATAATCATGGTTATTTACGGCACTCTTACCGCTGGGTCGATAGGCGATTTGTTCAAATCTGGAATGGTAGTAGGACTGATGCTAACGTCAGTGTTGATAATCGTCTGCGCAATCCTCAGCGTCAAGGAAAACTGGCCTGTTTCGGGCAACAGGATCTCCATGAGCAATCTCCTGCATGGGTTTGTCAAAGCTTTTTTCGCGGTTCTACTTCCTATCGTCGTTTTAGGTGGAATTTACACTGGGATCATGACTCCCACGGAATCCGCCGCGGTTGCGGTTGCGTATGCCTTTGTTGTTGGAGTTTTCATTTACAGAGAATTACCTTTTTCAGGGCTCTTCAAGGTCCTTGTTGCCTCAGGCAAAGGCTCAGCGATCGTGCTTTTTATTATGGCGTTGTCAAATGGTTTCTCTTGGCTTTTCACTGTGGGTGGGATCTCCCGCTTCATGATCAGCTCAATTAACTCCATGCACTTGTCGGCTATGATGTTTTGCCTTATTGCAGCATTGTTGCTGCTGTTTCTTGGGGTATTCCTTGAAGGTATCGCCACGATCGTTCTTATGGTTCCATTGCTTTGGCCCATCGCTGAGGCTCTAGGAGTTAACGTCATCCATTTTGGCATGATCGTTTGCTTGGCAAACGTCATTGGTGCTATGACACCTCCGGTTGCTGTGATCATTTTTTCGGCAGCATCGGTGACAGGTCAGAAAATGGGAGCTATTTCACGGGGACTGATGCCGTATTTTATCGGTTACCTTGTGGTATTTTTTGCGGTCGTTTTCATTCCTGACATCAGCACCTTCATTAACTGACAAAGTGCTAAAAGTTATGAATGTTTGAGATCGATTGTTATTGTTTGGACTTTTAACAGGTGCAAGGAATTATGGAAAGTAAGGTGTTCGGTTATCCTTCATTTGATCTCGGCGGGGAAATGATCCTCACCACATATGACAACGAGTATCGGGCCATGATGATGGATATCCGTGTCTATTCAATGAAAAGAGGATCTGTTCGGCATTTCGTGCGCGAACAAGAAGAAATTGCTGTGCTACTACTTTCCGGGAAAGTTGAATTAAGTTTCCCCGGAGCATCTGTCCGCGCAAGCAGGAAGGATGTCTTCACTCAAGGACCTTGGGCGGTTCATGTTCCCTGTGGTAAAGAAATATCTGTAAGAGCGCTTGACGATAGTGAGATCCTCGTACAGTGCACGCATAATGATGCCGAATTTACATGTAGGTTACACCGACCTGAAGATGCTCCATGGAAATATTCGTGTAAAGGAAAATTCGGTGGAACAGCCCAGAGACGGGTTAACACGATCTTCGATCATGATATTGAGCCCAGATCTAACATGGTTCTAGGCGAAGTTCTAAATGATCGGGGCAACTGGTCTGGATACCTGCCACATCGTCACCCTCAACCTGAAACCTATTTTTTTAAATTTGATCGCGAAGAAGGCTTCGGAGCCAGCTTTGTTGGTGACAAAGTATTCAAAAGCGTTAACAACAGCTTTTCCGCGATCCCTGGAGGAGAACTCCATCCTCAGGCTGCTGCTCCCGGTTTTCTCATGTATACCTGTTGGATGATCCGTCACCTGCCAGGCAATCCTTGGCTACAGACTGACAGAGTAGAAGATCCAAGGTATCAATGGATGCATAATGCCAAGTTCTAATATCAACATAGTGGCAGGTACATGTCAGGAAAGAGATTTATTTGCTCAGAATTTTGTACTGATTATGTGTATTGATAATTTTTTTTGTGCATTTAGTTAACAAATATCACAAAAATATCTTAAAATCTTCACTAAGATCTACTCAGATAAATTATGACTCCGGAGTCAAAATATGCTCTGTCCTTTCACAAGAATTCTTAAAGACGCTCTGACTGATAAGCGCGCGGTAGGAGCTTTCAATGTGGGGAACATGGAGATGCTTATAGGTATAGTCAAGGCCGCAGAAGATCTCAGATCCCCTATTGTCCTGCAGATAGCCGAAAAAAGGTTCAAACACTCGCCACTTGAATATGTCGGTCCGATGATGTTTTCAGTGGCACAGAAAGCGAAGATTGAGATTGCTCTCGAACTTGACCATGGTTTTACCGTTGAAAACATCAGACGATCTCTCGCGTTTGGCTTTAATTCCATCATGTTTGATGGATCTGATAAACCAGTAGCGGAGAATATCCGTCTCACTTCTGCTGTGGCAAAGGAAGTCCACAACCAAGGCGCCGCGCTTGAGGCTGAAATCGGTGTTGTAGGAGGCAGTGAGGGGGGAGCCATGTACTTGGCATCCTGCGCGCGTCTTGAGGACATCATAAAACTCGGATCTGAGTCTGAGTGTGACGCTCTTGCGGTTGCAATCGGTAATGCCCATGGACATTACAAAGGTGTCCCGAAGCTTAACTTCGAACTACTTCAACAGTCGCATGCGGCGTTACCAGGTATGCCACTGGTACTTCACGGAGGCACTGGAATCGCTCCGGAAGATTTCAGAAAAGCTATCACCATGGGGATATGCAAAATCAATATCGCCACCGCTAATTTTGATGCTTTTGTCGCGGGTGCTGCCGCATACTGTCAAGCGGTAGCACCAGATTCCCGCAGTTATTTTGGATTAAATGAGTCCGCAGTTGAAAAGATCTATGAAAACACGTGTGCTCATATAAGGCTTTTCAACAACACTGAACCTCTTGATGTGATTAATTTCTAGGAGATTATTTTGGCTAATTATATTAATTTTGCAAAAGATCGCCCACTGGATCTGATTCTTTTGGGACGCGCGTGCATTGACCTCAATCCTATCCCTGAAGAGATGTATCGTTCTCTTGACAAGAGTCGCACTTTTAAAATGTATCTTGGTGGCTCTCCCGCCAATATAGCCGCAGGGCTTGGACGTCTGGGAAAAAAATGCGGTTTCATAGCTAAGGTTTCAAATGACCAGTTTGGTGATTTCGCTATCAACCAGCTTAGGGGCTTCGGTTGCGATGTCTCGCATGTGACCAAAGTTAGCGGTCCTCAGAATCTCGGACTTACTTTCACTGAGGTTTTGTCACCTGAGAAAAGCTCGATCTTGATGTACCGCCAGCAGATCGCGGATTTGGCACTGGATGTAAGTGATGTTGACGAGGACTATATTAAAAAAGGGAAGGCGCTTTTAATTTCTGGAACCGCGCTTTCAGAGAGCCCTTCGCGCGAGGCTGCGCTTAAGGCAGTGATGTTTGCAAAGCGTAACGGCATTCCGGTGTTTTTTGATATTGATTACAGGGCCTATAACTGGAAAAACCGCGATGAAATGTCAATTTACTATTCTGCCGTAGCGGAAAAGGCAGATCTGATCCTGGGCTCACGGGAAGAATTTGATCTGACCATGTCGCTCACTAAGAGCGGTCTCGATGATCCTGAGACTGCAAACTATTTCTTTGGATTTGACGCAAAGATTGTTGTGATCAAACACGGCAAAGATGGTTCAACAGCTTATCTTCGCAACGGGGAGAAATACGACGTCAAGCCCTATGAAGTCAAGCCGCTCAAGGGATTTGGCGGAGGAGATGGTTATGCGTCCGCATTTATCTATGGCTTGTTTGAAGGCTGGGATATGAGCAAGATGCTTCAGTATGGTAGCGCTTCGGCAGCAATTCAAATTAAATCTCATGGTTGTAGTGATTTCATGGCTACTCTCCCTGAACTTCAGGCTTTTATCCTGGAAGAAGAAAATAAATACGGAAGACATGTAGAAAGCAAATGAAATAATGCTTTGTTTTACTGTAAAAAAATAATCAACAAACTTAAGGAAATAAGACATGAAAAAATCGTTGTATTTTTCTATTCTGGTTACAGCAATGTTCTCAGCTCATGCGTATGCAGCAGATGTGAGTTTGTCGATGGGCTTTGTTGATCCCATTTCATCAAGTTATGCCAAAGGTGGGCTTAAATTTGCCGAAGAGGTGAAAAAACTTACCGATGGTCGCGTAGAGATCAACGTTATCGCCGGTGGCTCTCTCGGTGGTGAACGCGAAATGATTGAAGGCGTTCAGATGGGAACTGTCGATATAGGAACTGCTGCTAATCCGGTGTTTTCGCAATTTATTCCGGAGATGGTGCTGTTAGATCAGCCTTATCTGTTTTCTTCAGTAGAAGAGGCGCATAAGGCTATTGATGGAAAACTCAACGAGCTGATTGAAACGAAGGCGGAAGCGCAGGGAATGAGGATCCTAGGCTGGCTGGAGTCTGGATATCGGGATGTATTTTCAAAAGATCCTGTAACTAAGCCCGAGGATTTCAAAGGCCTTAAGATCAGAACTATGGAGAATAAGATGCAGATCGCGGCCTTTAACGCTCTCGGAGCTGTTGCTACTCCAATGCCTTTCACCGAGCAGTACACTGCTCTGCAGCAGGGCACTATTTCAGCCAATGAAAATGCCATCTGCAACATGTTGATCAATCGCTATTACGAAGTAATCAAAAATATTACGAGAACCAATCATCAGTTTACTTATATAGGAGTTGCTATTTCAGAGCGTGCCTGGCAATCAATTCCTGAACAGGATAGACCCAAGGTGATGGAGGCTATGAAAACCGCTGTGGCATGGCAGAGAAATGATCTTGCTGAACTCAATGCCTTCTCTGAAAAAGAGCTCACCGAGAAACATGGAGTCAAATTCCATGATATTGACAGAAAAGCTCTGCGTGACATCATCGTTCCTAGGCTTATCAACCTTACTGCAAGTGTCCCTCAAGAGTGGAAAGATGCGGTTGCGGAAGCTTCTAAAGAATAATGATCTTCAGACTTTCTGTTGAAAAGAGTTTTTAACCATACTTTATTAAAACATTCTCAAAACCGTTTACTAATTTTGTTTTCTGGGACGCCCTCTTGTCTTTTAGATCTTTGATCAGAGGTCCAGGTTCTTGGGCGTCCTTGCTTGCCTGGAACAAAAAGGCCCTGAACGGTTACCGTATTGACTTTCTCCGAGTTGAATCTCTGTTCCGACAAACTTAATTTTCCCATCATAACTAACACTCCTTGATAATCTGATATCCAAAAGGATCATCTGATATTGGAGGTGGATGAGTTTTGGTTTTCTGCCACGTGGTAGATAGATCATCAAGCAGTTATGTGTAGGAACGGTCATTTAGCGGTTCGCTCTCTGAGCACTTATTTTTATTCTTCAGGTAAGCGCTGTGGCGATGAAATTACCAAGCCTCACCGGCAATGACTGGTAGATCTCCATGTACGTTTATACAGCTAAAACGTTCAGTACTCAAGCTGGTAGCTACAGATACAGGGATACTGACCACTTCTTTCTTTTAGAATTAAGTTGGCCCTCAGAGAAATACCGGCTATCAATTAAGAAAGGACAATAAAGATGGTTACCAACAGAAAGTATGAAGAACAAAAAAGGGACTATTTAATATGAGTCCCTTTTATCGTAAGGTCTGAATATCAGAGCACCGCACCGAGCGCCTGACGGATCACGGCAGCTGATCCCTGAAGCCCTGCGAGAGGATCGGTTACTACGTACACTGGGATCTTCTTGAGCATTTCGTTAAAGCGTCCTTTGTCCTCAAAACTCTTGCGGAAAGGTGATTTCACGAAATAGTCAAGGAAGTGGATCACTACGCCGCCTGCGATAAACACGCCGCCTGAGGTACCCATACCTAAGGCAAGATCACCGCCAAAGGATCCCATCATGTCGCAGAAGACATCAAGAGCCTTGCGGCAGTCAGGATCAGGGGTAGCCGCGAGGGCGCCCTTGGTGACATCGGCAGGGGTGAAGGATGAGGTGTCACGACCATGCTCTGAGGCAATCGCCGCGCAGATATTTACAAGACCGGGCCCTGAGAGCACGCGTTCATATGATACGTGGCCAAAGCGCTTGCGCAGCGCGAGCAGGATCTTGTCCTGCTCGTCATTGGCAGGAGCCATGTCGACATGACCGCCTTCGCCCGGGAGCGGATACCATTTGTCACCGATGTGAATGAGGTGACCTACGCCAAGTCCGGTGCCGGCGCCGTAAATCGCGGCAGGTCCGTTGATGTCACGCTCACCGCCGCCAACCTTGATGAGCTTGTCCGGGGTTAATACGGCCGCGGCCATGGACATCGCGGTGAAATCATTGACTACGAGCAGCTCCTTAAGTCCGGTGTTTTTCTTCATCTCGGAGATTGAGAACTCCCAGGGATTGTTGGTCATCTTTACATGATCCCCGGTGATCGGGCAGGCAATGGCGATACAGCCTACATCAAAGCTCTGACCGCATTCCTTTTTAAAACGCAATATCACCTGCTCAAGCGAAGGATTGTCAACTGCTGAATATACGATTGGATCTGAAAGCTTGCCATCGGCAAGATTTACAAGCGCTAATCTGGCGTTGGTTCCGCCAATGTCGCCTACCAGAGCGACTCCTTCAA
The DNA here is from genome assembly GCA_004557545.1 of Succinatimonas hippei. Taxonomy (GTDB): domain Bacteria; phylum Pseudomonadota; class Gammaproteobacteria; order Enterobacterales; family Succinivibrionaceae; genus Succinivibrio; species Succinivibrio hippei_A. The sequence continues at coordinate 7,599 of SFGV01000013.1, forward strand.
GCCTAGTCATTTGATTTAATATCCTGTTTTAAGTTTTAATGATGTGAGCTACCGCGCTTTAAAAAACCGGATTTTATGTCACAAGTAAATAAGGCGCGCGTGAAAAAATATTTCATGACTCTGGTGATTATATTACAGTTTTGAAGCTAATGCCCTGCTTGAGAGACATGGAGGTTAAGCGCCGCAAGGACGCTTTTAACGCATTGAAATCAGAGAAAATTGCGCGAGCGCGCGTGCTACATTTTTATGGAACTAAGGTTATGCGTGGCAATGTTAAATTTGTCTTAGTTATGTTGCTTTTGACGCCATTGTCAGTGGCGCTTAATGTAGCGCGCGCGGACTGCGCCGCGGCCTCAACCATAGCCTCGCTTCCGCAGACGATAGGCCGCGGTCAGTGTTTTGAGTATCAGGGGTCTGAGGCTCTAAGCGGAAGACTTACGGTTCAGGGCAGGCTTACCATAAAGGCAGGCGCCAGATTTGAGGTTTCAAAGGGCTCCACGCTTATGGTTTCAAAAGGCGGAACCGTGACCTCGCGGGGCATTGTATCCGTAAACAGCGGGGCAGCTTTAACCGTAGATTCCCTCGGAACCTTTGAGAGCTTTGGTGAGCTTCATCTGCGTGAGGACTCCCAGACGAACCTTGGGCGCAGCGCCAATCTTAAAAGCTCAGGCAAGTTCGTGCTTTATCCAAACGCCACGGTGCTTTTATCTGACAACAGCCTTTTGTTAACCCAGTCATCAACTACGGTGGATAACGCGGTCATAAGCTCCAAGGGCGGGAAGGTAGAAAACCGCGGCACGCTTAACCTTACCGCCGGGGCGCGCGTGATGATCTCAAAAAACGGTTCGCTTTCAAATAGCGGAAGGCTGAGTCTCAATGAAGGCAGTGCCATCGCGATGTCGGGCAACTCAATGCTCTCAAACCGCAGGAATATTCTGGTAAATGGCAGTTTCACCTTCGGGGATACCGCGTCTTTCCAAAACTATGGGATCTTTGACGTAAATCCCACGGGGACGATGCAGTGGAATGACGGGGCGAGCTTTAACAACCTGCACGCGCTGACGCTCTCAGGCACCATGAGGTTTAAGGAGCACAGCGTGCTTGAAAACCATAACGGCTTTAAGATCAAGGAAGGCGGAGTGCTTGAGATAACCGATCAGGCTACAGCTATCAACCGTGGCAGTGTCTACAATTCAGGCACCCTTATGACCTCAGATCAGGGCAGGTTTGACAACAAAAAATTCTACTTTGACGCCAATGCCCAGGACACCACAGGAAGCGCTATGCCGCGGTAGCAGTGTAGAGCAAGTATTGTTCAGCAAGAAATTACAATAAGCAATCGGCCCTGGTTCAGTCATTGACGTTTTCTTTGACCATGCGGACGAATAGAGCAAAGTGAAGCTAGCTTGGAAAGCAGGTAGAAGTGAGTCACGTTTCAGCCATCAGTCGAACATCATTCATCTACCGCCAAAACAGATTGAAAAAGCTTGAATTTGGGATACTATCAATACTATTGATACTATCAAAATTTTTGATAGAATCTCTGATAGAAAGAAAAACCTATGACCACTTCTATAATTCCTTCCTCAGAATCAACCACTGTTGAATTTAAGCAGGCATGGACTGAGACAACACGGTCTACGTTATGCTCGTTTGCTAACACGGCTGGCGGCGTTATTTATTTTGGCGTTACCGATGCCGGTAAAGCTATCGGAGTGGAAAAACCGGATGAAATTTCCCGCAAGATTGTTTCCATCATGCGGTTTGCAATGAAACCGGCGTGTGACAATCTGTGCCGGGTTAAGACTTTGAATGTTGACGGGAAGCTTATCGTTGAAGTTTCGATCCTTGAGGGCGCGGACTGCCCCTACTTTGTAACAGTAGAGGACGAGAAAGGCAGAAAGATCAGCAAATGCTTCATAAGGCAGGGTTCCAGTAACTACGAGGTAACAGAAGACGTACTTCGAGACCTTTATCGGAAGGGAAATCCGGTTCCCTATGAAAAGCTTCCGTCACGTCATCAGGATCTGACATTTGAAACTCTTGGTCACTATTTCAAAACCGCCGGCATCGAATTCTCTGGGGCAAAATTCACGATCCTTGGCATCCAAAATGAAACAGGCTTCTTCACTAACCTTGGTTTCTGGGTATCTGATCAATCTACCGTTGAAACTCGCTTAGGATTCTTTTCCGGAACAGATAAAAGCTCCCCGGTTAACGGACTTCAGACCTTTACCGGGTGCATCATAGAGCAGTACGACAAAATCCGGCGCTCGCTGTACAATCGGTTTGGTTATTCATTTGATATCCCAGCTTTCACGCTTAACCGCGACGGTACGCGCAATGAAGTTAAAGATTACCCTGAGGTGGCCGTCCGCGAAGCTCTGGTCAACATGTTTGCCTACCGGGATTACAGTCTTCAAAATACTCAGGCATTTGTCAGCTGTTTCTCGGATCACCTTGAGATGCTGAGTTTCGGAGGTCTTCCGGCCGGCGTAGAAAAGGATCAGCTCAAGGAAGGTGTATCAATTCCACGCAACAGAAATCTTGCTGATATGCTGATGCGGCTCTCCGCCATGGAAAAGTTTGGACTTGGCATCCCTCTCATGTATGCTTCGTATAAGCCATACGGACTGGAGCCACAGATCATCGAAGAACGGAAAATGCTGAAGATCATTCTTCCGAAGGTCACAATCAACTACACAGGACTTTCAGAACGCCAGCAGGCAATTGTTGACTTCCTCCGGGTCAACGGATTGTCATCCAGAGCCGCAATTCAAGAATCTATCGGCTGTTCCTATGGCACGACAATGAATGAGTTGAAGCCATTGCTCTCGCGCGCGATTGTTGATAAGGTAGGCGGCGGCCGAGAAACAAAATACAAACTTAAATAAAGGCTCTGCCAAAGTAGATTACTCGTTCCGACGTCGGACGTGAATACTAATGATGCCGCTCGGGTGTCTGGAGCTATAGCTTTCCCTTCACGATAACACCACTGCACTCAACCGTGGCAGTGTCTCCAATTCAGGCATCCTGATGACCTCAGATCAGGTCAGGTTTGACAAAAAATTCTACTTGACGCCAACGCTCATGAAACCTCAGGAAGCGCTTCGCCATAGCAAAGCCCGGTAGGAGGTATCTAACGGTGAGAGATCCCTGAAAGCAAACGGACTTATGGCACGCTTTGACGCTTTTGCCAGATTGAAGGAAGAAGAGGTGAAAGGTGGACCTAAGTCGGAAAGTTACGTGGCAAGTCTCACACTCAGCCTTCGTTCGAACCTCACCAAATGTTGCCAAACAGGCTGAAAAGCTTTCAAAACTTGATACTATCAATACTATCAAATTTTTTGATAGTATTTTGATAGTATCTCTGATAAAAATATAAGATTATGAATATCCAAACTATTTCTTCGTCAGAATCAGCCACTGTCGAATTCAAGCAGGCATGGACTGAAAACATCAGGTTCACTCTCTGCTCGGCAAACACGTCCAGCGACGTCCTGGATGCAAAATACAGACTTAAATAAAGACGTCGGCCTGAGAAGAACTTTCGCCTACCTCCGGCAGCCTTAGCGACCTGAACAAAGATAACAAATTCGCAATGAGGTTGGCGACTTCGACAATAGATTGAAGATCATTCAGGTCTGGTTTCTTTTTTGGCTGAACAGTTTGTCAAATAACAGCCAAATGGTTAGTCAAAAATTAGCCAAATGGTTAGTCAGTATATAGCCAGTTGATTTGTCAGATAAGAAAGAATAGAGGAAACGCATCGTTGATGATGCGCAGTTCAGCAAATTAATGGCAACCGGACCGGTACCGATCGGATGTCTTGGTCTATAGCTTCCCTATCACGGATAGCGCCACGGCGCTTGACCGTGGCGGTGTCAACAATTAAGGCACACTTATGACATCAGAGCGGTGCAGGTTTTCCACAGGAAATTCCGCCTTGACGTCAAGGCCAATGGCGCTTTTGGAAATACTATGCCGGGCTCTTGGATTTTTTTTCTGAGTTATCAGACTTTGAGGCGAGCATCTGCGGCAGCAGATTATCCAAAGCGCGTCTGGTGCTTTCACGGGCGGACGCCAGCAGATCAGATGGCAGAGAGGGTACCCTCAGGCGCATCGTATAGGCTTTCTCAACGCGCTTTGGATAGAGTGAGTATTTGACGCTGGGCAGTAAAAGCTCTGACCATCCATCAATCTCCCGCTCTGAAAGCTTAGCCTTAGTAAGGTCAATTACTATCTCAGAACCCGCCCCATCAGGATCAGCGCCCGTTTCACTGTCAGATACGGGTGCTTTATTCTCATCAGAAGAATCATGATCTTTTGGTTGATCAGAGCCTGAGTTATCAGGCAGATCTGTTCTGTTCTCATTACCCTTTGCATCAGGATCTTCAGGAAGGGAAGGCGTATCTGACGCGCCGGCCCCTGAAGGATCAGTGGATTCAGAAGGTGTGGATGGCTCAGTCGGCTCTGATGGTGTCTCTTCCACAGCGCTTGCGGGTATAAACACCTGCCCAAGTCCGGTTTTTGAGTAGGTGACGCTCCAATCTTTTGATGTATTCATAAAAACAAGCGAGCGTCCAGCTACGCGCTTTGACTTAAGGTCAAAGGCGTAAACCCCGTTACCGCTTTTTGAAGAGTTCAGCGAGATTGAAAACCACGCTGAAGGATCAAGTGACTTAGCGCTTATCATTGAGGCGTAGTCAGGCACCCCTGGGTCATTCTCAAGACTTAAGTTCTTTACGGTATAGATATCGCTGAAGCTCCGGTCATCAAATACCCCGTCATTGTCAAAAAAGTTAGTCTTGTCATCAGCTGACAGAGAAGAGTAAGCCTCGCTCATAGAGGAGCTCAAACCTGATTTGCCATTGTTTGTGCCTACAGCCGACAAAGCCTCGCCATTTGAGAGCGAGCCAAATGAGAGCCCGCGCGCGGTTATGGTTCCGTCAAGCCTACCCACGATGACTCCTGCCTCAATACTCTCATTTGAGATGAGATCCCTGAATGATGAGTCCAATACCGCGGAGCTGTTATCCATAAGAACCGTGCCTGACATGATCCCGGCGATGCCGCCTAAGCTTGAACTCTCGGAGTCGGGGTTTACCGATACTGAGGAGTTTCTTATCTCAACTGACTCCAGGGTTCCGCCCCGCATCTCGCCTGTAAGCACTCCGGAGGCCGAACCAAAACCACCCGTCGATTTGACCGCGCCTTCAAGCCTGAGATTTTTAAAGCGGGCGTTGGAGGTTATCGTGAAAAGCCCTGAGCGCTCTCCTATGTCAGTTGAGCTGTGCTCAAGCGTGAAATCAACCGCGCTGAACGTACCGTCAATGGCACCGGTGAATTCCTTTGATGAGGCAAGCGGCGATGTGATAGTTCCAAGGCTTATATCGTTGGTAATAAAGTAATCTCCATCAGCATTTATTGACAAGAGCTCCTCTTTGGTGGATACCGGAGTCTGACCCGCGTGCGCAACATAGTCAGATGAGCTAAAGCCATAATCATCTTTAAGGTTGAGATCAGACGGTCCACCGATGTCGATACGGTGGACCGAGCTTGAGAGTTTAATAAGTTCCTCATTTCTGTTGTTTAGAACTGCATCATCCAAATCAGCGATCTTGGAAATATCGCGGATCACGATCTGTCCGCCATCGACCTGAAGCGAGCCGGTCTTGATGGTTCCAAGCAGATTGACGCGACCTATACCATCACTATCCTCAACATTCAGTACTCCCGCGCTTTCAAAATCCTCAATCGCGCTGTCACTGACAGCCGCGGTTACAAGGCCAAGCTTTTCGGCTCTGATCAGCGAGTTCACGCCGGTGGTGATCCCGGCGGGGTTTACGATGTAAAGGTTTCCAGAACCGAAGATCTTCCCGTCAATTCTGCTTCTCTCTCCTCCGGTTACCAGGTTCAGGTAGTTGTTTTCGTCAAAGAACATTCGTCCGTCTTCAGATAGGTTGAAAGTATTCCACTTGACGACATTGTTTTGCTTTGTCGAGGTTAAGGTAATCGAATTCCTGTCCGCTAAAACATTAACCTCATCAGGAACCGACTGCATAGAAGGCAGTTCTGATGCCTGAGCTGAGCAGGTGATGGCTGAAATGATCGCAGTATAGAGTAGGGTTTTAGTGTGCATGGGTTAGTCCTTGTCATGCGCGGGTGTAGCCAAATGAAACGAGCAGAGAGGCTTTGTCATCACTATCTCCAGATGAGTTGCCGCCTGTAAGATCGGTATTTATGAAAAAGCCATCAAGCCTAAATCCAAACTTCAGACCTGCCGCTATGAGGCTTGAGCTATCGCTCTGATGGGAACTTACTCTGGCAGCGTCAATATGCGGGCTTATGGTGATCTCAGATGATGGCGAATATGGCAGGCTTAACGAGCCGAACACGCCGCTGTCACCTGAGCTTGACTGTCTGAATGCCGAGACCCGTTCCGGGCCTCCAGCCTTAAACCTGAGCGCGCCTTCAAGACTTTCAGGTGAGTACTGGGTCGCAAGATCAAATCTTAATGAAAGACTGTCGCTGAATTTGTAGTTTGCGGCGCCAAAGAAGTTGTAGACCGAGAATGATCCGTAATCTCTCAAACCATAGTCATCCCGGTTTCTGACAGAGCCGAAGCGTCCTTCGGCGGTTCCAGAGAGAGTAAGGTTTCTGTTACGGTATGAACTGACAAACGCGAGAGCTCCTGAGTTCTCGGTCTTTTTAAATTTAAGGTCAAAGGTCTCAAGCTTGTCCGTAAGGTCGCGTCTGCGGCCTTCAGCTTTTATATTCAGTCTGGTTGAGGCGCTACGGTAGATTGGCTCTGAGGCAAAGATCGAGTATGAAACCGCGTAGCCCTTGGCGCCTAAGGCCTTGTACTCGTCGGCAAGCTCATAGGAGGTGCCATAGACTGACGCTCCAAGCACGGTAGGGTGGGAATTAACCGGAATTGAGTATGAGATCCCTGCGTCCGTCTGACTCTCGTCAGATCGTGCGGCGAGAAACGAAAGGGTATCGGCGTTACGCGTAAGGTTGCGTACCGCGCCGCTTACGCCGCCGCGCCAGATCCCGGAGGCTTTGGTGCCGTGATTGTCGATAAAGACAGTAAAAGGCAGCTTGCGTTTGGGTCTTGCGATAACGTTCAGCGTATGCTCAGAGCCATCGCGCCCGCGGGTAAGCCAGGCCTCGGGGGTGAAGATCTCAAGATCTCTGAGCTTTAAAAGTCTCGACTCAAGCGCGTCACGATTTATCGCCTTGCCTTTCTCCTCCCGAAGAGGACCCAACAGGCGCTTTGAGGCGCTCTTGCGCAAGCCCGCGTGATTCTCAAGCGCTACTCGCGAGATCTTAGGGGAGAGCACGGTGATCCTGATTACCCCGTTATCCGATGTCTGCTCAGGGATATAAGCCCTGGAGGAGGGGTAGCCGTTTTTCTGGTAGTACTCTGAGATCTCATCCAAAAGATGTTGCAGCAGCCTCGCGCTTACCTCCTTCCCAAGATAAGGCTTTACCGCCTGCTCGATATCTTTTTTAGCGATCGCGGCCTCTGATGTGATGGAAACTCCGCCAAGCGCTACCGCGTCGGCGGAACCTGGCAGAGCGCAGGCAAGCGCCAGCGCAGTATATAAGGGTATCCTTCGTTGCATTTTTACCTCGATTTGAATGGTCGGGGCATTGTGCCAGTGTTCAGAAAAGCGTGAGGCAGTGAAATGGCGCCGTGGCGCGGAAGGCTTTCTTATGCCGTTTTAGGGGATAGAAAGGAGAGCCTGAACAGGAGAGAAACAGAATGAGCTGAGGACGCGCCTGCTTGAGGAAATCAGTCTTCAGAGAAAAGAGAAGCGTCAGGTTTTAGGTTTTCAGAAGGCACTTGTGACATGTCGTTACAGAATGCCTGTTTCACAAATGCTCAACGTATACAACTATACCAACTATATAACTATGAATTAAGTTCTCTTAAAGCCTTGATGGTGTCGCGGATGAAGATGATGAGACAGATCAGAAGCAGGGTATAGCGAAAGAGGTTGTATACGGTAACCGCGTGAACGATCCTGGGATCATTTATGCCCTCAAGCAAAAACACCCGTTCAGCGTAGAAAGCCCAGCATGCTAAAGCCAAGGACCAGACACAGGTTACCTGAAAATATCTTTTGGCCTTCGCTTTGACAAAGCCGTTAACCCCCAGAACACCAGACGCGAGTAGCAGCGCAACAAGTCTTGAGGTGTCAGCAGGCAGGGCGGCATATCCGTGCATTGCCATGATCCAGAGCGCTATCAGTGAGAAAGCCGCGATCAGCAGTGGGGTAAAGGGTGATTTCATATTGCGTGTTCCTGAGCCTGAACGTCAGATCCGCGATTTGTCGCTTCGCTAATCTTTGCGCTAAGTCTATACGAAAGGTCAGGCCTGAGGTAAGTTTTTTATCCGGTCCACGCGTTGGCTCGTCTCTCGCGCCGATGTGGGTTCCACATGTGTCATAAGCCCGCATTTCTGTTAAAATGGCGCCCGTTGGGCGCTGGCATAGCTCAGTAGGTAGAGCACCTGATTCGTAACCAGGGGGTCGCAGGTTCGATTCCTGTTGCCAGCACCACGGTTCCTTCCCTAAATGACCACTCATTCATCTTCACGATCATTCCGCTCTTTCAACTCTGACAAGAAGCAGTTTCACTAGCAAAACATCAGCCAACCTGAGCGCTAATCATTGCTTTTATACAAAACTGCAACACCATGGCATACATCATGAGTAGTATCAGAGCTCTTTGTAACCTAAAATGAGCCCAGAACCATCTGATCTTCTGTTAAAATTCTAATCGAGGTGAGAGCATGCTTGATGAAGACGAGAATGATGATTTCAGGGTTGATTTAACCCCGCTTATCGATGTCATCTTTATGCTCGTGATCTTCTTCATCATGACTGCGAGCTTTGATCTCCCGGTACTGGATCTGCAGCTTCCGACCGCTCAATCATCAGGTTCGGTTGCAGACAATCACCGCGTGAGCGTGGTGGTGGATAATGACGGTAATCTTAAGATCTCAGGTCAAAGCGTTACCTTCGATGAGATCGCTTCCAGACTTTCAGAATCTGACAAAAGCGTGCTTGAGGTGGTTATAGACTCAAGAGCCCCGTCAGGAATTCTTGTGCGTATGGCGGACATCGCGAGAGTAAACGCCAACGGAAGACTGCTTATCGTGGCGCCACGAGACAATCAGAACGGAAAGCAAGCAGTTGGCAAGTGAGGATCTGATCTCAAGAACTGCTGGGTTTGCGGCGGCGCTCGCCGCCATGGCCGCGGCAGGCTATGCGACAATCCCCGGGCATACCTTAAATGAAACCGCCCAGGCGGGCGTCATCAGTGTCTATGTAAGCTCCAACGATCCTGTTAAGAACGCAGCTTCTGAGAAATCCACAAACGCTGAGAATAAGCCTGTGGAACATCCTCAGGTTCTGTCATCTGAGAGTTACACTAAAAATGGATCTGGTGACACTAAAACCGAATCAGAGAGTAAACCTGATGACAACCGTGTTACGGCCGTAGAAACACCTGATAGCCAAATTCAAACTGAGAACCAGATTAAAAAGGAAACCGCGCCACAAAAAAATGATAACACCGCCAGATCCAATGCCAGCCCTGATAATTCCATATCTGTTTCAAAAACAGCTGATCCTGTCTTAAAGAAAGAACCTCCGCGCGCGAGCGTTAAAAATACCTGGCAAACAAAAACTTCTGACATTAAGAATAAAAAAAGGATAGAGCGAGAGCAGAGTGACAATCAAAAAGCTCCCACACAAAGAAGCCCGGTTCCAAAATCTATAGCCGCGTCCTCACTGGCTCCATCTTCGGCTCATAACAGAGCTGAGCTTAAGTCAGAGGCTACTCCTTCTGCTGACACTTCTTTAAGATCAAGCCCCGCGTCATCGGCCATCGCGAAATCACGGACACCCCAGTCTCAGGATATGGCAAAGCTCGCGGTGTCAATTCTCAGGACAGAGCTCAAGCGCAGACTTGTATATCCGAAGGCGGCGATCAGGCGGGAGCTTGAGGGGACGGTAAAGGTTCGCTTTGAAATTAAGGCTGGCAGGGTTCAGTCAGCTGTCATCACCTCAGCTTCAGGTGAGGAGATCTTAGATGAAAGCGCTTTAACACTCGCCTTAAGTCTTAAAGGGGTACAGGTAATAGAAAACGGGGATCTTAGTGTGGTGATCCCCGTTGAGTATCGTCTTGAGTAAAGACAGGTTAGTATCAGAACGCCGCGCTCGCGGTAATAGCGACAAAGCGGCCGGGCTCTTCAATCAGCTCTGAGGTACGGTAGCGGGCGTCCAGCAGGTTCTCAAGATCCAGCGTGACCTTGTACTGTTTCTCCGCACCAAAAGCCGCGCCAAATGACATATTGGCGGTCACATATCCAGCGTAATCATTGTCCTTGACATAGGATGTGCCGGGCATGCGGTTGTCGTCATATATGCTCTTGCTTGCGTAACGCGCGTAGAAATCAGCGCTGAGCGCCACTGAAGACTCTGTCCCGTAAAGTCTTACGCCGCTGCGCCCGCGCAGTTTGGCAGTCCCGGTATCGGTAGTGATGACACTGCCGGTCTTAAACTCGCGGTTCATGATGGTAAGGCTGGTGTAGGGCTCGGCAAAGCCCGCCTTTAGCGCGACCGAGAGCTCAACGCCATAGGTCTCGGCCTTTGAGATGTTCTGGTAGGTGTAGTAATAGCTTCTGCCTGACTGTACGGCGCGCGAGGCTATATAGTCATTGGCGTGGGAGTAGAACACCGCGGCGTCCGCGGTAAGCCTGTCACCGATATGGCGCCAGCCTAACTCATAGTTATTGGTCTTCTCAGGCTTGAGCGCGCTGTTGCCGCGCTGGGTCTCAAGCTCGGTGGTGGTAAGGAACAGCTCCTGAATGCTCGGGGCGCGGAAGCCCTGAGACCAGGAGAGCCTGAATGAGTTCAGATCATCGCTCTGATAGACCAGCGAGGCGCTGCCAACCGTACGGGTGAAGGTGGAATGACCAGGATCGCTGTCAGGAGTGTATGACTGGTAGTTTGATCTGGTGGACCCGCCGCCTGCCGTGATATGGCTGTAACGCGCTCCGGTATTTAAGGTAAGGTTGTCTGTTAAGTGAGTGTGCAGCAGCGCGAAGAGCGCGTTGGTACGGCTGAAGTAATCGCGATCCCTGGCGCGGTAGTTGATGGTCACGGGACCTACGCGCGGCATCACCATGGAGATATCACTTGAGGTGTCAGAGTCCAATGTGGTGTATGAGACGTCATAACCCGCGGTCAGGTCAAACATGCTTCCAAAGCTCATATCAGACTGCAGCGTGCCGCCGAAGGTCTTCTGGTAGTTCTGAATATCAAACACCAGAGGGCTTTTGGGAGCGTATGGGGATGATGAGTGAATGGGGATCGCCGGCATGAACTCCTTGTCCATACCCTGGGAGTACAGCGAGAGACTCAGCTTGTTTACATGACTAACGGGATTTCTTACCTCACCTGAGATACTGTGCTTTAAGCGTTTCCACTCAGGAATTTTGGCGGTGAAATCGTGGTAGCTCTCGTCTGATACCGTGGTCGCGGTACGCGCCGAGCTGTCGACGAATTCATAGACATAACCTATGGTGGTGTCTTTGGTCGGATCGTATTTAAGATCGGCGTTAGCACCTTTTGAGTGGCTTGAAGTTGATTTGAGACGCTCATGCCCCTTTAAGTACATATCCCCAAAGTCACTGCCAAACCCGCCCAGGGCGTATCTGAAGCTACCCACGGTGCCGCTGGCGTTGGCGTAGCCGGTGAAACCCTCATGCGCTCCGTTGTAGGCGATCCCGGCCTCGGCCGCGAAGGGCTTTTTTGAAGCCTGCTTTGTAATGACATTGAGCATGCCGCCCATGGCGTCTGAGCCGTATAGAAGAGATGAAGGCCCGCGCACGACCTCAACGCGGTCGATGAAGTAAGGGTTGACCAGCAGCGGGGCGCCGGACATGGTTTTCTGATCACTAACTCTCTGACCATCTACGGTAAACAGGGTTCTGCCTGGCTCCTCACCACGGATTGAGACGCGGCGAAAGCCCGGCGTGCCGTCGTTAATAACCTTAACTCCCGGAACATCCTGAATTTCCTGGGCTAATCCTAAAGTCGCGCCGGATTTCGCCTGATCGCCTTTTACAACCGTGATTGAGGAATCCGCGTCAAGCAGTCTCTGATTTAAACGCGAGGCGCTCACTACCACCGGATCGGCGTCTGTCGTAGTCGCGGCAAAGGCTTGACAGGCCGAGGCTATCGCGGTTGAGAGCAGGGTTAGTTTAAGAGAACTCCGCATTATTTCCTCCTTCTTGAGAGTTATGGTTATGCTTTATACCGCAAGAGGGTTGCTCCTGAAGTGAATTTACTGATAAATCGCTTAAAGCGTTTAAATCGTCTGGCTCAGACAGTAGATCCTGACTATTACTTATTGGAATCTTGACCGCTTTTTTGCCTGAGACCTTAACAATCTGATCAAAGCCTTTAACGCTGAGGCTGCGGTGGGTTGAGATTATGACACCGCGGCGGGAGCTTAAGATCCGGCTCAGGATCCTTCTCTCCTGGGAAGGCTCAAGCCCTTCGCCGGGCTCATCGAGGATTAGGAAATTCCCGCCCGCGCAGAGGGCTCTGGCGATACAAAGGCGCCTTGCCTCACCGCCTGAGAGGGCCATTCCGGTGACCCCCAGATACTCATCAAGGCCATGAGGCAGGGACGCTAGAAAACCGTCAAGCTCGACTACGCTCAAAAGCTCTTTGATCCTCGCGTCGCTGATCTCAGGCCTTACCATGGTAAAGACATTTCTGAGAGTTCCCGAGAAAAGCTGGGGATCCTGAAGCGCCATCGGCATTAAGCATCTTAAGGATGATGAGTTTAACGCCTCGTAGGGAATGGTGTCGGCGAGGATCATTCCGCCTGAGGGGAAGATGAGCTTCTGCATTAAAAGAAAGATGGTGCTCTTGCCAGAGCCCACCGCGCCTTTGACCAGGGTGTTCTCGTTATCCTTAAATGTAAGCGAGAGATGGTTGAATACATCATAGCCCTTATAGCTCACGCTCACATCCAAGAAGGCTATTTCGCGCGCGGATCGGATATCGATGCGGGGGCTGGCGTGATCTGAAAGCTCTTGACCTCTCTGTTTGAGCCTGAAGATCCCGGTCGCGGCCATTCTGACCTTTCCAAAGTCAAAAAATACCGTTGACAGCGGGATCAGCGCCTCATATACCGCCATCGAGCTGATGGAGAGCATGATCATCACGGGACCTGATACCTGTCCTCTGATGACCAGGGGTGAGAGCAGAAATACAGACAGGATCATCGCTCCCATTGATGAGGTTTTTATTAAGGACAGCGCTATGCCTTCCATGAACTCGGAGCGGATCTTAACTGAGGATATGACCTCAGAGTGAGCCCTGATCTTCTGGTAAAAGGAGTCCTGCTCGCCTAAGGCGCACAGATCTAAAAGACCGCAGCAGAGATCATGCGAGACACTGAAGATCTTAAGCCTTGACGGAGCGGCCTTATGCTCAAGATGTCTTACGCTTACGCTTAAAAGACAGGGGATCACCACACATGAGCAGAGCGCCAGAGCTATAAGGACAAGCGTGAGCCTTAAAGAGAAAAACGCGGCCACACACCCGAAGATCGCCCCGCATGAGAAGGCGAGCGCGAGAGGCGCCAGCTCCTTTAAATAGGCGTTCTCAAGCAGCGCGGTGTCGTTTTTCAGCGTACGCTCCAAAGCCGAGTCGCGCATCGTGGAGCTTACGCTCCAGGGAAGGGACAGCGTGGTGTCAAAAAGCGAGAGTCTCAAATCACCGATGATTCTGAAGGTAGCGTCATGCAGGGTAAGGCGGTCAAGGTAACGCAGAAGCGTTCTTGAGACGGCGAGCAGTCTTATGAGCGCCGATGGGATCAGGATATTTATGAGTATGCCCGCCGCTCCCGCCTGAGCCATCGAGGCGATGAACCATGAGGCGGTACCCATGAGCGCTACCGAGGAGACTGAGGATAACAGCCCCGCGCCATATCCCGCCGCGGCGCTCCAGGGCCTTTTGAAGATAAGCTTTATGAACTCATTCATAGAGATCTCCAAAGGTGATCACTCTGTCGGCGCGCGCGATGAGATCAGGCCGGTGCGAGGCGGTGATGACTATCGCGTCTTTCTTTGCCTCAAGCATGAGAGAGCAAAGCTTGTCCTCACATCTCTTATCAAGGCTCGCGGTAGGCTCGTCAAGCGCGATAACCGGGCTTTTGCGCAACAGCGCGCGGGAGAAGGCGAGCAGCCTGGCCTGACCTCCTGAAAGTCCCATCCTCCTGTCGCCCAGCATAAGATCGAGCCCGCCGCGGGATCTGATAAGCTCCCACAGGCCCACGGCGTCAAGCGCGGCGATTAAAGTACCATCATCACATCTCTCACTGCCCAAAAGCAGGTTCTCGCGCACGCTTGATGGAAAGATATAAGGGCTCTGCGGAATGAGGGCGCAGACCTGTGAAAGAGCGCGGCAACGCTCGCTCTCAAGTCTTAAAGTGTCCGCCTTAATTACTCCCTCAGCAGGTGGCAGAAGACCTGAGATCAGGTTTAAAACCGTGCTCTTGCCACAGCCTGAGGGGCCTTTGAGCACATAGAGCCTGCCTCGCTCAAAGACGCATGAGAAATTTATAAGCGCTTTTCTGTTCCCGTCATAGCTGGCGCTGACGTCCTCAAGCTCAAGCCTTGAGATGGCGCGTATCTCAGGCAAAGCTATAGAGCTTTTAAGTCTCTCCATGCCCTCGTTTAGCGTCTCCGCCATCCCCATAAGCGCGCCCAGACTTCTCATCCTCGCGTGATAGCTTGCCCCAAGCTGTCTTAAGGGTATGAAGAACTCGGGGACGCACATCAGGCAGAAGAGCGCGAGGGCAGGGTCAAAGCCATGCTCGTAGACCGCGAAGCCCAGGGTCACGGCGCAAAAGGCCACACCCACGGTCGCGAAGAACTCAAGGGCGAGGGCTGAGAGAAAGGCGAGCTTTAAGACCTTCATGGTCTCAAGGCGCCAGAGCTCGGAGTTTTTTGAGATAAGCGCCATCTCGCGCTTTTCAAGCGCGAAGATCTTTATAACCGGGATATTGCGTATGGCCTCAAGAAAATGCGCCGAGAGCCTTAGGATCCCAACCCACTGCTTCTGGTTTAGCTTTTCAGCGCCCCTGCCTATAAAAACCATGAATACCGGGATAAGCGGGCTTGCTATGAGAAGCCCAAGGCCTATCATGGGGCTCGCTAAGGCGGTGGCGCCCAGCATCACCAGAGGCACCGCCATGGCGTTGCGTGCCGACGCGAGGTAGCTCTTGAAATAGAGGACTATCTCATCAGGCGCGTCGGTGATAAAAGAGGCCGCCTCGGGCTTAAGGTTTTTTGAAAAGGGGCCGCAGGCGATTAAAGATCTGGTGATATCAGATCGTATGACAGTCTCAAGCTTTCCGCTCATGCGGCTAAGCGTCAGGCTTTGAATGATGTCGGTTAGAAATTTAATAAAAAGCGGAATGAGCGCGAACCATAAGAGATAAAGCCCGCTTTCATCTGATTTCATTAAAACCATGGCCGCAGCTCTGGCGACCAGGGCATAGATGGTGACAGAGCAGAGCGCTGAGATAGCTGACAGAGCGGTGATCGCGGCAAGGCTGACCCTGCACCGCGCGCTCCAGAATCTCAGCGCCTCCTTTGGCCTTATAAAGGTCTGCCCGGTGTCCACCTCAGAAGTTTTCCCAAAGCTTTACGAAATGCTCAACGATCACGCACAGTATTACGACCGCGGCAAGACCTACAAGCCATGAAAGGTACAGCATTTACAGTTCTCCTTAGTACTCAGAGTGCTCGTCTTTGCCGGCGCGCCCCCACATCCTGTGGTAGGCGAAAATGGTGTAGCCCAGCGCCAGCGGCACGAAGATTATGACCGCAAACATCATTACGGTTAAGGTAAGCTGCGATGAGGTAGCGTCCCAGAGCGTAAGTGATGAGGCTGGATCCTTGCTTGACGGCATGAGGAAGGGAAAGAGCGCCGTGGCCGGGGTGATGATGATAAAGGCGACACCGACCGCGTTTTCAATAAATGCCTTGGCGATATGCCCGCGCTTTGCCTCAATCGCGCCAAGGACGATCCCAAGGCACGCGATAACCGGAACGAGCAGGGTGATTGGGTGAGTCAGGTAATTCTCAAAAAGACCATGAGGCACGCTCTGCACCGATTTGCCGGTTATGAGGTTAAAGCTGCCCTCTGGCGCTCTTGAGACCAATGAGAGCGCGTCAAAGCTGTAGGCCCAAAGCCCGCAGATTAAGAAAAGCGCCAGCGAGACAAGTGAAAAATAAGGCGCTATCCTGACAGCTCTCTCACACAGAGGCTTTTCTGTTCTCATGCCTATCCAGAGCGCGCCCTGGGTTAAAAGCATAAAGACAGAGGTAAGTCCGCATAAAAGCGCGAACGGGTTTAGAAGCGGCAGCAGGGCGGTTAAAAATGACCCCTCATAGTGCCACCTTAAATCGGCGTCCTGCCAGAAGGGCAGACCCTCGAGCAGGTTGCCAAAGGCCACGCCGCAGATGAGCATGGGCACGAGCGAGCCTACCAGAAGCGCGATATCCCAGCCCTTCTGCCAGCGTTCTGATTTGATCTGCGAGCGGTAGTCAAAGGCCAGCGGGCGCATCCATATGGTAAAGAGCAAAAGGAGCATCGCCCAGTAGAGCCCTGAGAAGGCCGCCGAGTAGATCTCAGGCCAGGCCGCGAAGATGGCGCCGCCTGCCGTGATCAGCCACACCTGATTGCCATCCCAGTGCGGGGCGATGGTGCTTAATATAGCCCCGCGCTCGCTCTGGTTTTTACCCACGCGCAACGAGAGCACCGAGACTGCCATATCAGTACCGTTGGTGAGAGCAAAACCAATCAGCAGCACGCCGATGAGCACCCACCAGATGATCTTCAGGGTATCGTAGTCAAATAGCATTTGTTTCACCTGCTCTTATGATTTTTCTCGGATCGGGGGTAAGCTCGGGACCTTTCTTAACGGTCCTGACCATGAGGTAGACCATGATCACGAGGAGCACCGTGTAAATGGCCACGAAAAGACCAAGCGACAGCGCAACATCCGAGGTGCTCAGGGTTGAGGTAGCTTCGAAGGTGGGCAGTATGTCCTGAATGGCCCAGGGCTGTCTTCCGACCTCGGCCAGGAGCCATCCAGCCTCAGAGGCGATATACGGCAAGGCGATCGCGGGGACCAGGATCTTAAGATACCAGGTGCGCTTTATCAGATCCTTGGTGTACCACAGGAAGAACGCGGCGCCCGCGGCAAGCAGGCCGATAAGTCCCATAAGACCTATCATGGTGCGGAAGGAGTAGAAGCTGATCCAAACCGAAGGCACGCTTCCGCGCGCCGCGGCCTTTACCTCAGACTCGGTAGGCTGCTCAGGGTTCTGCGCGTAGCGCTTTAAGAGCATGCCGTAGCCTAAATCCTTGCGGTTGTCCTCAAAGGCCGCGCGATCAGTCTCATCGGCGCTGCCGTTTCTTATTTTGTTTAAAGCCGCGAGAGCCACAGCGCCGTTCTTTACTCTCTGCTCGTTCTTCTGAACTATCTCAAGAAGTCCCGGAACCTGTTTGTCGATGCTGTGGGTCGCGAGAAGCCCGAAAAGCCATGGCACGTCAATTGAGAAGCGGCGCTCCATCTTTTCCTCATCGGGGATTGCGACTACCGCCCATGACGCAGGAGCCTTCTGGGTTTCGTACTCAGCTTCCATAGCCGCAAGCTTAGCCGGCTGATGGGCGGTGATCTCAAGACCGGCCTTGTCACCGGTAAGCCCGCCGGCGCCAAGCGCGCACAGGGTAAAGGTGATGCCGATGGTCATCGAGCGCTTGGCAAAATCAATGCAGCGGTTTTTGAGCATGTACCACGCGCTGACGCCAATCACAAACATACCGCCTACGCAGTAGCCGGCGCACAGGGTATGGATGAACTTGACCTGGGCTACAGGAGAGAACACCAGTCCCCACCAGTCGGTCATCTCCATGCGCATGTGCTCAGGGGAGAACTGCGAGAATTCAGGGTACTGCATCCAGGCGTTGGCGATTAAGATCCACATCGCCGAGAGGTTTGATCCAAGCGCGGTGAGGATTGTGACCACGAGGTGGCCTTTTTTTGAGAAGCGGTTCCAGCCTGTGAAGAAGAGACCAATAAAGGTAGATTCCAGAAAGAACGCCATCAGACCTTCAAAGGCCAGCGGAGCTCCGAAGATGTCGCCAACGTAATGGGAGTAATTGGACCAGTTTGTGCCGAACTCAAACTCAAGCGTGATACCGGTAGCGACACCTAAGGCAAAGTTAATTCCGAAGATCTTTCCCCAGAATTTCACCATGTCACGGTAAACCGCGTTGCCGGATCGCACATAACAGATCTCCATGACAACCAGAAGCCATGAAAGGCCCAGTGTCAGGGGGACAAACAGGAAATGGTAGAGCGAGGTCGCGGCAAACTGCCAGCGCGAGAGCTCAACCATGGTCTCTGAAATCATCGGATTTTCCTCAAATTTATGCCATTGCTCGTATCTGTGTGACCATAAAAGGTCACAGACTTAATGTATTTTAGTATAGAAGCTCTTTTAATAAAGAGAATTATTATTGTTAGTATATTTTGAGTTTAAAGTTAAATATCAGAAAACTAACTCTAAAAAATAGAAAAGCCAGCAATTTAGATTTCAGGATCTGTAATTCCTGTCACAGGAATGTTTAGACAGCCATAAGTCTTAAGAGCAGATCCATTTTCACGTAACAAGCTTAAAAGGGGACTTTGTGAGAGCGCCGTCGAAGAAATAGCTGAACTTATTGATAGAGGGTGGTAAAAGAGACTATCAGATTATTTACCAGACTTATTTACATTAAAAAAAATATAATAAGACCACGTTGATGGAAACCTTGACAGGGCGGTTCCAACTTCTAGCTAGAACTGGTGCAAACAGATCTAGTCAGGAGCATTGAACCTGGTTTTACTATTTGGGATAGGAGAGTTACATGAAACTCTTAATCTTAATTGTTGTGGTTCTTTGCTTACTGACATGGTCATCACCCGGTTTGGTAAGCTGAAACCGCTACAGAGGGTGCACGGCGCAAGCCTTGCGCCCTCACCATTTATTGTAGTTACTCAAAACCGTTTTTCAAGGACACGGAAAAGTGTGACTATTTGTTAGAGCGATTTGAGAGAGACTGAAGTTGCGTTCTGACGATATATATGTTCTCATGAAGAAACATCTTTATGGCATGTTCTGGGATCATGAGCGTTTCAAAAAGATTGCGTCACCAGGGTCAACGTCCGCGCGGACAGATATAAATGAACTCATGTCACTTTTTGGAAAAATGGCAAAGAATCTGTCAGATCAGCTTGAAATGAATTGTGAAGAACAGTCTTCCCTGACCAGTGGAAGAGGAAAAAGCAGGTAGAAAAGCTTTCATCAACAAGCGGTTCGTTACCTGGATTCTCTGCCCGTATCTCACAAAGAGAGTCCATACTTTCTTCGGCTCTGATAACAGTCTTGAGCGCGCGTGACAAAACTCATAAACTTCAAAGACAATAATTTTAAGTGAGGTGACGATGCTCAGCGTTTATCAGATGGGCGGCTGGTGCGGCCTTGTCATAGTAATTCTCAGCTTTATGGGAATTTACGCCGCGGTGCGCGGACTGGTGTTGTCGGAGCTCTTTAAAAAGCGGCTTGTCTCTGACACCTCATGGGGCAGTCTTATTGAAAAAAAGGTGCTCTCCGCGCGCTCTGAAGACAGACAGATGGTGCTCTCGGCTTTGATGCGATCGGAGTTCTCCGGGATCTACTCATCATCTTATTTTCTAAAGCTGTGCGCCGCGGTAGGGCCGCTCGCCGGGCTTCTTGGCACCGTGCTTGGCATGGTCGAGGTGTTCTCATCAATCTCAGACGGATCTAACGTAAACCCTGCGCTTCTGGCAGGTGGGATATGGAAGGCGCTCATAACCACGGTCATGGGATTGTGTCTTGCCATTCCATCTATGATTGTCGCCTGGTTTTTACAAGCGCGCTTAAGACTTCTGAGAACCACGCTAATGCTTAAGATCTGCAATCTGGCCAAGCTCTGACAGGGCGCTGATTTCGCCTTTTTTGAAAATTCAAAAGAATATAAAATATCAGCATATTTAGAGACAGCGAGGCGTCAGACCTTTGAGAGTTATAGGCATTGATCCCGGATCCAGAGTTACAGGCTACGGGATCATCGATTACCAGAACGGCAGCGTAAGCTACTGCGGCTCGGGATGCATCAGGACCGGGGAGGGTCCTATTGCTCCAAGGCTTAAGGTGATTTACGGGGGAGTAAGCGAGCTTGTCTCTCAGTTCTCTCCCGTCTGTATGGCAATTGAAGAAACCTTTCTCTCAAAAAACGTTCAGTCAACGGTTAAGCTCTCGGAGGCCAGAGCCAGCGCCATGGTGGCCGGAGCCAACCTCGGACTTGAGGTTTTTGAATACACGCCGCAGCAGATAAAACAGTCGGTAGTAGGCTATGGCTGGGCTGATAAGGAGCAGGTGCAGTACATGGTAAAGACCATACTGCGTTTAAATGGTCAGCCGCAGGCGGACGCGGCCGACGCGCTGGCCTGTGCCATCTGCCATGCCTTTACCTATACCGTAACCTCAAGAATGGGACAGAATGTGGCCGAACGCTACTCAGTCCATGGCAGACTTCGCGGCAAGGCATGATTTTTAGAGGATATTTATGATAGGCAGCCTTAGGGGAAAAGTTCTGAGAATAGACGGAACCACCGCGCTTATTGAGGCGGGCGGGGTAGGCTATGAGGTTGAGATGCCAGTATCGTCATTGCAGCAGGTAAGCGCGAAGAAGGACGCTGAGGTATTCGTGTACATCCATCACAGCGTGCGCGAGGACGCGCATGTGCTCTATGGCTTCTCGGACTATGACTCAAGGAGCATCTTCCGCACCCTGATAAAGGTAAACGGTATCGGTCCCCGCAGCGCCCTTGCCGCGCTCTCAACCTTTGACGCCTCATCTCTCGCGTCAGCAGTCGCCGAAGGCAGAACCTCGGCGCTCTGCCAGATCCCGGGGATAGGCAAGAAGACCGCTGAGCGCATCATTGTCGAGCTTAAGGACAAGCTGGCCAAATTTGGCAGCTCGGACCTAAACAGCGGCGATCTCAGACAGGGTGAGGCCTTTGATGAGGCGGTTGAGGCCATGGTAAGCCTTGGCTATAAGGAAAGCCTTGCCATCGAGTATTGCAAGGCCGCGTACAAGAGCGGCATGAGCGTTGAGGATACCTTAAAGTCCGCTCTGGCGCTTGTGACTAAAAACCGGGGGCGCTGATAAATGGTTAAGAACGCAGGAATAGTCGCCGACAGCCTGAGCGCGGGCTCTGACGTAAGACCTGAGAAAACTCCCGACGAGCTCGCTCAGGAGGCGCTGGGTCTTTCGGAGGACAGGGCGTTAAGACCTCAGAGGCTTGAGGATTATATAGGCCAGCAGGAGGTCGTCTCCCAGCTTGAGGTATATCTCAAGGCCGCCAAACAGCGCGATGAGGCGCTGGATCACGTGTTGATCTTCGGACCTCCGGGACTTGGCAAGACCACGCTTTCCAACATCATTGCCAACGAACTTGGGGTGAGCATCAGCCAGACCTCAGGACCGGCGCTTGAGAAGAAGGGTGACGCCGCGGCGCTATTAACCAATTTGCAACCGCGCTCGGTGATCTTTATCGATGAGATCCACCGTCTAAGCCCGGTGATTGAGGAGTTCCTGTACCCAGCGATGGAGGATTACCGGGTCGACATCATGACAGGTGAGGGTCCATCCGCGCGTTCCATCAAGATAAACCTAAACCAGTTTACCTTAATAGGTGCCACCACCCGGGCGGGAACCCTGACCTCGCCTCTGCGCGCGCGTTTTGGGATCATATTGCAGCTCAAATTCTACAAGCCAGAGGATCTTGAGACCATCATCAATGTCAGCGCCAGCAAGCTCAAGATCCCTATTGAGCAGAGCGGCGCGCGCGAGCTCGCAAGACGCTCCCGCGGAACCCCCAGAATAGCCAACCGTCTTTTAAAGCGCGTTCGCGATTACGCTCAGGTGCGCGGCAACGGCAGAATAGATTTGGATACGGCGCGTCAGGCTCTTTCAATGCTGGGAATTGACGAGGACGGCTTTGATGATTTTGACCGCGAGTACCTGCGCACCATACTCTTTGATTTCGGCGGCGGCCCCGTTGGAATAGAGAGTCTGGCCGCCTCGCTTGGCCATGACAGGGACACGCTTGAGAACGTGGTCGAGCCTTATATCATCCAGCAGGGCTTCGTGCAGCGCACCCGCACCGGCAGGGTCGCCGGAAGAAAGGCCTACGAGAAATTCAATTTAAAGCCTCCATTCGCTTTAAACGAGGCTACGGATGAGGATCCTTCAGATGGAAAGTGAGGCAAAAAACTCAGGCTACAAGCCCTGGAGCTTTGACGAGCGGGTTTATTTTGAGGATACCGACTGCGGCGGTATAGTCTATTACGCGAACTACCTCAAGTTCTGCGAGCGCGCCAGAACCGAGTGGCTGCGCTCAAGCGGCGTGAGCCAGCAGGATATGCTTGAAAAGGGCGAAGGCTTTGTAGTAACGCGCATCGCGGGACATTACAGGGCAAGCGCCAGACTTGATGATCTCATCACCGTCACCTGCGTCCCTGTCAGATTGCGGGGCGTGAGCCTTAATATCGCCCAGCGGATATATAATCAGCGCGGTGAAACTCTCTTTGAGTTCGAATGCCGCTTAGCCTTCATGGACATGAAGGCTATAAAGCCCAAGGCCATACCGCCTTTGATGCAGGCATATATAAAACAATGGATCCCAAGCGATCCTGAAAAGTTCGGAGCCATAATTTAAATGCAAAACGGACAGCTTTCCTTTACCGAGCTCATCCTCAATGCCAGTATTCTGGTACAGCTGGTGATGTTCTTCCTCCTCTCGCTGTCGGTGATCTCCTGGACAATCATTATCCAGCGCTCAAGCGCCTACAAGCAGGGCAGGATCCGCGCCGATGAGTTTGAGGATCGTTTCTGGTCTGGCATCGACCTTAACAACCTCTATCAGGACTGCGTCAAACGCCAGCAGGAGCTGCAGGGGCTTGAGGTCATTTACACCGCGGGCTTTAAGGAATTCGTAAGGCTTGTAAACTCAGGGCCTGCCGATCAGGAAGTCGTGATGGACGGTACCTACAGGCAGATGAAGGTAGCCGAGTCGCGCGAGGTTGAGAGTCTTGAGAACCATCTGGCGACCCTCGCGACCGTAGGTTCCATCAGCCCGTACATCGGACTTTTTGGTACCGTATGGGGCATCATGCACGCCTTCGTCGCTCTGGCCGCGGTTAAAAACGCCACACTTTCAATGGTGGCGCCTCCTATCGCCGAGGCTCTGATAGCTACCGCCATGGGTCTTTTCGCGGCAATTCCGGCTGTCATGTTCTATAACCATTTCGTCTCAAAGTGCGAGGCGCTTGAGAACCGCTATGACAACTTCATGGATGAGTTCGCAACTATTTTAAACCGCCGTCTGGTTACTGTAAGGTCACAGCTTAAGCGTGAGCAGGAGCACAGGGAGCAGGAGGAGCAGATGCACGGCAGAACCGCGAATGCCCAGTACCGCCCTGGCGAGAGCTATGACTACCAGTCACACCGCGATGAGATAACCCGCGGCTACGCCCAGCCCCAGAGACCCATGTATCAGACCCCGGGAGCCCAGAGCTACCGTCCGTCGCCAGCGCCAGGCGCGCCAAGACAGCAGGCCTTTGACCCAAGAGCCGCGCAGCGTGATGCTCCGCATTACATCACTCCCGGCGCTGAGGGCGCGCGTCATCAGAGCGGTAATGGCGAGTTCGGAAGGGAGCAGCACTGATGAAGATGGCCGGCAGAAGGCGCAGATCTCATCCTGTGGCTGAGATCAACGTTGTTCCGTATATTGACGTTATGCTGGTGCTGCTCGTGATCTTTATCGCGACGGCGCCTGTGGTAATGCAGGGCGTAACCGTGGATCTTCCTCAGGCTCAGAGCGAGACGATGAGCGAGGATCAGCAGACCCCGATCATAGCTACCGTGGACAGCACCGGACAGTACTACGTGAGCTTTGATACCACCATGGAAAAGATGCAGGATCTTGACGCGCTTACTGCTTATGTCCAGGCGGAGCTGACTAAGGATCAGACCAGGCCGGTCGTGGTGCAGGGGGACGCGCATGTCGATTACAACAGTGTCATCCAGCTTATGAACGCGCTTAAGCAGGCAGGGGTCAAGAGCGTTGGTCTTGTAACCGAGCCTATAGATTCAGCGTCTTCAGGCAAGTGAGGATCATGTGAGGATTAAAACCGGCACCGCCTTCACCATCGCCGTACTGATTCACGCAGCGGTGATCATCGCGCTTATCGTAAACGTGTCGCTTGACCGCCCATCAAAACCTGATGAGGGTACGGGCGATATCATGCACGCCACATTTGTGCCTCCGGCAAAGGGTAATCCCAATGGCGGAAAGGGCAGTGACGGACCTCAGACTCCTCCTCCGGCGCCTGCTCCTGAGCCTCAAAAGGCCGAGGAGCAGAAAAACGATCAGGCCGCTGAGGATCTCAAGTATCAGATCCAAAAACAAAAGGAGCAGGAGCAGCAGCGTCAGGAAGAGATAAAAAAGCAGATCGAGGAGCAGCAGCAAAAGGAGCTGGCTCTGCGCAAGGCTCAGGAAGAAAAGAAGAAGCTTGAGGATCAGAAGAAGAAACTCGAGGCGCAGAAACAGGCTGAGGAACAAAAGAAGAAAGCGGAAGCTGAGGCCAAGGCTAAGGCTGAGGCGGAAGCTAAAGCCAAAGCGGAGGCTGAGGCCAAGAAGAAGGCTGAGGCGGAGGCAAAGAAAAAGGCTGAAGCTGAGGCTAAAGCCAAGGCGGACGCCGAGGCAAAGGCCAAGGCTGAGGCTCAGGCCAAGGCTAAAGCCGCCGCTGACGCGAAAGCAAAAGCCGCGGCCGCGGCCAACGCCAACGCGCTTGAGGATGATATCCTTGGAACCGCCGATGGTGATCCTGTAAACGGCAAAGGCCTGGGTCAGGGCGGTGGCGGAGATGGCGGCTATGGCGCCAAGGTGCGTACGCTTATCGAGCAGAACTGGCGCGTTGACAGCTCAATGAACGGCAAGACCGTCAAGGTCTCAATCGCCGTGGGACCCAATGGCGAGATCTCAGATGAGAGCTGTCAGGGTGACAAGAAGGTGTGCGACTCGGCGCTTAACACCTTAAATATCATCGGAATGCTTCCAAAGCCACCATCGGGATGCAAGGAGTGCTCTAACATAGTTATCTCAATGACCCCGAAGATCTGAGATCTGATGGCGTCAGCTTGATATCGATAGCGGAGGATCGTCTGATCCTCCGCGTTTTAGGCAGGCTTCGGGCGTTGCGAAGTTTGCTCAACTAAGTCATCTGTCATGACAGCGCGCTTTTTCAAACGTATAATTGCACGTACATTAACAAGACAGGAGTTTCTTGAAACATGTTAAAAAGGTTTCTAGCGGCGCTCGCGTTCGCGTCTTTCGCGGTAAACGCCAACGCGGCGCTTCAGATTGAGATCAC
The DNA here is from genome assembly GCA_004557545.1 of Succinatimonas hippei. Lineage (GTDB taxonomy): Bacteria > Pseudomonadota > Gammaproteobacteria > Enterobacterales > Succinivibrionaceae > Succinivibrio > Succinivibrio hippei_A. Next base: position 33,217 of record SFGV01000013.1, read on the forward strand.
TGGCGGCATCAACGAGGGCCACAAGATAGCGGTCATTCCCTTCACTCAGGCGCAGGGATCTACCGGTACCAATATCGCCAAAGTGGTGTCAGACGATCTTACCCGCTCCGGCAAGTTCGCCCCGATCCCCATGCAGCAGCTGCCTCAGGGATCGGTTACCAACGGTCAGATAAATGTTGACACCGCGGCGCAAAGCGGCGCTGAGGTGGCGGTAACCGGCAAGGCCGAGCCTTCAGGGAACGGCTTTAACGTTGAGTTTCAGGTGACCGGGCTTCAGGGCGCCAACAAGGGCAAGGTGCTTGCCCATTACAGCGGGGTCGCTCCGGCAAATCTGCTGCGTCAGGCGGCCCACCGTGTCTCAGACCGTGTGTATGAGCTCTTTACAGGTCAGAAGGGCGCGTTCCGCACCCGCATAGCCTATGTCGTGACCCGTCATGGTCAGGGTTATCCTTTCATTCTCATGACCTCGGATTACGATGGCTACAATGAGCGCCCGGTCTTAAAGTCGACCCAGCCCATCATGACCCCGACCTGGTCACCTGACGGAACCAGACTCGCGTACGTGAGCTTTGAGGCAAGACAGCCTGCCATCTTCGTGCAGGACATCGCCTCACACAAGCGCACCAAGCTCGCCTCCTTCCCGGGACTTAACAGCTCTCCGGCGTGGTCACCTGACGGCTCCAAGATTGCTATGACCCTCTCAAAGGACGGTCAGCCTGACATTTACTATTATGATCTGGGATCAGGCACCTTAAACCGAGTGACCGACAACCGCGCTATCGATACCGAGCCCACCTGGTCAGCAGACTCCCGTTCACTCTTCTTCACCTCAGAGCGCGGCGGCAAGGCTCAGATCTACAAGTATGATTTCGCCAGTCACAGCACTGACCGCATTACCTATCAGGGTCAGATGAACCTTTCGGCGCGCGCGATCCCGGGCAGCAACTCGCTGATCGTGGTCACCCGCCAGAACGGCTTCCGTGTGGCGAGAGTTGACGCCGACGGCAGCATTTACATGCTTACCACCTCTTCACTTGATGAGTCACCAAGCGTGGCACCCAACGGGAGTATGGTAATATACAGCACTGTTTATCAGGGTAGGAAAGGACTGGCTCTGGTGTCCGCTGACGGACGCTTCAAGGCTTATCTTCCTTCAACCTCCGGCGAGGTCAGCTCACCGGCGTGGGGACCTCTGCTTGAGAAATGATAAAGGGGAATTTCTATAAAATGTCTAAATTAAAGAACTATTTATTTGTATTACTCTGCGGCGGCGCCCTTATGGCGCTCAACGCCTGCAGCTCCGACAGCGATTCAAAACTCGTCAACGACGATGGTCAGAACCTTCAGGAAGGTCTTGACTCAGATGGCGCCGTTACCGTGGGTAACCCCAGCGGTGACGCCGACGGCTGGAACGGACCTGCCGAGCTTAAGGATCAGCACACCGTTTACTTCAACTACAATTCAGATCAGATCCAGGATCAGTACGTGGGCGTGCTTCAGGCCAACGCCAAGTACCTGCGTTCAAACCCTGACGCCCGCGTTGTTGTTGAAGGTCACACCGATGAGCGTGGTACCCCTGAGTACAACATCGCTCTGGGCGAGCGCCGCGCCCGTTCAGTCGCCCGCTATCTCCAGAACCTGGGTGTTGACGTAAACCAGATCTCAGTTGTCTCCTATGGTGAGGAGAAGCCGGTTGATCCTGGTCATGACGAGTCCGCCTGGTCCAAGAACCGCCGCGCGGTGCTTAACTATTAACAGGCGGTCTTTGTTTTAAACCGCAATTAAAGGGCGCAGCTTGACTGCGCCCTGTTAATTTCAGAGGTCGATAAATGTACATACGCAACATAGTTACCGGCATGACTCTCTGCCTTTTTATTCCCGCTGTGGCGCTTGCTGATGATGATCTTGAGACACAGGTCAACGCTCAGCAGGCAACCATGCTCAGGATCCAGAACTCACTTGATCAGATGCAATCTCAGATTGACCAGCAAAACGGCAAAATCGAGGAATTAAACCATGAGGTTTCAGAACTCAAATCCCAGCTTGATGCGGTGAAAGCTCAAAGCGGGCAGTCATCTGACGGTCAGAGCGCGGATCAGCCCAATTCAGGTAACGCTGACGCCAACAGCGCCGGAACCCAGCAAAACGTTAACGCCCAGCAGTCAAACTCCGGACAGACTGCAGCCGCTGGTGCCGCGCAGGGGCCTGTGACCGACGCCAAAGGCAACGCGCTCAAACCCTCTGACGCCAACGCCAAGGCTATGTACAGCAAGGCTTACAATCTGGTTGTATCAAACAAGCTCTCAGACTCTATACCGGCTTTCAAGGCATTTATTGAGAAATATCCTGACAGTGATCTGGCGCCTAACGCCTGGTACTGGCTTGGACAGGTGCAATTTAAGTTAAAGCAGAATCAGGATGCCCGCGTAAGCTTCTTAAACGCCGCGGGATTCCGCAATTCGCCAAAGCGCGCGGACTCTTTATACAAGCTTGGTCTTATCTACAAGCTTTCAGGGGATAAAGAGAAAGCCAATAAATTCTTTGAGGTGGTGGCAAAACAGTACCCCAATGACACGGCAGCCGCGCTTGCTCAAAAACAGCTTGCTGCAAACTGACCGGTCTAAGCATCCATTCATATAAAAAAGGCGCCATAAGGCGCCTTTTCAGTCACAGTACCTGATTAAAGCGACTTTAAGAAATCAGCCACCTGCTGATCCTTGCAGTTAGGGTAGAAGAGATCAGCAAACTGCGGATCATCGATGGTCTTCTTTACAAAGTCACGATCCAGTCCCTTTAATACCTCGATGAGCGGACGATGGGTGATGGTCTTAACATGATCGAGGATCTTCTTGTTGCTCTGCTCGGCCTGAACTCTCTCAGGAGGGTAGCCGCCTCCGAAAGGAGTTACAAAGAGCTTTTCAAAGATGTAGCGCAGATTGAGCTCGCCGCCCCAGCCGTAGCCTAAAGCATAGGGCAGGGCAATGGCGTTTCCTGCGTTGATCTGGGTAAAGAGGTATGAGTCTACAGGGTTCTCGATATGACCGCACTCAACGCCCGGGAAAGCGTTCAAAGCCAGTGTGGCGCCCTCTCCGGTGCCGCAACCGGTTACCACGAAATCGGCGGCCTTGGTGTTGAGCACGATTGAGGCGAGCAGACCGTTCATCACATAGGTAAGGCAGCGTTTGTCCTTGGCGGTGTACATACCATAGTTATCTACAGTATGACCGGCGTTCTTGGCGGCTGCGGAGAGCTCACGGAAGATTACAGGGTTTTTGTCAGCCTGGGAATTTTCCAGGATCAGAGCAATTTTCATAATCAAACTCCAAATAAACGTTTTCGTAAATCATAGAACAGCGTCAGACAGAAAACAAACGTTTGAGTAGAAATGTTCGCCGTTTTGAGCTATGGATCATGTCTGCGCCTGAGTGCTGATCAGGTCCTCCCTGAGTTTAGTATTTTTCCGGTTTGGAGTGTTCAGATAAGGTGAGCTTTCGGGTGAGCGCTAATAAATCACGGGCTTATTTGTCGAACAGGCGAAAAATTTATACGGCAAACGGATCAGACCGATCATCGTACAAATTTAGTCAGTTATGAATTTTAGCTGACACCCCCGTGGGGAAAACACGGATTTTAAAATGATCACGGCAAACTAAAATTTGTGCCCTCGATCGGTCCGATCCTTTTGCCGTAGTTTATTGTCACAAAGCTATTGACATATCGCGAATAATGGATATAATGGATGTGTGGATAAGATTGAAATATTTAAAGCACTATCAAATGAAACACGGCTCAGCATTATTGAGTGGTTGAAGGAACCGGAGAAAAACTTTCCACCGCAGGGAGGACATTTTGACGATGCGGTGGATCTGAAGGGCGGAGTGTGTGTTGGAAGCATCCGCGACAAGGCCGGTATATCACAGTCGACCATATCTCATTATCTTGATATGTTGCAAAAGGCGGGTCTGCTTCTTTCCGAAAGGCATGGAAAGTGGACATATTACAGACGGAATGAAGAGATGTTGGTTGCACTGTCAGACTACTTCGGACACGAAATTTAAGTTGTGCATAAATTAGGCGGGATGAGAATCCCGTTTAATTTAAGGTTTATATATCGACAAAACGAGATATAAAGATATATAGAAACAAGGAGAAATTTCTATGCATTTTTCATGTGGAATTGTCAGACCACCCTATGAGGCAGGTTCCTGTTTTTTACAAGTAACGTCAGGTTGCTCGCATAACAAGTGCCGCTTCTGTACCTTTTACAAGGAAGCACCGTTTTCTGTATCTCCTGAGAGTGAGATACGGGAGGATCTTCAGGAAATAAGAGATTCCGGATGGAAGGTAAAGCGGATTTTTCTGCAGGGAGCGGACCCGTTCCTGCTGAGCTACGACAGACTTAAAAAAATCATGGACTTGATCAAAGAATACCTTCCCTGGGGCGTTTCCGTTGGTGGATATGGCCGGGTTGACAGCGTAAAGAACAAGTCTGTGGAGCAGCTTAAATCACTGAAAGAAATGGGATATGACATGATCGTATTCGGAATTGAGTCGGGTGATGATGCTGTTCTCGATAAGATGAATAAGGGTTATTATGGAAGTGATATCGTAGAGCAGCTCTCCAAGCTGGATGAAGCAGGAATGCATTATTCCGTCATCTTTTTATACGGATTGGGAGGCCATGATTATGGTATGGGGCATGCCATTAAAACGGCAGAAGTGTTGAACCATCTGTCGCCCGCCAGGGTGCTGGCTTCCGGACTCTCCATCTTCCCTGATACGCCGCTTATGGAAGAAGTGAGAAGGGGTGAGTTTGTAGAAGCTACAGAGACAGAAAAGATACAGGAACTATATACCTTTGTGAAGACGCTTGAAATCCACACGCTGCTGGATGCAACGAATGTCTCCAATATGATGCCGGTATATGGACATCTTCCGGATGACAAAGAGAAGATATTGGCAATGCTCAAACAGGGTGCAGACGAACAGGGAGAAGAGCAATTGCGTATGCGAAGAGACAGCATGAGAAGCCTGTGACCAGGACAAAAATCAGAAAAGCGGTATTTAGATGAAGGTGTATTATATTTTGACAGCTATTGTGGATGGTGCTATGGGTTTGAGACAATTCTTAAACCGTTTATTACGGCAAAAGGATCGGACCGATCGAGGTCACAGATTTTAGTTTGCCGTGATCATTTTAAAATCCGTGGTTTCCCCGCGGGGGTGTCAGCTAAAATTCACAGCTGACTAAATTTGTGACGGTGATCGGTCTGATCCGTTTGCCGTAAAAAATTTAAAAAAACACTTGCACCAATGTAGATTTTGGGTAAAATGTGCACCGTTGACTTTACAGTCACCAAGCAAGGCGGGTCGCTAGCTCAGTCGGTAGAGCAGCGGACTTTTAATCCGTTGGTCGAGGGTTCGAATCCCTCGCGACCCACCATTTGCGAGTTTAATTCAGATTGGGTTGTTAGCTCAGTTGGTAGAGCAGCGGACTCTTAATCCGTTGGTCGCGGGTTCGACCCCCTCACAACCCACCACTGAATTAAAGATCGCGAGTTTGGGTTGTTAGCTCAGTTGGTAGAGCAGCGGACTCTTAATCCGTTGGTCGCGGGTTCGACCCCCTCACAACCCACCACCGCGTCGTGAACTAAAGATTTCGGCCGGGTTGTTAGCTCAGTTGGTAGAGCAGCGGACTCTTAATCCGTTGGTCGCGGGTTCGACCCCCTCACAACCCACCACCTGAAGTCAGCCACGAAAATTTGGACGTTTAGCTCAGTTGGTTAGAGCACCTGCCTTACAAGCAGGGGGTCACAGGTTCGAGTCCCGTAACGTCCACCACTGATTTCCAAATCCTGTTCAAGAGTGTTCACTCAGATTTCCCGACATTCTCAAAGCTGTAAACGTAGCGCTCAGCGTCCATGCTTCTTTGACTTAAGCCGTAAACCATCGTCTCCGTTTTCTCAATACGCGCGTTGTGCCCACCCGCGCTGCTCGCCTGACCCTCTGATCTTTACCGATCCGTTCAGCACTGAGAACAGTTATGTCCTAAATCTGGGACAGGGGAGAGCGCTGGTAATTGATCCCAATCTGAATGACGGGATCATAAAGGCGCTTGGATCAATCGGAGTAAGTGAGGTCATAATCGCGCTTACCCATGCCCATCTTGATCATATATGCGGGATCCCAAGGATTAAGGAGCGCTTCCCCTCAAAGATAGTATGCTCGGCTTATTGTGAGAAATATTTAAAGGAGCAGTCGGGTAAGGCTTTGAGCTATATGCGCGCCATGCTCATGATGCGGGATTCCCACAATCACACTGATAGCCTTGATGGCTTTACGCGTAATTTCATTCCTTTTAGTGCGAGACCAGATCTGAGCTTTGTAAATTACTTTGTCCTGAGAATTGGCGCGCGCGGTCTGCGTTTTATTCCCATTCCGGGGCATTCACCCTCCTCCTGCGCCATCATCTTTGATGATTGTCTTGTATTCACAGGTGACAGCCTTTTTGCCGATAGAGCGGTCATAACCCGGTTTCCCGGTGGTAACACTAATGACTACAAGACTATCGCTCTTCCCTTTTTTCTAACGCTTCCTAAGACAATGAAAGCCTATCCCGGGCATGGCAGGCCATTCCACCTGTATCAGGGTCTGGATTAGATAGTCCTTAAAGCCCCAAAAAAGATACTTTTTGAGAAAAAATATGTCTAAGACTTAATTTTGGGGGAGTGTTTTGGTTAGCGATCTATAATCAGGCATCTTTATATTGGTCAACACTATGGAGGAGCAGGATGTTCAGCAAGATCGCCGCGGGCTTCATATTTGATTACTTAAAACGCTTTGACAAATATCCCTTTACGGTCGAAGCCGGTGGCAGAACCCAAAACATCGGACAGGGCAAGCCGCTCTTTAAGATCATATTCCATGACGATATTCCAAAGACTAGGCTTTTAACCTCCACCTCGCTTGCTCTTGGTGACGCTTACATCGATAAAAAGATAGAGCTTGAGGGAGATCTTTTTACAGCGCTCTCCTGCCTGCTCTCCCAGTCAAACAGGTTTGTTTTAAAACGCAGGGCCTTCTCAATACTCAAACTCTTAAATCCTCCTGAGTCAGAGCGTCAGCAGAAAAAGGAAGTCTCATCCCACTATGATCTGGGCAACGACTTCTACAAGCTCTGGCTTGATCCGACCATGACCTACTCCTGCGCCTATTTTAAAAATGAAGGCGAGAGCCTTGAGCAGGCGCAGCGCGACAAGGTTCACCATATACTCGGGAAACTTTATTTAAAGCCCGGCATGACATTGCTGGATATCGGCTGCGGATGGGGGTATCTGCTCATAGAGGCCGCCAAGCAGTACGGTATTAAAGGTGTAGGCTGCACCCTGTCAAAGGAGCAGTACCAGAAGGGTATCGAGCGCGTGCGTGAGGCCGGGCTTGAAGATCAGATCAAGATCAAGCTTATCGATTACCGCGAGCTTCCCTCAGAAGGAATTCAGTATGACCGTCTGGTCAGTGTAGGCATGCTTGAGCATGTAGGCCGTAAGAACTACAAGCTCTATATGCAGACATGCTCAAAGCTGCTCAAAGATCAGGGACTGTTCCTGCTGCACTATATAAGCGGTGATGACGAGGTCTCGGCAAACCCGTGGATCCGCAAGCATATCTTCCCGGGCGGGACAATTCCATCACTTCGTGAGATCATCTTTGACGCCTATGAGCCTGAGGCTGGCTTCAAGGTGCTTGATGTTGAGAGCCTGAGAAGACATTACTACAAGACGCTCATGTGCTGGTATGAGAACTTCAAAAAGGTACATGACAAGGTGACCGCGACACGTGGAGAGGCCTTTACCCGTATGTGGGATCTCTACCTCTGCGGATGCGCCGCTGCGTTTGAGTGCGGCAATGTCGATCTTCATCAGATCCTGATGTCAAAGGGCACTAATAACGATCTGCCAATGACCCGCTGGTTCTGACAACAGTTAAATATGAAATGCCCGCCTTAGCCAGTGATCTGATTAAGGCGGGGCTTTTCCGCGGCGGTCTTAAACGTCAGTCACCTGCGGTGAACCTTTATACGGTTGCTCTGATATTTCGTTGCTTTCTTGTCTTGGTGCTCAACCAAAAGCCCTGACTTTACAAGATTCGCGATAGTGTTTTTTCTAAAATATGTGGATGGGGTTACTCCAAGGAACGCGGCGATTTCCTTCACGGTCTTAGGCTGATTAAAAGCAAATCCCAGGATCTTTAGGTCATTTTTCCCATCGCAGGAAATATCACTGTAGACCTCTTCCAGTTGATCAGAGTTAAACGCGGCCGCGTCTTTGTTATAGGTAAGATCAGGCAGTGTCAGGGTAAAGGAAGAGCCGTCTGATGAGATATATGGTTTGTGCTTCTCATCAGCGTTCAGGTAATCCTCCTCTATCTTGTCAAAGCCGGACCCCTTCTTTTCCATGTATCTGCAGATCTCCAGTATTGCGCAGATCACCTCATTTCTGCGCCTTGGAACAATAGACGCTATATTGGTTTCATGATTAAGGTTTCTGACCCCCAGAAGAGAGCCCGGGGAAGTGATTTCGAGCCGATCCCTGAAAATATTGATTTCAATCTGAGTTCCTGAAATGAAGTAGTTCCTGTGACCAATCGCGTTTACGATACCTTCAGTAACCGATCTCATTGGGTAGGAGAAATAATCAACCCGCGTAGTAGCTTCTTTACGAAAACCGTTTACTGAGTGATTCATCACGAACTCCACGGAAGAGTTGATTATGTCTAAAAGATTGCCTTTGAGCTCAGCGTGGGCCAGAACGATATCGCTGCCTTTTGTAAATTCAGGCCAGAATGTGCAGGTTACCGCCGTAGTCTGCCCGCCGTAACTGTCCTTAAAAAACAGCGCTCCTTTAGACAACCTCTTATCCTCTGAGATAAAACCTATGGAGATCAATTGTTTTTCTGTTACGGCTCCCTGTTTTTCCTTTATAAGCGACAATAGCTTTTTAAATTCAGCAGGCTTGTATGTAGTGTCAGTGAAAGGCTGATCAAAAGGGATCTGTTCACTCATTAGCACAAGATCCCGGATTTGATCAGGAGTCGCGGTTTGTGTCTGACCGTAATTTCGGATATAAATCCCGAGTAGTCCTTTTTCGTGCAATGTGACAGGGAGATTTTTTCCTCTTTTTACAGTTATTTCGATCACGTACCTTATAGGCTTGAC
>SFGV01000080.1 GCA_004557545.1 Succinatimonas hippei
GAAGTATAAATGAGGCGACCCTGTATCCAAATAAGGTATATATGGCTTTGCTGGATCTGGCCATGATCACGTTGTGCAGCATGCCTCTTTTACGGTTGTTTTTACTCCACCACGGGTCGAAATTTTTCTCTCTGGCATGACGCTGCTTGTATGAGTTGGTCTGTGCCTGCATGTTGTGCATTTCCTTGTGCTCAACTCTCTCAAACTCAAGACCGCACTTGATAAACACTTCCTTTAACAGCTCACTGCGCACCACAGCCACAGACTTGCCATATTTCTCATTTTCCCATTTTCCCCAGGCGTCTTTAACCGAGATATCCGCGTCCGCGCCCCAGAAATCGGAGCAGTAATTACAGCTCTCCATGGCAAACCAGTAGCCGCGCCAGATCTTTGTCCAGCCGCTCTCAAAGCGGTTTTCCTTATAGAGCGTGCGTTCACCTGTATAGATATGGCTGTTGAAATTTGAGGCGTCGGGGGCCTTATCCTTATTTCTGAAATTAATCATCCAGCGTTTGTCGTTTGGGAGATTGTGCATATCCATAAAGTAGTCATTAAACAGCTGGCTTACGTTATGCGAGCAGATAAGCGCACAGGTAATGATTTTGATCTCTCTGAAGTTCTTATGATGCTCAAAGAGGAACTTCAATCCTCTTATGACACAAGGAACCCCGGTAATAAAGTAGCGCTTGCCCTTCTCAAGTTTCATGAGAACATCGTGATAATTTACCGGCTGATACGCGGATCCACCGTTTTCAATCACCTCATCCGGGGTCGCGCTCAGAACCACCTCGTAATGCGGCTCGCCTTTGAAAGCGGCTATCCTCTTTACATGGACTACCGCGTCAATCATGTCATGCTCAAGCAGATATAACGCGAGTGTGGTGACAACTCCTCCTGACACCGCGTGAGGGCGGTATTTTTCGGACCACGCGACATAGTAATCGGCGTTCTCAAGCCCGGCGTCTCCTGGATATTCCAGCGCAGAGATCCTGTTTGCCTCACTCTTGAACTTGTAGATGGTATTTGGGCAGAATTTGGCGCAGCGGCCGCAGTTGGTGCACTTTACGGCGTCAATTGAAGGCGTCCATTCACCAACACTGTTTCTCTTGTAGCTGATGGCGCCGTGAGGGCACACGCATTTGCAAATTCCGCAGCCTATACACAGGTGATGTTTAACCGTAGCCGCGTAAACGGTCTTGTCCATTGTTCTGTCAACTCCATTGTTTGTTATTGTTCTTATGCATGAAGTTTTCATCATGGTCATCAGTGATTTTTCACATCGATGTCGTTTGAGAAATGCGTATCGGCGACATCAACGAGCTTAGAGTATTTCTCGACTATCTCGCGCTTTAATTTTGATGATGAAATGCCATCCCCGTACGGGAAGTAGACCACGTCAACTCCCAGTTCCTTTAAATAGTCATACTTGCCTGCCCAGTCATCGCCGATGACAAAGACGTCAATGTTGAGCTTCTTCACCTTGTCGGTGTGATCAAGCGATTTCTGGGGAATAACTATGTCAGGCCATTTGAGCGCTTTTATAAGCTCAATTCTCTGCTCAAATGGGATGATGGGCGCTGACTTGTAGCTTGCGACCAGCTCATCGGTGTTAACCCCTACTATCAGAAGATCGCCAAGCGCCCTGGCGTACTGGATCATCTTGAGATGATTGACATGCAGCATGTCAAAGGTACCTGAGGTATAAACAACTCTTTTGCCGGCAATCATTTCTTAATCCTCTTCTGCCTGATGTCATAAAGCGCGTCAATCAGCATCTGGTCATCCTCAGGACTTGTATTGCCAAGGTGACACACTCTGAAGATCCTCTTTGAAAGATCTCCGCCGCAGGGACTTACCAAAAAGCCGTATTCCTTAAGATCCCGCGCTATGTCACAGGCGTCAGTTCCATTGAGACATACGGGAGTGAGCATATTTGATAAAGGATAGTCCGGGATCTGATAGCCAGCCTCAGTGACACTCTGCCGAAAAGCGCGCGCCTTGTCCGCGATCCTGTTTATCCAGGCGTTAAAGCCTCCGCTCAAAGATACGCGTCTTAGCATGGCCTCCACCTCATACATAACCATCACAGGCGGGGTATAAGGGGTCTGACCGCGAGTCAGGTTTGTAAAATAATCCTTAAAGTCAAAGTACCTGGTGGCAGGCGCGGACTTTGAGTTTAAGATCTTCTCTTTCATTCTGGAGCTTACACTTACAAATGAGCAGCCTGGCGAGCAGCAAAGTCCCTTTTGTGAGCTGAAGATGGCAGCGTCAATACCGGATTTTTCCATACTGAAGTCATCACAGAGGAAAGCTGAGATCACGTCAGCTATCAGCAGCATGCCGTTGCGTTCGCAAAAATCGCTTAAAAGATCAAGATCGTAAAGCTGACCTGTTGAGGTCTCATCAAGATTTACAAAAAGCAGGCTGAAGCCGCGGTTATCAAATGTAGACAGGTGCTTCTCACACAGTCTCTCATTCCATCTTAGCTTTACGCTTTTAAAAGGGATGCCATGGTATCCAAGAAGTTCACAAAACCTCAGTCCAAAGCTGCCGCCGTTTATCACAAGCGCCTTGTCGGAGGGCGTCGCGCAGTTCTCTACCACCGCTTCCATGGCCCCGGTTCCGGAACAGGCAAGATACAGCATTGACTGCGGAACCGGGTTTCCAATAAAAGCGGAGAGCTCTTTTAAGCAGTGCTTTACCAGAGTACCGTATTCAGGGGTTCTGAAATACCCTGACACATCCTGTCTGACTGACGCTACCTCAGGGTACATGGCAACCGGCCCGCATGTATAGATCCTCAAAATCGCGCTCCTGCCTTAAAAACTCTCAAGTGCTTAAAACCACAGGCAAAGCCATACCGGCTTATGCCCGGGTTTTATTTTACACACCATCGTCATGGCATAAGCGGACGCCTGTTCCAAGTTCACCTGCTTATGCCCAGATCTTTCTCAGATCTTATTTTTCTATCGGCTCTTTGGCGTTATCTTTTAGGGATCTTCTTTAGCTATCCTTAAAAATCGTACTCCGCTTTAAGATACAGACTGTGGCTCTTCGTTTTTGAAGATCCGCTGTAGCCGTAACCCGCGTCAAAAAACATCTCGCCGCGTCTGGCAGAGAAACTCAATGCGCCCTCGTAGCCAAATTTCGGCGCGAGATCCACACTGCTTGTAAACGGAACCCCGGAAATTCTGGTGTGCTCAACAAGATCTCTGTCACCAAAACGCCAGTAGCCCTCAAGTGACGCACTAAGGCCCAGATCCCATCTTCCCTTTCTTGCATGATATGAAAGCTCAACTCCAGCGGGCGTTTTCACGTAGGAGAGCTCATTCGCGTCAAAATGAATGGCGTCATCATAGAAGATCGCGTTAGTATCATCAGTTTTTATATATTCATAGCGCGCTGATACAAAAGGCGTGAGCTTAAGCTTTGCCGTCAGATCATAGCCGTATCCCGCTTTAAGACCCGCGAGCGCTATTTTTGATACCCCGTCAGCGCCGAATGTTCCAAAAGGCGAGTTCATGGTCATATTGCCGGTAAGCACCGCGTACGAGAGATCTGCGAGGAGCTTAAATCCGCCATTGCGGTAGAGCCCGTATAACGACGCTCCGGTATAGTTGTAGTCGCCTCTGGTGTAAACAAAATCACCCGTGCTGTGGGATCTGACGTTACCGGCGCTTATGGCTATTCCTGCCCCGCCTTTCTCAAAATCAGTGTCATAACCCGCGCTGATCCCGGTAAGGCTGGAATTTATGCCGTAAGACAGGATCCCGGCGCTCAGATCCTCACTTTCAAGATGGCGGTAGACCGGTTTTACCCAGAGTCCGTGGCGTTTTAATCCGGTTCTTTCATCGTTAAAACGCTCTGAGGCGGATTTATAGAGCAGATCACCTACCATCTCGCTGTCCTGGACAAGTCCTGAGGCGATGTTCATGCGAGGCAGCGAGCCCAGCAGGATCTCAGGATCGCCATAGCCGTATGAGTCAGCGTTAAGCGCGGCGTCTATGAGCACGCTCCTTATGAGAGAATGCTTTTTGAGATACTGTATCACGGACTCAACTGTCTTTTCGTCAAGACCATAGCGCTCCAGAATTTCAGTCGCGTTTTGGCTCATCTCAATCTTGTAATAGCCGGGAGTAGTGGTATCCGTGAGAGTAAGCAGTCCTCCGTCACCTTGAATTACTCCGCCTGATGAAAGGTAGTTGACGCTCCCGTTGGTGGAGGTATTGCCAAACAGCCGTACGGTATTGCCAACTATGAGGCTTTTTCCGGTTACATTGATAATGCCGTTGTTCTCAACGGTCGCGTTTTGGGCCTCAAAGGTGATCGCGGCGGTATCACCAGAGTCTGATGCCCTTAATACCACCGCGGAGTTTTTCGCGACGCTGAGCGTGTCCGCGGTCGCCTGTGAGTTTACGGTGCCATTCGCGTCCACCAGGATCCCGTAGCCTGATTTAACCGTAACAGGAGTGTCAAAATAGGCCAGCGCTCCAATACTGCCCTGTTTTACAACCGATGACGCGTATTCGTTAAACTTGCTATTTGTAAACCCGGTACCAAGATAAAACGCGCTGTTCTGCCCCACGGTAAGATTGCCGTCAAGCTCGTTCCCTTGAGCACCTGATAGTTAATTCGTGTAGACGATGGACGAATTGACGCTCCAATCAGGATCTACTCTTAAGTCAAAACCGTTTAAGAGGAGTTTGCCAGCATCAAGATCCGCGCCTTCGCCTACCTCAATATCACCATTGAAATTTAAAGTGCCGGTAGCGGTGAAACTCGTTTGTGAATTGAAGATCTTACCTGAGAGAGTGGCATTATTGACCTTAATAGAGTTTGAGTCACCTGAGAGCGTAAGCGTTGGAACGCTCAGTGAGTCGGCGCTTATGCTTACATGATCGCCTGAAACGCTGAGGCTGTCCGTAAGCTTTAGTGAATCCGCGCTGATTGATACATTGGATTTGTCAGATCCGATTTCGATTTTTTCAGTTGTTATATCAGCTGATGCAAGAGAACTGCCCGAGGCCATATCAAGACTGCCGCCTGAGGCTATGTCGATATTGCCAGTCTGAACCTTTCCCCCAAGATATAGGTTTTTGGCGTAGACATTGCCCATAACCACATCCTGATTGCCTGAGTTTACTCCGGTATCACGGTTTACGTATACGCTGCCGTAGCCGGTCACATCGCCAATCGACCCGGCGCCTCCAAGGTAGAGCCTTGAGCTGCCATCAAGCCTTACCGGGGCGCTGACTCCGTTATAGCCCATGAGATATTTGGTCGCGGAGGTCGCGGTGTCATTTGACACAAGATACAAGGCGCCCTGGTTCCTGACCACCGCCTCGCCAGCAGTAGCGCTGATTTGGCCGCCCTGGATCCTGTCATAATCAAGAGTGATGTCACCATCAATCAGGATCCCCGCCAGATCCCATAAAGTGATCGGATTCTCAAAATAGCCGATGGATCTCGCGTGTGAGCCGTCATTACCGATAAGACCTGATGTCAGGCTTTTAACCCCGCTCAGATCATCCTTAAGCCCCAGGTACAGCACACTGTTTTGTCCTGAGATAAATGAGGATTTGCCGCTACCGTTTTCAAACAGGAAATTTTTTGAGGCGATTACCGAGGTATTGTTATTGAAATCTGAAACCGAGACCACGTTGCTGCCGCCTGTGATCAGCACAAAGGGCGAGTAGAAACTCGCGCCGTCGGCAGCGTAGATATAGCGCTTGCTGTCACCTATGAGGTAAAGGCTTTGCGCGGTAAAAGAAGAGTCTTTTGAAAGATCAACCGTACGCGGATCGCTTTTCTTGGTGGCGTCAAGCACTACCTTGCCCGAGTTGAGTGCCGAACCGTCCAGGAGCACCAGGGACGCGGAGTACAAATCGCCGGTTGTGACCGTACCGCCGTGCTCATCTATATAGAGAGATCCGATAAATCCGTTGTAGGAGCCGAGATCGCCCGTATTGACCCGGTCATTTGCGCCGGCCGTTCCCTGAACACTGTTGAAGATGACGCTGCCGCCACCGCTTATATCGCCAATGCTGCCACTGCCGTTTAAAAGCAGCATTGATGAGTCACTAAGCGTAACTGAAGCGGGATCACCGTTCACTCCTTTGATAAAGGGGGTTTTCTCGTTGCTACCTGAAAGGGTTATCTCAAAGGTTACACGATCTCCGGTCTCAAGGCTGTTACCGTTTACAAGATTTAAGGTTGAGTTTCTGGAAGCCGCGACAGCGTTTGGGTACTGATCGTGAAAGCTGCCTTTTGTTGGGTCAAAGTTGTCGGGGATCTCAAAAGTATCCGCGGCATAGGATTGGGACGCTGTAAAGAGCGATAAAAAAGTTGTGGCAAAGCTGACAGCCCCGCTCCCGCGAATTCCCCGCGCTAAAGCTGAAGCAATGCCACCAACGGAGTGTATGTTTTTCATATCAGAAGATCTCCCTGATCTAGGACAAGCTAAATCCGATTTGAAATACCATGGCGGTAAAACCGCACTGGTCATGAACCTTGATTTAAGAGTCTTAAGGGCGCCGCGAAAAAGCGAAAAAAAGCCAAAATCTTCTAAGAAAAATTAGAAAGGTCAATATGATAATAACGGGGGGGGG
>SFGV01000081.1 GCA_004557545.1 Succinatimonas hippei
CAGGCACATGACGCGGTTACCGCCGTATTTGATGCCATCAAGAACTCACTTGCCGAAGGCGAGGATGTTACTTTAATTGGCTTTGGTACTTTCCTGGTCCGCGAGCGCGCTGCCCGTACCGGCCGTAATCCTCGTACCAAAGAGACCGTTAAGATCCCTGCCTGCAAGGTCCCTGCTTTCAAGGCCGGTGCTCCTCTCAAGGCTGCTGTGAACGGCAAATAATTGTTGGTTCAACTAAAAAAATCCCTCCTGTTTCGGAGGGATTTTTTTTGGTTCAATAAGGTTGGTGGAGTAAATTTAATCAAACGGCAGCGGTGACGATTTTAACCTCACCAATAAAGTGAACACATTGTTCCGTCAGCTCTTTCGTCATGGACAGACAAGCTGATAGCGTTCGTCAGAAAATCCAAGTTCTAACAGTAGCTCTTCTGTTGAAAAAGAAATCAGAATGTCCTTCAAAAAATGGCAAGGAGGATCAATTTGATTTAAGGCGCTCAACAAAAGAGCACTTTCATGTAGGACAAATCAGCGTCTTTTTGCGGCGTATAATCCTGCTTATCCTAAAAAATGCAATCTTGATCACAATTAAGATTTTAACTTTCAGGTTAATCAGCATATGGTAGGAAATTACACAGCTAAACCAAAGCGGCTTTTTACCGTTAACTACATCCTGATCCTGATCACGAACTTTCTTATCTACTTTGTAGATTACGCGATGATGCTCTGGACCACGGCATGGGCCATAAGACACTTTAAGGCGGATGTCAGTGTCGCGGGTCTTGCCTCAGGACTTTTTATAGTAGGTGCGTTGATTGCAAGGATCCCGATTGGCAGATTCATTGATTTCATAGGCAGACGCCGTACCTTTATCATAGGAGCGCTTGTTTATCTGGCCTCATCTCCGCTATATCTTCTGTGCCCTAACGTCTGGATCCTTTGTGTTTTAAGACTTATACACGGTTTTGGATTTGGTACCGCCTCATCAGCATCATCAACCGTGGTCGCCGCGATAATTCCGCTCTCGCGTATGGGCACCGGAATAGGTTATTACACCTTAGGACTTACCTTTGCCTCGGCTATAGGCCCTTTTGTCGCGATAAACCTTGACGCAAGGGGAAGCTATGAAGCGGTGGTCTGGATCTCAACCGCGATCGCCGCCATGATCCTTGTCATGAGCCTTTTAATCAAATGCCCTGAAAGATCGATTCTGCAGTCAGAGCTAAAACAGCTAATGAGATTTAAGATAGGCGACTTTTTTGAGCGCAACGCGCTTCAGATCTCAACCATCGCCATGCTGGGCGGCATATGCTACTCATCGGTATTAAGCTACATCGCCGCTTATGCCGATTACCGTGGTGTCAGCGGCATAGGAGCAACCGGGTTCTTCATATTCTTCGCGGCGATGACGGTCTTGAGCCGTCCTTTCGCCGGATGGCTCATCGACCATTGCGGCGGGAATGTGACCATCATTCCGGCGATTTTGTGCGAGGCCTGCTCAATGCTGGTAATGGCGTTCGCGAAAACTGACGCGATGTTCCTTATAGGCGCTGTGCTCTTAGGCTACGGCTACGGAACCATTACCGCGGGCTGTCACACTCTGGCGGTTCATGTATCGCCGTTGCACCGCATCGGGGTAGGTACTTCTACTTATTTTGTGTTCCTCGATGTAGGTGTGGGCGTAGGACCTTATTTCCTCGGACTATTCGTAAAGTCCTTTGGTTTTGAGTCCATCTATCTCATATCCTTTGTCATCGCCATCACCGCGGCTTTATTCTTCTACACGTACATGTTCAGAGCGCGCCTTTTCACCCGTGAACGAATGGACAGAACCGCCAAGGCAAAAATGCTCAGACAAAAACGCCGTAACCGTGACGCGAATGGTCTGGTATCATCAAACAGCTGACAGTAGGGTGTCATCAGGAGTAATTTTATGAGCCTTTTTGAAAAGATTGCCTGTCTTGCTGATCCTTATGACGCGGATCATTCCTCATTGAACATGGCTATGGAGTTCTGGAAAGGCAATTCAAAAAAGGCAGGAGGACTTAGCGTATTTAGCGCAAATCCAAAAGCTTCAGTCCCGTCATCAGACAATCCTGAAATAACGGACTCTCACACAAGGACTGATGAAAACTGGCTTTCTAAATGGCTTGTAAATGAGGTATCTGACAACACGGTCTTAGGCAAGGTGTTAGAGAGCGGTGAACCAGGCCGCGAGCTGGTTGCTTTTGAGCATCAGCTTAAGACTACCATGCTCGTAGAGTCAGGTGGTAAAAGAGCGCCAGATGGCAGCAAGTTCCTGTCTGATTTCAAACTCAACATGCTGCGTTTTTCACCAGCCCCCGTGTATCTTGTGCAGGAGAATGCCGCCAGACAAGGCAGATGCGTGATCCTCGCGATGAATGTAGCCTCAGAGGATGACCGCTTTATGCGTGACATGCACAAGTACATGATGCGCCGCGCCATGGAACTTGCCAGTTTTTACAACTCAGAGGTGCATCTTGTGAACGCGGTGCGCCCGGTTACCGGAACTTACCCAGGGTACATGGCGGCTCTGTCACCTGATCTTATAGGTCAGGCGGTCATAACCGAATGCCGTAAAAACCTGCTGGATTTTGCCTCCCACTACGATCTCCCGCAATCGCGCTGTCATGTATTAGACGGAACTCCAGAGGAAATGATCCCCGAACTGTGTCAGACGCTCACCCCTTCTGTGCTTGTTATGGCCAGCTCAGGGCGTTCAGGCATCGCCGGATCCATAATCGGCAATGTGCCTGAGAGCATAATGCGCAGGGTAGACTGCGATCTGCTGGTCATCCCCTCCAAGTGCCTCAAATATCAGACAATGGACTGAATTTTTTTTAGATCCTCCCATCACAGCGGTCTGCTATTTTCGTGCTTGCGCCGCTGAGATGTTAAAATACCCCATGTTTTAAGGCGTCCTTACTTTTTATGACGCGATTTCACCATGCGGCTTAAGACCGCTTTGGAATGGTACAACTATGCTAAGCGATACTCTGCGCGAAGGAGCGCACGGCAGGATCTTCAAGGTCCTGTTCTGGATCATCATCCTGTCATTTATTTTCGCGGGCGTGGGCAATTATCTGATCCCGCGTCTCAATACCGATCCTGTAAAGGTAGGTGATTTCAAGATCACCTCATCACAGTGGACGGATCAGTATAACCGCCAGACCCAGCAGATCATGCGCACTTACGGTCCCAAGGCCTCAGAGATGCTCGAGGATAAGGATCAGGTAAAGCGTCTGCATATGCAGGTGCTCGAGCAGATGATCGATACCGTGGCTCTGAATGCCTCAACCTGGGATACCGGGATCCGCATTGGTGACGAGCAGATCAAAGATGAGATCAGAAAGACTCCCGCCTTCCAGAAAAACGGCAAGTTTGACAACGATCTTTTCTTAGCCTCGGTGCACAACATCGGCGCCTCCCCGGAGTCCTTTGCCGAGCAGCTGCGCGTAAGCCTGCTCTCTGAGAGCGTAAGCGATCCTACTGTTGAGCTTTCAGCTCAGGTAATGCCATTTGAGTCTGAGATGTTAGGAAAGCTCTTCGCGCAAACCCGCAAGGCTGATATCTACTCACTCGATCCCACAGCGCTCAAGGACAGCGTTAAGGTATCTGATGATGAGGCAAAGGCTTATTACGATGCCCATCATAACGAGTTTATGGATCCTGCCAATGTACGCTTTACTTATGTTGTGCTCTCCGTTGATGGCATAAGCAAGAACACCACCATAAGCGACAAGCAGGCTGAAGACTACTACAACATGCATCAGGACGAATTCCTGATCCCGCAGTCACGCGAGGTTTCGCATATCCTCATTAAGAACGGCGATGGCAGCAAGGATAAAGTCGCCAAGGTCGAGCAGGCCTTGAAGGATGGCAAGGCCTTTGCCGATGTCGCCAAAGAGTATTCAGACGATCCCAATACCGCGCAGCAGGGCGGTTCCATGGGAACAGTTACTCAGGGCAAGCTTGCCGCAAATCTTGATGACGCGCTCTTCAAGCTTGCTAAACCCGGTGACGTAACTCCCGCGATTGTCGATGAATACGGCACTCATTTCTTAAGACTTGATGGCATAACTCAGGCGCATACCCCGGCCTTTGCCGATGTTAAGGAAAAGGCCCGCAAGGCCGCGCTCAATGAGACTGCCCGCAAGGCTTATGACGAGAAGCTCTCACAGCTTTCAGATGTCTCATTTGAAAACCCTGACAGTCTTGACGCCACCGCCAAGGCTCTCGGACTTGAGATCAAGGATTCAGGCGTACTGCGTTATGGTGATACCACTGCTCAGTGGCCGCTTAACACCGAGGAGATGCAAAAGGCTGCTTTTAAGGAAGAAAACCGCACCTCTAACGTGAACTCTCCTGCAATTTCCCTGGGTGACAGCGCCGCGGCTGTTATCAACGTCAACGCGTACAACAGCGCCAGGCTTCTGCCTTTTGACAAGGTAAAGGAGCAGGCTCTGAAGTCAGCATACAACCAGAAGGCTTCCAAAGAGGCTGAAAGGATCCTCTCTGATTACGCCAAAGCGCTGGACTCTGACTCAAATGCCAAGGCTCCGCAGTTTGTCTCCGTAAAGAACGATGTTGAGTTAACCCGCGGCGCCAGGGATCTTGACCCTGAATTTACCGCAAGGATCTTCGCAATGCCGGACAATCCCGGAAAAGCGAGCATTATCGCTAAAAACGGTGATTTGGAAAGTCTCGCGATCTTGAAGTCAGTGGGCGAGGGTAAGGATGAGCAGCTTAAGGCTTACACTTCGTTTATCGCCTCCCAGTTCCAGCAATACTCTGCCTCCCGCGCTCAGGAGATGCTGTATAAGGGCGCTCGTGAGCTTCAGAAGATCGATTACAACGATGACGCCATCAACATGGTCATAAAGCAGGATTCTGGCGATAAGTGATCCTGTCCTGACGATAGACAAAGCCCGGCTTATGCCGGGCTTAATTGACTGTACATAACCAGAACTAAAAAAGACTAACAGTTCTTGCTGTTTTTTACAGCAATGTTTTTTGTAAAACAATAAAGTAAAACGCGTAAAATTGAGTTAATATCTCTGTTGTTAACAGATAAGTCTTGTTTCTGTAGAAAAGTTACATTTTTAAAGCTTAATTTATGCTTATACAATTTTCAGTCTCTAATTATCTTTCCTTTAAGGACCCTGTTACCTTATCAAATGTAGCGTCCTCATTGAAAGATAACGATCTTATTGACAAAGAAGTTATCTTTCCTGTTGAAGGGACAGAATTAAGATTAATGAGTAGCGCGGCTGTATTCGGAGCCAATGCTTCAGGCAAATCAAATCTCATCAAGGCTCTCAGTTTATTTAAGGAATTCATTATCAATTCTTTTAAAGCCCGTCAGGCTGGTGAAAAGATACCCTTAGAAAGCTTTAGGCTTAACAGAGAATCCTCAAAAGACCCAAGTGGTTTTGAAATCAGTATCATTGTGGATGGCTTCATATATCGTTATGGATTCGAGGCCAATGAAAAAAACGTTGAAACAGAATGGCTTTACAAGAAGGCTTGCAAGAAGAGAGCAAAGGAAGTAGAGCTTTACTATAGGTCTGAAGGCAAAACATCCGTTCACCCAAAGTACAGCCAGGCCATTGAGATCATTAACAGAAAAATGGTCAGAGACAACGCTCTTTTGCTTTCTACTCTTGCCCAGTTCAATGATTCTACTGCTGTCAAAATAATTAAGTGGCTCAATGAGTCTGATGTCATATTCTGTTCAGATGAAGAAAAGGCCTGGAAAAACGCAGTAAATCATTTAGACGATCCAAATATACGTCAACGTATTGTTGAGTTCTCAAAATTCGCTGACCTCGGGATCAGCAACATTGAGAAAATAAATGACCATTTGGTAAGTTCTCATCATGCCTTTGACGATGAGGGCAATCCAGATGGTGATGTGAGTTTCTCTTTTGACGATCACGAGTCAGAAGGCACGTTGAAATATTTTTCTTTGGCTTATCCGATCCTTGAAGCTCTTGATCATGGAAACAGAGTAATCATTGATGAGCTAGACTCAAAACTGCATCCATTGTTAACTGAGCACATTATTGCCTTGTTCAACTCCACTGAGACGAATCCGCGCCACGCTCAGCTGATCTTTACCACCCATGACACGAATCTTTTAACCTCGAGGATATTTCGCCGCGATCAGGTATGGTTTACTCAAAAAAATAAATGTGGAGCAACTGAACTGTATTCTCTTTCTGACTATAAGGTTCGCTGCAGTTCACCTTTTGAGCGAGATTACCTGTCAGGAAAATACGGCGCGGTCCCAGTTATTGGAAACATCAACCACATAATAAAGATTGGAAATGAGTCAGAAAATTAATCATCGCAAGCAAAAAGAATATTCCAGAAAAGGCAGCAGGACAAGAAACGTCAAGCAAACATTTCTAATTATCACTGAAGGAGTTAATACTGAACCTGACTACTTCAATGCATTCAGACTAACATCTGCCACGATCAAAACCTTGGGGCAAGGAAAGAGTACTACTACGTTGGTTAAGAAGGCGATAAACATCAAGGCAAACTTGAAAAAGCTAGGAAG
>SFGV01000001.1 GCA_004557545.1 Succinatimonas hippei
GCTCTTCCGATCTGGCGTCAAAGCCACGGGCAGCAGAAGCGATATGGCAAGCGCTATCAAGGGACTGATTTTCGATACGAGAGCGTAGTTTTCTCTGAACTTGAAAATCAGGGATGATGTTCATAGAATATTAGATGAGGGCGGGGTACGCCCTGCCCTCGGTGATTTTAGCCTAGGTTACCATGCTGCTGAGCTGATAGACAAAAGGACTAAAATCAGAATTACATCAAACAAGTATTTCATATTGAAATCCTTAATTTAAGCGTAACCTACGATTCTAGCCTCCTGCTGGAGTCATTTCGCACATGGCTCCAGCAGACGCTAGAACCACCCCGTCCGGAGCTCTCCGGACGTGCGCGTATCTTACTATACATCCTTGTTTGCTATAAATAATATTTCGATTCTCAGCATTGAGGCTTGGTCTTTGCAAACTCAAGTTCGATCCTTTTGATACTTGGATTAAACTAAATGGGGCTGGCGCCGTTAATATAATTGTCAGAGGAATGTATATTGTATTTGCAGGAGAATAACAATGTACGGTCGCAATCTTAAAGCTTACAAGAAAACCAGTCTTGAGGCGGAGCTTTCGGTGGCATCACCACACAGAGTGATCCAGATGCTTTTCAATGGCCTTATTGAACGACTCTCACAGGCCAAGGGAGCTATCGAACGTAAGGACTATGAGTACAAGGCAAACCGCATCAGCAAGGCCATGGGAATTATTGAAGGGCTGCAGGGGGCTCTTGATCGCAAGGAAAACCCGGCGCTTGGTGATAAGATGTACGCGCTTTATGACTATATGAAGCAGTTGCTGGATCAGGCATCAGTCTCGCTTGATGAGAAGCCTATTGATGAGGTTATAAACCTCATAACCCCAATAAAGAACGCCTGGGACAACATCCCTGAGGATATTAAGCAGAAGACAAACGCTGAGATAGTCGCGAAGCAGTGATCTGCTGACGAAAACAGACAACCAGCTGATGTAAACAAATGGGGCGCCTTAAGGCGCCCCGTGTGTTTGCATGAATGTTGTCAGATGGTGTGAACTGACATGGTGTTGGTGGTGCCTGAAGGAACCAGAGCGCCGTTTACCATGATGATGGTATCACCCTTGCTAGCCAGGCCTTCTTCCTGAGCGACCTGCATACCCACCTTGAAGAACTCGTCAGTTGAGCTGATGCGCGGAACCAGCTTTGGTATCACGCCGCGTACGATGCAAAGCTGTCTGGCGGTCTTGATATTAGGGGTAAGAGCCAGAATATTCGCGGTAGGGAAATACTTGCGCAGAGCCTTGGGGCTTCCGCCATGTTCTGTAGCTACCACGATAAGCGGAGCGTTTAATGTCTCGGAGGCCTCACAGGCCGCCAGGCAGACCGCGGTTGTGGTAGAGCAGGGGGCGCCATTGGAAGGCCGCATGCTGTCGATGCGCTGATGAATCTCTCTGTCAGTACGCTCACAGATGGTGCTCATGGTCCTGACAGCCTCGCGGGGGTATTTGCCCTTGGCAGACTCGCCTGAGAGCATTACCGCGTCAGTGCCATCGATGATCGCGTTTGCCACGTCACCGGCCTCAGCGCGGGTAGGACGTGGATTTTTGATCATTGAGTCGAGCATCTGGGTGGCGGTAATTACAACCTTGCCTACCTCATTGCAGCGGCGGATGATGCGTTTTTGCGCGAAGATAACTTCCTGAGGCGGGATCTCAACACCCATGTCACCGCGGGCAACCATTATTCCGTCGGCTGTGGCGAGAATGTCCTCGAAATTGTCGATACCTTCCTGATTCTCGATCTTGCAGATGATCTGAATGTCCTTGCCGCCATTGGCGTCAAGGAACTCGCGTATATCCAGCACATCGCGGCGGGATCTGGTAAAGGAGGCGGCGATGAAGTCCACATTGCGCTTGATGCCAAAGAGCAGATCCTGTTTGTCCTTCGCTGACATGAAAGGCATGGAGATATGGGTATCAGGGAGGTTGACACCCTTGTGCTCGCCTAATGAACCGTTATTCTGAACCTCGCAGACAACCTCTTTGTCATTGTTCTTCTCAACAACCTTAAGTCCGATAAGGCCATCGTCAAGCAGAACGGTGTCGCCTACGTTGAGGTCTTTGGCGAGATCCTTATAGGTAACGCTAATGCGCTCATGATTACCCACTACTGAAGAATCAGTTGTGATGGTGATGCGGTCGCCGGTTGAAAGATCGATATCCTCGCCATTCTCAAGCTCGCAGGTACGGATCTCGGGACCTTTGGTATCAAGGATCACGCCGAAAACCTTACCGGTTTCCTTCATGATCTTCTCAATGGTGTCGATCCTTCCGCCATGCTCCTGATAATCGCCGTGCGAAAAGTTAAGGCGCATGACATTCATGCCGCTCTCAAGCAGGGTTCTGAGGATTGCCGGATCTTCTGATTTAGGGCCAATGGTGCAGACCATCTTGGTTTTTTTCATCTGCCAAAAGACGCTTGCGGCTGTGCCGCCACCGTCTCCTCCTTTTTGAAAAGTGAACTTAAGTTCCGGCGCCTGATGCCGGATGCGCCGGTTTTAAGGTTGTAAGCCCGGGCCCCGGCGGGGCACTCTCCTTTTGTTTATGACAGCAGGCCTCCCGAATCTGCCACGTTACGGCGGCTGTCACTTTGCGCGAGCGCGTCCGCGATCACTGCTCCTCAGAGCATGTCACGGATTTATTGTTGATTTTTCAATATCGACAATTGTTGATGCCGTTGTGAAATTTCGACGCTGATTATACCAAAAAGATCGATCAGGAATGTCAGAATGCGGTTAAGGCGCGATTAAATCCTCATCTGAGAGGTTTTGCGCGGCAATTGGGCAATTCAGGGCTTATGTGAAAACGTATGATTTTGGAGCTGCTAACAAAAAAGGTTCCGCAAGCGGAACCTTTTTGAATTTTAACTGAGAGTCTTCAGATTAGAAGAGCTCTACATAGCTTAAAAGCTGCAATCCGAGATCAATGAAGGATATCGCCGCGGCGCCGCCGTAGCATATATACCAGAAGATCTTGCTGTGCAGGTTGAGGTCATGAAGGGAGTGGAACATACGATGGAGCGCGTAGAAGCTCAGGATGAATACCACGCCAAACAGAACCAGAGCCAGGAACCAGTTTCCTATGATCCCTGAAACCTGACTGTAGCTGAGCAGTCCGGCGTCAGAGTCAGGCGGGCAGATGCCGGCCACGATAAAGACCACCAGAATGGCAGGGAGGATCCACGCGGCAACCATGCCGCCGGTTCCGAACATAAGCCAGTAGATAGGCTCGTCAGAGCGGGTTGGAAGTATAGGACGCATAATTCTCTCTCCTTACTTGGTAAGCAGCGCCGCGCCCAGGACTACCACGAAACCGCCAATCGCCGCAGCGTACAGGCCGATCTTGGTGATGTAGTCAGGCAGAAGCTCAGTGCTGTTCTTGTTCATGAATACACGGACGGCCTTAGGCATAAGGTTGAACCATGTAACCATGTGGTACAGCTGAGCGGCAAGAGCCAGAATGTTCAGCACAATCACTATCGGGTTTGCGAGGAAATCCTGAACAAACCACATGTACGGAGCTACAGTTTCCGGATCTTCCGGATCTCCATACGCGCACAGCGCGAAGAGGAAAACGCCCAGTACGATTTCGAGCACGGCGAATAAAGCCATTACAGCGGTGCCTTCGCGGAGCATATAGCGGACATAGAACGGATTCTCAGTCCACCAAGTCCACGACGCCTCGCGGTGGTAAGGCTTACGGAATGATTTTGCATCAGCCATTGCTTATTCCTCCGGCTTTACAAGATTAAACACATAGTCAGTTGCGCTCATCTTCTTGCCAAGCTGAATGGCAGACGCGGGGTCGACCTTCTTGGGGCAGACTTCTGAGCAGTAACCGACGAAGGTGCATCCCCAGACTCCGTTCTCGGAATTGAGGAACGGCAAACGCTGGAGCTTTCCGCTGTCGCGGCTGTCGATGTTGTAGCGATACAGCAATGTGAGGGCAGCCGGTCCGATGTAATCGGGGTTGAGCTTGTATTGCGGGCACGCGGCGTAGCAACAACCGCAGTTGATGCACTGCGCGAACTGCAGATAGGCTTCCATCTGCATCGGGCTCTGCTTGAAGTTGCGGTTAAGCGGCATATTCGCGTCTTTCTTTGACGGAATGATGTAAGGCTTAATGAGCTCAATCTTCTCGATGAGATCTGACAGATCAACCACCAGATCGCGCTCAATCGGGAAGTTGGCAAGAGGCTCAACCCTTATATCCTGACCGTCATAGTCGCGCAGGAAGGTCTTGCACGCGAGGTGCGGGACATTGTTGACCATCATGCCGCAGGATCCGCAGATCGCCATACGGCAGGACCAGCGGAATGAAAGGCTGGGCTCAAGGTTGTCCTTAATATAGAACAGTGCCTCGAGGAGCGAAGTGCCGTGGTGATACGGAACCTCAAAGGTTTGGTCCCAGGGCTTCTCATCCTGCTCCGGACGATAGCGGAGCACGGTGATCTTCATTTTTTTCTCGGTTTCAGCCATTTGTTACTTGGCCTCCTGTGCTGCTTTGGCTTTTGCGGCCCTCTCGGCCTCAGCCTTTTCAGCCGCGGCGCCGTAAACGCGCTTCGCGGGCTGGAAGGTGGTGATCTTTACGTCCTGGAGCTTGATCTCAGGCAGTCCGGTCTCTTTATTGAGGAAGGCCAGTGAGTGCTTGAGGAAGTTCTTGTCATCACGCTCCTTGTAAGCGCCGTTAGGTCCGTCGAGTCTCTGATGAGAGCCGCGTGATTCCTTACGGTTAATTGCCGAGTAAACCATGGTTTGGGCGACATCAAGGGTGTAGCCAAGCTCAATTAAGTTCATCCATTCGGTGTTGAACACGCGGCCGCGATCGGTGATGGCGACCTTGGTGTAACGCTCCTTAAGAGTCTTGAGGGTATCGATGGTCTTCTGCATGCCCTCTTCCTCACGATAGATGCCAACACCCTCTTCCATGGTCTGGCCCATTTCGTGACGGATCTTGCCCTGGGACTCTGAACCCTTGACGTCAAACAGTGACAGAGCGCGCTTCTCAGCGGCTTCAGCCTGACGGGCGAGCTCTTCTGAGTCGTAGTCCTTGACCGCGTGGGCGCGCTCGGCCATGGCGTCACCGCCTGCCTTGCCGAACACAACGGTCTCAACCAGCGAGTTGGAGCCAAGACGGTTGGCTCCGTGAATACCGACTGAAGCGCATTCGCCAGCGGCATACAGACCTTCCATACGGGTGGCGGTTCTGCCATCGGTCTCGATACCGCCCATGGTGTAGTGGACGACCGGACGGACCGGAACAGGAGCCTTGACCGGGTCAACGCCTGAGTAGGTCATGGCCAGCTCGCAGATCAGCGGCAGACGCTCGTGGAGGTATTTCTCGCCGAGGTGGGTAAGGTCAAGCAGTACGGCCTCGCCCAGAGGGTATTTGATGGTGCGGCCTTTCTTGGACTCGTTCCAGAAAGCCTGAGAAAGCTTGTCGCGGGGACCGAGCTCCATGTATTTGTTCTTCGGATGTCCAACCGGGGTCTCGGGGCCGAGACCGTAATCCTGCAGATAGCGGTAGTGATCCTTGTTGTAAAGGACACCGCCTTCACCACGGCAGCCTTCGGTCATCAGCAGACCGCAGCCGAGCAGACCGGTAGGATGGTACTGGACGAATTCCATATCGCGCAGAGGCACGCCGTGACGGTAAGCGAGAGCCTGTCCGTCGCCGGTTACGATACCGCCGTTGGTGTTGAAGAGGTAGCAGCGTCCGGCGCCACCGGTTGCGAGGAATACGCACTTGGCGTTGATCTGGCGGAAAATACCATTCTGGAGGTCATAGCAGACCACGCCGCGGCATACATTGTCCTCAACCAGCAGGTCAAGCACGAAATGCTCGTCAAAACGGTGGATTGACGGGAACTTAACCGAGGTCTGGAAAAGGGTGTGAAGCATGTGGAAGCCTGATTTGTCAGCGGCAAACCAGGTACGGGGAACCTTCATGCCTCCGAAACGGCGCACGTTTATGTCACCGTTAGGCTTACGGCTCCAGGGGCATCCCCAGTGCTCGAGCTGATAGAGCTCTTCAGTGGTGTGGTGAACAAAGTAGTCGACCACATCCTGCTCGCACAGCCAGTCACCGCCAGCGACGGTGTCTTCAAAGTGCTTTTGCAGTGAGTCGTCATCACGAACCACACCGGCGGCGCCGCCTTCAGCAGCTACGGTATGAGAGCGCATTGGGTAGACTTTGGAAATGAGCGCGACGCGAAGCTTCGGATCAGCCTGCGCGACTGCAATTGCAGCGCGAAGACCTGCTCCGCCAGCACCCACGATCGCAACATCAAATTGATATTTTTCCACGTGAATCTCCTAAGATTCCGGCTCCTTGCACAGCATTGTCTGTCCTAGTCACCGGACGCAAGCAAAAAATCGGTTCAATTATACCAAAGATAGAACATGAAAAAACGTATCATCACCGCTTACTACATCTCTTAGATCAAAGATTTCAGAACATGTCATACAAGTTTTGGAGCTGGCAGATTCAAGATTACGGGATTTAGTTCTTTCTTGAGGAAATTCGCTGTTGAACTCATTTAATCCCTAAAAAAAGCCCCGCGGTGGTGACCGCGGGGCTTTTGAAAACAGTTTGGGCCAATTCAATATGGCTCAGATCGTCATGGGCTCGCCATATTTAACCGGGCTACCCTGAATTATCTTGTCAGTAAGCGCTCCAGTATTGTCCGGCCATAAGCATATGACAGTACTGCCATACTCAAACCAGCCTATCTCATCACCTTTTTTATAGGTGAATTGATCAGGATCATAGTATTTCACTTCAATCCCGCGGCGTCTTACCACGGTGCCACCCCAGCTGGTGTGAATACTCCCCACAAGAGCGGCTCCCACAAAGATCAGACAGAAAGGTCCCTCACGGGTTCCGAAAAGGCATACCAGTCTTTCATTTAGGGTGTATAGGTTATGCAGTTTTGAGGTATTGCGTCTGCCTACCGGAAAATGTTTGCCGGGAATATGGATCGTTTTGACCAGCGTGCCATCGATTGGCATATGTACGCGGTGGTAGTTGGCTGGCGATAAATAAAGAGTCGCGAATTGCCCCATTTCAAAAGGCGCGCAGTCAGTTATATTTCCGCCCATCAGCGCCTTGAAAGAGTAATCAACTCCTTTGGCCTGAATAAGCCTCCCGGCGCGCAATTGACCGCACGCTCCCACAGTACCATCCACCGGAACTATCGCGGTGCATTCCTGGGATATGGGTCTGCTCTCAGGACGCAGTTTTCTTATAAAAAATTCGTTGAATGTCTTGTATGCCGATAGATCCTGTTGCGCGACATCAGTCATGTCTATGTCAAAAACCTTTATAAAAGAGCGGATCAGAAACTGCGTGAACGGTCCGCCCTGAGCGTTGGCGATCCTGCCTGTAAGCCAGGTCAGGGTATTAAAAGGAGTCAGACTGTTGACGGCCTTCATTAAGCAGTTTGAAAATGGCATATGTACTCCGGTATCTGACACATTAAGTGTCCATGCGGCGATTATAACTGATTGCGGCTTAAGCGTTAAAAAGGCTTTTGAAGCTGAAAGGCGCGTGATCACTGAGAGGCTACCTTATTCTGAGATGTCAGGATTTGCCCTTAATCGGGCTGTTATCATTTGAAGCGGAGGTATTAAATGCGCGTATCAGAAAAAACAGCGGCCATAGCCAAAGAACACGAAGAGCTCATCGCGCCGGTTCAGACCTTAAGTGAACTGCCTTTTGCGGTAACAGGGGCGCACGGAATATATCTTGTGGACGCAGACGGCCGTGACGTAATTGATTTCATATCCGCGGCGTGCACTATGAACCTTGGCTACGATCCTATAGCGCACGGGAATTATGCGCAGTTTCCTTTTCCATACGCGACATCCGATCTTGTACTCAGCTACGCAAAAAAACTGATCTCAAAATTTCCGTACGGAAAGTGCATGCTCTCCTATGGAATTTGCGGCTCAGACGCCATTGACGCCTCCATAAAATACTCAAGAGCCTATACTGGGCGCACGGGGGTATTGAGCTTTACTGGCAATTATCATGGCAAAACCATGGGATCCATGGCTATTACAGGTAGTGGACAATATCCAGATATCGCTCCGCTGATGCCTGATACCTATATGGTTCCGTTTTGCGCTGAGGACGCGTCGGCTGAGCAGGTAAGGTCAACACTCATAGAAATAGAAAAGCTCGCGCCAAAGCTTGCCTGCGCGGTGTTTGAGTGCGTGCAGGGTGATTCAGGCTTTTTGCCAATGCACCGTGATCTCATGCACGGGCTCTATGAGCTTTCGCTGAAATATCATTTTCTTATGGTATCTGATGAAAGTCAGCTTGCCTTCTACCGCACGGGACCTTTCTTTTCATGTGGTAATTTCCCGGATATTGAGTGCGACCTAATAGTAATGGGTAAGTTTACAGGTGGCGGGATCCCGCTTTCAGCGGTTCTTGGTAGACCTGAGATCATGAAAAGCCTGAAGCCTCTTGAGCACGATTTTACCTTCGCTGGCAATCAGGAAGCCTGCGCGCGGGGAATGGCCGCGTTTGACATTTGCGAGAGTCTGTACAAAAAAGGCAGAACGTACGAACTGGCGGAAAAACTGCTTGACGCGTTTGAGAGATTAAAAAAAGAACACGCGAAGTCTGTCGCCAGGATCACCGGTTGCGGGACCGCCTACGGGATCTGGATTAAAGATCCTGAGGGAATGGATGACAGGAAGGCCTGCTTTAAGGTGGTTTACAGCTGCTTTGAAAAAGGGCTCTTTACCCAGAGACTTGGTAGCAGCTTCTTAAGGTGCGAGCCCCAGTACACAATAAGTGATGATGAGCTTGCGCGGTGCTTTCTGATAATTAACGAGGCTCTTTGTGATCTTGAGAACAAGAAAATAGATCCTGAAGCCATGAAATACTACATAGCGTGACGCTTCTAAAACTCAAGAAAAATCCATGATACGGCGGGTACTGATCCTTATTGTCTCTTATGGTCAACTGCTGCCTTCAGGCGTAGACGTCTTATTGAAATTAACCAGTGTTAAAAAAAACTTGCCACAATCCAAAAAGGCTGTATAATGGGCGCCACTTGCGATGCGGGAATAGCTCAGTTGGTAGAGCATAACCTTGCCATGGTTAGGGTCGCGGATTCGAGCTCCGTTTCCCGCTCCAAGAAAACACGGAAAAACAGATGAAGAGCGACATAAAAAGTCGCTTTTTTTATATCCGGATCTTGTCAAAATCCTTTGAGTCTTTTTTTATCCGCCCGTAATTTTCCATTTTTCTGAAGATTCGGCTGATTTAGACCTATAAGGTATCCCGCTTTATCTTTGATACTTTCAATCAAAGTGGCAGATGTATTAACATAGTTCAGCGCTTTTCGGATCAGGATTTGCCTGACGAGATAGCGGCTTGTTTCAAAAAACGAGCTCCGGGCAAAATTTTTTATTCTGTTTTATATAGCAGACGGCGCGTTATCGCGTCGTAGCCCCGGACATACCGGGCATGCGCCCTTTGTGCACATTTTACGTTAACGGTAACCCTGCGTGGCCGCGCAGGCTGAGTAACAAGCATGATAATCACTACAATCGTCACCAAGATCATCGGAAGCAGTAACGAGCGCACTGTGCGCAAGTTAAGCAAGGTGGTCAAGACCATAAATGCCCTTGAACCCAAATATAAAAAACTTAAGGACGAAGACTTCAAAAAACTAACTGAGGAGTTCCGCTCCCAGATAAAAGCCGGCAAGACTCTTGAAGAGCTTTTGCCTGAGGTATTCGCCGCCTGCCGTGAGGCAGCGTTCAGATCCCTGGGGTTGCGTCCCTTTGATGTTCAGCTGATGGGCGGAATGGTTCTAAACGCCAATGAAATAGCTGAAATGAAAACCGGTGAAGGGAAAACCCTCACCGCTTTGTTGCCATGCTATCTCAACGCGCTTTCTGGTGAAGGCGTGCATGTGGTTACCGTGAATGACTATCTGGCCAAGCGTGACTGCAACTGGTCAAGACCCTTCTACACTCTAATGGGCATGACAGTAGGAGTAAACGTCCCCGGGATGAGCACCGAGGAGAAACGCGCCGCTTATGCCTGTGACGTCACATACGGTACCAATAATGAGTTTGGCTTTGATTACCTTCGTGACAACATGGCCTATACCGCCGATCAGAGAGTGCAGCGCAAGCTGAACTACGCACTGGTCGATGAGGTCGATTCGGTACTCATTGATGAGGCGCGTACCCCGCTTATCATTTCAGGCGCGGCTGAAAATGATTCCTCGCTTTATTACGCGGTAGACAAACTGATCCCCGGTCTTAAGTTCCAGGAAAAAGAGGATACCGAGGATTACACCGGTGATGGTGACTATACCCTCGATCTGAAACTCAAGCAGGCGTACTTAACCGAGCGCGGGCAGATCAAGATAGAAAAACTTCTGGTTCAGGCAGGTTTGCTTCCAGAAGGTGACAAGCTGTTTTCAACAGAGCACATAGTGCTTCTTCACCACGTTATGGCGGCGTTGCGCGCCCATACGCTTTTCAAGCGTGATGTTGACTACGTGGTAGATAACGGTCAGGTTGTGATCATCGATGAGCACACGGGCCGCAAAATGCTCGGCCGCCGCTGGTCTGACGGATTACATCAGGCTATTGAGGCAAAGGAGAATTGCGAGGTCAGATCAGAAAACCAGACTCTGGCGTCGATAACCTTCCAGAACTATTTCCGTATGTACAAGAAGCTTGCCGGTATGACCGGCACTGCCGATACGGAAGCATATGAATTCCAGCAGATCTATGGTCTCAGAACTGTGGTTCTGCCTACAAACAAACCGATGATCAGAAAGGATCTTCCGGATCTTATCTATCTTACAGAGGATCACAAATACAAAGCGATCATCGAGGATATCAAGAAAACCGTGGCTCAGGGACGCCCGGTGCTTGTCGGAACTATCTCAATTGAGAACTCCGAAAAACTCTCGGCCATGCTCGATAAGATCGGGATCCCTCATCAGGTATTGAACGCCAAATTCCATGAGAAGGAAGCGCAGATCGTAGCCCAGGCCGGTCGTCCCGCCACGGTTACCATAGCGACTAATATGGCAGGTCGTGGTACGGATATTGTGCTTGGCGGAAACCTGCAGGCAGATCTCGCGGCTCTGGGACCTGATCCTGATCCGGCCGCGGTTGAAAAGTGCAAACAGGACTGGCAGCAGCGCCATGACGCGGTTGTGAAAGCCGGTGGTCTGCATATCATAGGTTCTGAGCGTCATGAATCAAGACGTATCGACAACCAGTTACGCGGCCGTGCCGGACGTCAGGGTGATCCTGGCTCATCACGTTTCTATCTTTCCATGGATGACAACCTGATGAAGCTCTTTGGCTCTGAGAAGCTTAAGAACTTCATGAGAAAGATGGGCATGGATGATGGTCAGCCGCTTGAGCACCGTTTCATTACCAGAGCTATTGAATCGGCACAGCGTAAGGTTGAAACCCGTAACTTCGATATCCGTAAGAGCCTGCTTGAGTACGATGACGTCGCCAATCAGCAGCGTAAGGTTATTTATGAGGAGCGTAACGCTCTTCTGGATGGCGAGGATATCCACGAGACTATCGATACTATTTTCGGTGATGTCATAAATGAGGTCATCGACAAATACATCGAGCCGAATTCACTGGTCGATTCATGGAAGCTTGACGATTTGCAAAAGCGCCTGCGCGGTACTTTCCTCATTGACTGCCCGGTCTCCGAATGGCTCAAGGAGAACGATAAGTTAGTTGAGAGTGATGTGCGTGAGAGAATAGTCAAAACCGCGAAGGATATTTACGCCAAAAAGTGCGAGCTTATCGGGGACGAGAACCGCAAGTCTCTTGAGAAGAGCATCATGCTTCAGTGCATAGATAACCTGTGGAAGGAGCATCTGGCGGCCATGGACTACATGCGCCAGGGCATAGGGTTGCAGGGCTATGCCCAGAAGAATCCAAAGAGTGAGTACAAGATTGAGTCCTTCAGACTCTTTGAGAAGATGCTTGAGAACCTGAAGTTTCAGGTCGTTTCCCTGCTTTGTCGCGTTCAGGTGAGGCTGCGTGATCCTGAAGAGGTGAAACAGGAAGAAGAGGCAAAAGCAAAGGAGCTCGAGGAGCAGGCGCAGGAGGCGCGTATGCGTGAAGAGGCCAAGCAGTATGAAGGCCTTAACATAGGACGTAACGATCCCTGCCCATGCGGTTCAGGTAAGAAATTCAAGAACTGTCATGGCAAGTACCTAAGCTGATATCTAAGCAGATATCAGATAAAGCTGACATCAAAGCCCCGTTTACGGGGCTTTGTGCTTATTGGTATCAGGAGATGCTCTCAAATTCACTGAATTTGGGCTGATCCTCAAAGCAGGCAGGCGTTTTTCTTTGAAAAAAACATCACGATGTTTGAAAAAAGTTGACACTCAATTAAAGGAATGTTTTAATAAGCGCCGTTGCCCAGATAGCTCAGTCGGTAGAGCAGGGGATTGAAAATCCCCGTGTCGGCGGTTCGATTCCGTCTCTGGGCACCACAAAACCAGTTTCTTTAAGCCCAGATAGCTCAGTCGGTAGAGCAGGGGATTGAAAATCCCCGTGTCGGCGGTTCGATTCCGTCTCTGGGCACCATTCCCTTAGCTCATATCTCAATTCCAGTTCACAATTTACTCTCGCAAACTGTCAGCGTTTTTGTCGACAAGTTTTCAAAAAGCGCTGATCACAATACGTGATAAGCGAGTTTTTTTATTCACTATGCTCATCAAATGTACCCAAACGCGCTCTTTTATATGGCATGCTGGTGGATTAACGCATGTTTTATAAAATAATTCTCATGAATGTCCTGAATACTGTAATTGCTTGATTTTACAAATAGACATAAATATCATTAGCGTAAATGATAACAATAACCAATTGGAGCTAACGTGGCTAACATTCACAACGGAACCGGCAACAAAACGAACGGCAATCAGTTTAGCAGGGGTTTTGTGCTCTCCTTCATGCAGGGCGGCGGGCAGAATTCTGCCTTAAAATACCTCGCGGATAATGCTGTGCCTGTCAGCGTGTTTTTAATCACGGGTGTTAAGTTTGACGGCGTAATTACCGCCTTTGATCAGTACACTATCTGCATCAGAGACATCAAAGACAATCAGCAGCTCATCTACAAGGATAAAATCTCAACTCTGGCGTTGAGAAAATTCCAGAGCGCTCCTCAAAAAAATTCAATAAAAAACTCAACAGATAATTCAGGTTCGTCAGTTCTCTGAATGCTGTTGTGCCTGAATTTCCGCTTATTTGATCAGTAAATCCCGTTTGATGCAGCTCACGGCTTTTGCCGTGGGTTTTAAGACGCTCACCGCCCCAAACTGAACCAAAGCGCGAGAGGTTGTTTGACGCGGCGCACAAAACATTTAGTATCATGTCTTCATGACAATGAGGAATTTGGTTTGCGACACCATAGTCGTTGGCGGCGGTACCGCCGGTCTTGAGGCTTTTCGCGCCGCGTCTGAGGCAGGCACTGACTGCATACTGGTTGACGCGGGCAGACTTGGCACTACTGCCCAGCGCTCTGGTGAATTACCGGCGTCTTATCTAATGTCAGCAGGCCTGGCGGCTCACGCATCACGTACCTTTGACCGTTACGGACTTAGCGTTCCTGAATTTGAGATAGAGGCCTCAGGCGTTCTGAGTATGGTAAGAGCCCAGCGCTCAAGGGCAACGTCATCGGTGCTTTCATTTCTCTACCGCATACCCGAGGAGAAACGTCTTCGGGGGATGGTCAGTTTCACAGACGCCCATACAGCCCGCGTAGGCGAGGATGTCACGGTCAGCTTTAAAACGGCTGTAATAGCGACCGGCACTGCTCCTCTTGTCACATACGAGCAATCCCAGATCAAGAACATAATCACCACCAACGAGTTTTATGAGCAGGAGCGCATTCCAGGATCGGCGGCGGTATTCGGCAGCACTTCGGTAGGATTGCAGTTAGGTCAGGCCATGGCTTATCTGGGGTCAGATGTAACCGTATTTGGCCAGAGAAGGCTTTGGAATCTTACTGACGAAGAGGTGCTTTCATCCGCTCTTGAGATGCTTTCCTCGCGCTTCTCGCTCGCGGTGGATTCATTTATTACCTCAATTGATCCTGAGGATGATGGTTATTCCATCTACTACATGGACGGAGGACGCTTTGAAAATTATCTTCACACCAGTGAGGTTATAGCGGCCACGGCCAGGACCCCTAATGTAGGAGGAATGAACCTTCAGCATATAGGCGTGAAGCTCTCTCCAGAGGGTTATGTGGTCACGGATGAGGCGACGATGCAGTCAAGCCTTCCTAATATATTCGCGGCCGGATCTGTGCGCGGAAGCACCAGTACCTCAATTGCGGAACTCGAGGGACGTTACGCCGGTTTAAACGCCTCAAGAAACGTCAGTGAGAGAAAAGCACTGGCGCAACTGCCTACTACGGTAAACCTTGAGGTGTGTTATACCGATCCGGTGCTCGCTATCGCCGGGCTTTCATTTGAAAAGATGAAAGAACGTGCATCCGCTGAGGGCAAACCCTTTATCGCTACTCACGCTGAATTTTCGGATATCGTAAGCGGCGGAAGACATCACCGCGGCGGGATGATCGGTCTTTATACCGATGTGGAGACTCATTGCATCAAAGGCGCTGAGATCTGCTCGCAATGCGCGGACCATCTGGCGCAGTTAATCGCCTTTGCTATTAAAAAGCAGACTAAGGTTGAAGAACTGCCCGAATTTGATTTTCTGCACATGAGTGGAGAGGAGGTGCTCTCACGGGTGGCCTCCGAGGCGGTAAGCAGGCTTACCGGTTCAGGAAGCTATACACCACTTTTGCAACCCCAATCAGGATCTCATGTCTGAGAAAAAAGGACACTTTAAAATCATGGTACAGGAAAAAGAACATACTCTGGTTCTTGCAAGCGGGAATAAAGGCAAGGCCCGTGAATTTGAGCAGATGCTCGAGCCATTGGGGTACAAGATAGTTCTGCAAAAGGATCTTGGCGTAATTGAGCCTGAGGAGACCGGACGCAGTTTTATTGAGAACGCTCTAATTAAGGCGCGCGCTGCGAGTGACCAGACGGGACTTATGGCACTGGCGGATGATTCCGGATTATGCGTTGATGCCTTAAACGGCGCCCCCGGGGTTCTTTCGGCCCGTTTTAGCGGCGTTCACGGTGATGATCAGGCAAATAACGATTTATTGCTTGAAAAGCTCAAAGACGTAAGGGAAGGAGAAAGAGGGGCGCGTTACTGCTGCGCGTTGTGCCTTGTGAGGTACAAAGACGATCCGATGCCTTTGTGCGTCACCGGTACCTGGAGCGGCAGCATTGGTTTCTCTCCGCGAGGAAAGGGCGGTTTTGGATATGATCCGCTCTTTATGGTTACAGGACGTAACTGCACGGCAGCCGAGCTTCCGTCTCAGCTAAAAAATCTGATCTCACACCGCGCCGTGGCATTGAAAAGGCTGGTGTCGGAACTCTCACCGGCATGAGCTTCACTCCTCTTGACCTTTCGCTTTACGTGCACTATCCGTTCTGTGTCAGAAAGTGCCCGTATTGTGATTTCTTCTCAAAGGCGCAAGGAGCGTGTCGAGAACGCGATCTGCGTTATTTGAAAGCTCTTTGTGACGATTTTGATGATCAGCTTACCTACATAAACGGCAGGAGGATAAAAAGTGTTTATTTTGGCGGCGGAACGCCTTCGCTTTGCGATCCTGATCTTATAGGCGCTTTTCTCGAACACATAAAAGCGTATCTTACGCCATCGTGTGAGATCTCAATGGAAGCAAACCCCGGGACTACCGAAAGATCCAGATTTGAAGGTTATCTTGATGCGGGGATAAACCGGCTTAGCATTGGCGTTCAGAGCTTTGATGACGGAATGCTAAAAAAAATCGGCCGTATTCATACCGGCGCTCAGGCGATGAGCGCCGTTGAGGAGGCGTTAGGCTCAGGCTTTAGGAACGTTAATCTTGACATAATGCACGGTCTCCCGGGGCAGAGCGCCGCCATGGCCTTAAATGACCTGAAGATCGCCTTTTCCTATGACATTACCCATTTGTCATGGTAT
Source organism: Succinatimonas hippei (assembly GCA_004557545.1). Lineage (GTDB taxonomy): Bacteria > Pseudomonadota > Gammaproteobacteria > Enterobacterales > Succinivibrionaceae > Succinivibrio > Succinivibrio hippei_A. The sequence goes on from SFGV01000001.1 coordinate 16,126, forward strand.
GAGCTTACCATAGAGGAAGGAACCGCTTTTGGCAGAAAACCGCCGTGCCTTCCCTCTGAGAAAACGCTCTCTGAGACAGAGAAGCGCGGTTTTTCATATCTGCGATCTCACGGTTTTGAGCGCTATGAGGTTTCAGCCTTTGCCCGTAATGGCATAAAATGCGTACACAACTGTAACTACTGGCTCTTTGGCGACTACCTTGGAATTGGCGCCGGCGCCAGTGGAAAGATATTTATGGACGGCAGGACGCTACGCCGCGCGTGTCCTGAGGATCCTGAGGCCTTCATAGAAGGCAGGCGCGGCGAATATCTGGAAGTTCCCGCAGATGAGATTCCGTTTGAGTACATGCTCAACAGGCTCAGACTGTACGGGAGTATAGGGACAGCCGAATTTGAAAGGTCAACCGGGCTGTCCTTTGAGACTATCAGAGTAAAGCTTGCCAAGGCCGAAGAGCTCAAATGTGTTGAGCTTGGGAACGAGAAGTACACCCTCACGGACTTTGGCAGACGTATGCTCAATGACGTACTGGAATTGTTTTTAAGTGAAACACCATCTGATTAAAAAACTTATTGAAAAGATTAAAACCAATAATGCCCACAGCGATTCATGGGAGGATCCTGACGAGCGTTCAGTAGCTGACAGCCCCGCTCAGGCGGCTGCCCTTGAAGAGGCTGCTAAGGCTCCTGAGATCGCCGCAAAAAAAAGACAGGAGCAGCGCCAGAAGGAACAGCGTTTAATTAAGGACGCCCTCGCTGGGAAAAACGCCCCTCAAGGTGATCCGGCATCGGATCTTAAGACAGCTCTGTATCTTGTGTGCGCTCTTTATCATCCGCAATTTCGCGGTGTCGCCTCGCTTGGCGTAATTCAGGGACTTTTAGGGCGTCTTGGCTATACCAGAGAGGCTCCTGAGACAGGAGAGGCTGAATATCTGAAAATCCTCGGAAACCTGGTTTCAGATGGCGCTCTTGCCAAAATGCCGGGCTATCAGGTATACGCCATGCCATCTCAGGTAAGCTCCGGAGAGGCTAAGGTTTCTGCCCGCGAGGAGACTGATTTCCCAGGCGATGATCGCAATAAACACTTTGTGTTTCATGTAACCGGCAACAATGGTGAGGACTTGCTGCTCAAAAGCCCGATAGTGATCATGCCAGGCGACAGTGTTCAATATCAGACCATCGTGAACACCGGGATTGCGTATGTTGAGAAACTTACCAAAAAGCGTGTCTGTGTTTTAGGACGCGTGATGCCTTTGCGCTCGTCAGGGACATCCTCATCGGAGGGGCGTGTCGCCACGCTCATGCCGGATGAGCCAAATCTTGCAAATCTTGGGTTTGTATTTGAAACGGCCCAGGATCTTGGCGAGGCCAGGGCCGGTGACGTGGTGATAGCCGAGATTCTGGAGCGTGGTAGCGGACGTTCTTTTGTCAAAACCCGTCAGGTGGTAAAAGATCTGGGTAACCTCAACAACATTATCGTTATGGCTGTATTGCGTAACGATATTCCAAGCAGTTGGCCTGAGAATATGCCTAAAGCCCTCGCCCGCATACCTGACAGCGTGTCCGCGTCAGACTGGACCGGACGTCCTGATATCAGGGAGATCCCGCTGATGACCATCGATGGTGAGGACGCGCGCGACTTTGATGACGCAGTCTTTGCCAAAAAGTCAGGCAAGGGCTGGAAGCTTTATGTCGCCATAGCCGATGTTTCATATTATGTCCGCCCCGGGAGCGTGCTTGACCATGAGGCGGTAAATCGCTGCAACAGCTGCTATTTCCCCAACTACGTGATCCCTATGCTGCCTGAAAAGCTTTCAAACGGGATCTGCTCACTAAACCCTGATGTTGACAGGCTGTGCATGTGCTGTGAGATGGATATAAACCAGAGAGGCGAAACCACCGGATACGTGTTCTATCCTGCCGTTATGCGCTCGCATGCCCGTCTTACCTATAACGAGGCCTGGCAGATGATCTCAGAGGGTACCGCCAGATATCCTGAGCATGAGGTGATGATCCCTCACGTAAAAGAGCTCTATAACCTCTATCACGCTCTTGACGCGTACCGTAAACGCCGTGGCGGCATCAGCATTGAGAGTACCGAGCAGCACTTTGTCTTCAATGAGAATATGGAGATAACCGGTGTAGAGCCGCTTGAGCGCAACGACGCTCACAAGCTCATTGAGGAGTGCATGATCGCGGCGAATGTCGCCGCGGCGAGATTTGTCTCTGAAAACCGCAGTCAGACGCTTTATCGTGTTCACGCGGCGCCGACACAGAAAAAACTTGACATGCTGCTACCGCAGCTTGCGCGTTTTGGGCTTACTCTCACGGGCGGTGAAAAACCGACAAGCGCTGATTATGCGAAACTTGCCGATTCCATCGCCAAGCGCAAGGATGGCAAGATCTTAGGAGAACTGCTGCTGCGCAGTATGTCAAAGGCCGAATACAGCCCTGACAATATCGGACATTTCGGTCTGGCGCTTGAAAAATACGCCCATTTCACCTCACCTATACGCCGTTATGCCGATCTGCAGCTGCACCGCGTAATAAAATACATTCTGGAAAAGCAGGGTAAGGCGACCTGGGGCAAGATAGGCCAGCGATCTTATACCAAACCAGAGCTTCTCACTCTGGGCGCGCGTTGCACCGAGCGCGAGATTTCAGCTGATATGGCAGAACGCGAGGTCGATTTTGAGCTCGCGTGCGTATATCTTGAGAAATTCATAGGCGAAACCGTCAAAGGCACCATTTCAGGATGCACCAGATTCGGCGTATTCGTACACCTCGATGATTTCCTGGTTGATGGTCTTATCTTCATCGGCAATTTCCCTGGCTATCTCAACTTTGACCAGCGTACCGAGTCGCTTATATCCGACAAAGGCAAGGTTTACCGCATAGGTGATCCGATCAAGGTCGTGGTTGCGGCCGTAAACGCCGCCGAGCACAAGATAGACCTTATGCCGACAGGTCTTGGCTCTACGGCCAAATACCGCAAGGACAGAGAGCGGATCCTCAAAAAGCGCGAGGCTGATCGCGCCGCGGATAAAGGCGCTGTGGATAAGGAAGCGTTGTTTAAGAGCCTATCTGACATTTCAAGAGCCAAAGAAGCCTCTGAGGGTGACAATGTCGAGCGTCCTCAGGTTCCTGCAGGCTGGGGCAGTGAGCTTACAAGCTCAGAGCATTACGCTAATCCTTTTGCCATGCCGAGCAGACGCGGCTATGAGAAACGTGATTTCCGCAAGGGCAGGGGGCGTGGCAAATCAAAAGGAAAGAGGAGATAAATCATGGCTGGAAGAAAGGCTCATAATCGCGAGCTGGTTTACGGGATAAATCCGGTTTTCTCGGCGCTTGAGACCTCGCCTGACAAGATAACCAGCGCCTGGATCGCCAAGGGGCGCGTCGAGGACCGCCGCGTCGCCAGGATAGCCGAGGAACTTGAGACGGCCGGGGTCAGGGTTCAGCAGGCGCTTCCTCATTTTCTTGATGAGAAGACCGAGGGCGGGGTTCATCAGGGAGTGGTTATAGAGATGCTCTGCGAACCGCCACTTAACGAGCATGATCTTGAGGATCTCGTAGAAAGCCATAAGGCTGACAGGCAGCTTTATCTGATACTGGACGGAGTGACAGATCCTCATAACCTCGGCGCGTGCATACGCTCAGCCTGGGCAGCCGGAGCGAGCGCAGTCATAGTGCCGCGTGACCGTTCGGCGTCACTTACCCCGGTCGCGCGCAAAACCGCCGCGGGCGGAGCGCAGAACGTGCCCTTTGTCGAGGTAACGAACCTTGCCAGAACCCTTGATATGCTGCGTGATCATGAGATTGAGGTGGTAGGGCTGGCAGGAGAAGGCAGTTCGGATATTTTTGATTACAAATTTAAAAAACAGACAGCGATTGTCATGGGTTCTGAGGAAAGCGGAATGCGCCGTCTTACCCGTGAAAAATGCGACGCCATAGTAAAAATCCCCATGGCAAAAGGCGTTGAGTCGCTCAATGTTTCCGTGGCCGCCGGGATCTCGCTCTTTGAATGCGTTAGGGTTATCGGCCTTTGAGCAAGGGAGCCCTTTGCGGGCTCTTGCCTGCCTTTGACTTTAGAGTATAATACTGCCACTCAGTCCCCGGGGTAATCTGCCCCGGTCAGCTTCCTTGTCTGATCATATGGCTGATATGTCAGACTTTTACCGTAAGGAGCATTTCAAATGCGCAACTACGAAATCGTGTTTCTGGTCCACCCTGATCAGAGCGATCAGGTACCGGGAATGATCGACCGCTATAAAGCGGAGATCGAGAAAGACGGCGGCAAGGTCACCCGTCTTGAGAACTGGGGTCGCAGACAGCTTGCTTATCCTATTGAGAAGCTTCATAAGGCTCATTATGTGCTGATCAACTGCTTGGCTTCAGAGCAGACCATCCGTAACATTGAGAACAATTTCCGTTTCAATGATGCCGTGATCCGCAACCTCATTATCCGTACCAACGGTGAGATCACTGAAGAGTCACCGATGATGAAGATGCGTGAAGAGCGCCGTGCCCATGATGACAACGGCAACGCTCCCAAGAGCAGAAACGACATAACCGGCCAGGTTCCTTCCGAGACTGAGGAAGAAGCCCCTGCCGAGTCAGAAGCTGAATAAGGAGTTTTACCATGGCACGTTATTTCCACCGTCGTAAATTCAACCGTTTTGCCTCCGAGGGCATCACCGAGATCGACTACAAGGATGTAGCCCTTCTTAAGAATTACGTTACCGAGTCCGGCAAGATTGTACCGAGCCGCATTACCGGCACCAGCGCTAAATATCAGCGTCAGCTCGCTACCGCTATCAAGCGCGCCCGCTACCTGGCTCTTCTGCCTTACACTGATCTGCAGGGCCGTTAATTAGGAGTCAAAAATGGAAGTTATCCTGTTAGACAAGATCGGCCGCCTTGGCGGTCTGGGTGACACGGTCAAGGTTAAGAATGGCTTTGCCCGCAACTACCTCCTTCCCAACAAGAAGGCTGTGCGCGCCACCAAAGAGAATCTTGAGAAGTTTGAGGCTCAGCGCGCTGAGCTTGAGGCTAAGATCGCCGCTGAGCTCAAGGCCGCGCAGGATCGCGCCGCCAAGCTCGAGGAGATCGGCAAGTTCACCATCGAGGCTCTGGCCGGCGATGAAGGCAAGCTTTTCGGTTCAGTTGGTACTCGTGATATCGCTGACGTCATCACCAAGGCTGGTGTTGATGTTCACAAGAGCGAGATCCGCCTGCCTGAAGGCGTACTGCGTTCAACCGGCGATTATCAGATCACCCTTCAGCTTCACCCTGATGTGAAGACCGAGGTTACCATCTCAATAATCCCTCAGGCCTAATCACGCTTTTGTGATTTAAACTGAAATTACAAGGCCGCTGATTTCAAAATCAGCGGCCTTTGTCGTATCATAAAAGTGTCAAGATTTTAAGGATTTATCTAAATGCAGATCTTCGATCCTTTATCGCCAAAACCCTTTGTAAAGTGGGTTGGAGGTAAACGTCGCTCTTTACCGGTACTTTTAAGCTATGTCCCTGACGTGGTTGATACCTATGTCGAACCATTTGTCGGCGGCGGAGCAATGCTTTTCGCAATGCGCTTTAAAAGGGCCATAATCAATGACTCCAATGAGGAACTCATCTGCGCTTATAAGGCAGTAAGGGATGATCTTGAAGGACTTAAGAAACTACTCAAGACCTTTCGCTATGACAAGGAAATGTTTACCGAAATAAGAGCCTGGGATCGTGAGAAGGATTTTGTAAAACGCCCGATAGTCGAGCGCGGAGCGAGGCTTATTTATCTTATAAAAACTGGTTTTAACGGACTGTACCGGGTCAACCGCAGAAACTATTTCAATGTTCCGTTCGGACGTCTGTCAAATCCAAACATCTGCGATGAGCCGGTGCTTGAGGCCTGCCACAGGTTTTTAAATGAAAAGGAAGTAGAGATCTGCTGCACTGACTACAGCAGGCTTAAAGACGTCATACCGAATGACGCTTTCGTGTATCTTGATCCGCCATACGCTCCGCTGAACAAAACATCTTCATTCACCTCATACCAACTGGCTGTATGGACAGACAGGGATCAGGAGCGTCTGCGAGATTTCTGCGTAAAGCTTGACATGCGCGGTATCAGGTTCATGGAGTCCAATTCCACAGCTCCGGTATGCTTTGAGCTGTACAAGCGGTTTAATATCAGCACGCTTGACGCCAAACGCCTGATCAATTCGGTAGTAACTAAGCGCGGCGCGATCAAGGAACTTGTGATAACCAATTTCAAGGCCTGACAGGCGCTCTGGTCTGAGTCAGAAGCGCAGGCTAAAAGCGCTTGCCAAAAGGTCTCCAGTTAATGTCTCCCTCAGGAGGCATTTCATTGGCGGAATCATCAAGCTCGGACTTTGGCAGAGTCTTCAGATAATCTGTCGTAAGATCGATGCGCTTCTTGCGCATCTGCTCCCCTATCTCAGGCCCCCTGAAGCCTTTTTTGACAAACTCCTCGGCCTTTACATTGCGCAGCAGCGCGAACAGCCCGAGGATGTAGTCAGCCCTTGGGAAAGGACGGTTGCTGAAACCAAGCCTTCCCAGAAAATCGCATTTGCAGCATAGCACCCAGGGTTTTACTATGCCGGGGTTTCGCCACGCATCAAGATTGTCAAAGAGCGTGACCAGTCCTTCAGGACCTCCGCGGTAGACATGATGCATGTCAGAGTGGTAGCGCACCACCTTAAAGGCAAAGTGCTCATACTCTTTTGGTACCTTAAGACGCATGCACATCTCGCGCAAAGGCTGAACGCCAAGCAGATGATGCAGACGGTGATGCGGCCATTCGGTGATGGGGGTTCTTCCTTTGCCAAGATCGTGGCACAGCATGGCAAATCTGGTGACGGGATCCTCAGACTCGGCGCTCACCCGCGCGATGGTAAGGCAGGTGTGGACGCCTGAGTCTATCTCAGGATGCCAGCGTTTGGGACCCGGAACTCCATAAAGGGCGTCCACCTCAGGCAGCACGCTTCTGAGCGCTCCGCAGCAGCGCAGAGTCTCAATAAAGATCTCAGGGTTCATGGTGCAAAGAGCCTTTTGAAGCTCCTGCCATACTCTCTCAGGAGTTAACGCGCAAAGCTCGCCGGATTCCGCCATTTTCCGCATCAGCGACATGGTCTCAGGCGCTATCTTGAAACCAAGATGATAAAAACGGGCTGCAAAACGGGCCACGCGCAGCACTCTTAAAGGATCCTCTGAAAAGGCGGGGGAGACATGGCGCAGTATTCTGTCATCGAGATCTTTAAGCCCGCCGTATGGATCGATTACATCATCTCTGGTAAAGGGGCGTTTCCTGTCATGTCCGGACTCATCAGGTTGAGCCTCAACGGCCATCGCGTTGATGGTAAGGTCACGGCGCTTCAGATCCTCTTTTAGCGTTATAGAGTCAGAAAAGTCACAGGCAAAGCCCAGATATCCGCGCCCGTTTTTGCGTTCGGTGCGCGCCAGGGCGTATTCCTCGGAAGTCTTTGGATGAAGAAAGACCGGGAAATCATGACCTACCTGTTTAAAGCCTGCCTTTAGCATCATCTCAGGGGTCGCTCCAACGACTACATAATCTGTATCAGATGCGTCAGCGCCTAGTAGCGGATCTCTGACTGCGCCGCCAACTTTGTAGATCTTCATCCGAAGTTCCTCCGAAGGTCGCCTGAACGCGACAGCCCTTTTTTGTCAGGTAAAGTCCTATGATGTATCATCTATCAGATATTATTGCACACATTAAAAGCGGGCATAACGCGTGGAACACACGGATATACCAATAATTTTTTGTATGTAAGCTATAATATCGGAGACATATAGGCGCAACAGGAAGACTGCCCGGCAGAGGGCATGCCCACCTTTTTTCATGTACGAAACATATTTCTCGCTTTCAGAGGCTCCCTTTGACGGCCTGCCGGATGAGCGTTTCTATTTTGTGGGAAGCGCGCAGAAGCAGGCTTTAAGCCTGCTTAAAGATCAGCTATCGCGTCAGGGCGCCATGTGTGTGCTTCAGGGACCTTCAGGCTGTGGAAAGACCACACTGGTGAGAATGCTGATCCGCACGTTGCCAGAGCGCATGAGGATCATAGCTATAGATGATCCGCGTTTAAATCCGCATCTGCTTCTGGCAACCGTTCTGAGGGCCTGCGGTGTGGCCGCGACCTCACTTGAGAGCGTCGCCGAGCTTACCTTCAGATTAAGGCAGATGCTCGACAACAGCTCGCGCAGTGACGAGCTTATAACGGTGATCATAGATGAGGCTCAGGGGCTTTCGGATGAGACCTTGGAGCAGGTAAGGCTCATGATCAACATTGAGGGATCCACCGGGCGCAGGGTGAATTTCCTTCTGGTAGGACAGGAGCTTCTTACAAAGCGCATCCAGCACCCCTCAATGAAGATGTTCTACTCACGCGTCAGAGCCTTCGCGACAATCCCGGCTTTAAAACGCGATGAGGTGCAGTCATATATCTCATTTAGGCTGCAGCAGGCCGGATGTCATGAACCGCTTTTTACCCAGAAGGCGATGCATGAGATCTACAAGGGTTCCTCAGGACTGCCGAGACTTATAAACTCAATCGCCGATGAATCGCTCTCCATAGCCTGCAATCAGAACAAGCGTCAGGTAACCGGCAGAATGGTGCGCAGGGCCGTGGGACTGGTGCGTCACGGACACGCCGGACTTACGGTAAGGCTTAAGCGCGCGGCAAGAAAAATCGCCAGCTCACTGATCTACCGCCTGCCTTTTCTCGCGCTTGGCGCGTTGATCTCGTGTATGGCCTTCGCCGCGGTGTTCTTTCTCTTCCCAAGAGATCTTTCAAATGAGGAGATCTCAGCGGCGTTAAACGGCAAGAGCGCGGTCAAAGCCGCCGCAGACGGATATTTCCGCGCCCGCTCATACGCTCTCTCATCAAAAGGCAGGGAGAGCGGGATCTTTTTTGCCTACCGCTCTCAGGCTTTTTTCAAGTCAGATGCCATCTCATCGCTCATAGGCATGTGGGGCTATAAACGCCAGGACGCGACTCCAACTCAGTGCGGGGATCTTAAAAAGACCTCGCTTGAATGCTCAGAACACGCAGGATCGCTTTCAGAGGTCTTAAAAAACGATCGCCCAGCCGTATTGCAGATGAGGGATGAAAACCTCACTCCATACTATGCGGTGCTGGTCAAGGCGCGCAAGGACAGCCTGAGGCTTCTGCTTGGAGACAGGCTTTTTTACGTAAAACCTGAGTTTGTGAAGCAGGAATACGATGGAGCCTATACGCTTGTCATGCCACGTCACCGGGCTTTTGCCCTGACCGTACCTTCATATCAGAAGGCAAAGCGGGGGAGCGCGCTAAACGCTCTTGAGTGCGCGCTGAAAATAGAGCGTGGCGCAATCGACTCCCAGAGCATGTACTCAAAAGCCGTTATGGCATTTAATTTCCGCTACCCTTCAGTTTTGTCGCGCAAGGGCGCTCTTGATCATTGCTCATATGAAGGCCCCAGACTTTATGAGCATGACGGTACTCTGGACGTCGCGGATGACGATGAGGATGAGCTGTCAGATGAGACTTCAAAAGAAGACGAGGACGGCTCAGATAATAACCAGAATAAGTCCGATGGCAAGAAGGCTTTAAATAAAGCCTTAAAAGATCCTCTGATAGCTGATAAAAAAGCTCCAGATGATGTCAAAGACAACTCAGATGCTGACAAAAACACCATGGATCAGGATCCTGGAAAAAACAGAGACAACGGAGCGACGCGGAATAATAACAAAAAAGATCAGAGTGATAATAGTAACTCGATTAAAAATCCATCCTCAGAGGATGTCAAATGAATCTGAAACGACTCGCGCACCATGTGGCGTTGCCTCTGAGGAAGGCTGTTTTGCGCACTGCTGGGATGAGACCTCCTTTTATTTCACTTTTAAGGACCGCCTTATTTGGAATGGTTTTTACAGCGATAGGGCTTGGGGCGTTTTTTACCTTCGCAGACATCAATGCAGTCCGGATCGCTGACCGGGCCGCGGAGCTTGTGGCAAAAAGGCTGGTCAATGACACAATGATCTATGAATCTCAGCTTGGCGCGCTTAAAAATCAGAACAATCTGATCATCCCCAAAGACGCGAAACCGTCTGAGATCATCGTTTTTGATGATGAGTCCATGCGCGATCTGGGATCTATGGATCTCGCGCTCTCTGAGGAGCACTCCCTTGAGAGGGTAAAACCTCAGGAGCTCTTGCTTGAAACTGATATCAGCGCTTTCAGGCTTAAAGCCCTAAGCCCATCTCCCTCAGAAAAAAGCCATAGCCGATAAAAAAGCGGTGCTTACCGGGTATGTTTGCTGATATAATCTCAAGGTTTGTTGCCACAGGCGACACACTTTTGTTTAATTGTTATTTAAAAGGAAGGTGGTTTTCCACATGCCAGTCATCAGAGTACGTGAGAATGAGCCTTTTGACGCCGCTTTAAGACGTTTTAAGCGCTCCTGCGAGAAAGCCGGCATTCTTGCCGACGTCAGGGCCCGTGAGTTTTACGAAAAGCCTACTACTATTCGTAAGCGCGCCAAGGCCTCCGCAGCCAAGCGCCATGCAAAGAAGCTCGCCCGCGAGAACGCTCGCCACAGCAGACTTTACTGACAGGCGCCGTCTCATTGAAGACTGAAGCATCCGGAACTTGCCTCTGAGGACAGCTCCGGCCCCGGCAAAGAGTGGACGCAAGCTCATTCTTCGCAAAAAAAAGGATCCGCGAAAGCAGATCCTTTTTTATGTCCCGAAAGCCGCTTTCGCGGCTTGGTTTTTCAGTAACGCTCGCGGCGCTTGCGGCGCGGTTTGGGCAGCATCACCAGTATGATCCCGGCGACCGCCCCGCCAAGAGCGATCATCGCGCCTTGTAACCACCAGCGCATCTGCAGATCAAGCTCACGCCTAGAGCTGTCAGATGAGGGCAGAACCGCTGTCGCGCTCTGAGCTTGCTCACCGTTACGCTCCTCAAGAGCCTTTTTAAGCTCATCGTTCTGAGTCTTAAGCGATGAGAGTTCATCACGAAGCTTTGAGATCTCGCCCTCGTCAGTGTTGCCGTTTTCAGATACGGCCGCGGGGATTTCTTCATGTGACTCTGATTGCGCCTGCTCAAGCTCCTTTTTAAGCTCCTCCACCTCAGCCTTTAGCTGATCAACCTGGTTTTTGGCCGCGGGAGTGGGTTGCAAATCATTAAATCTCATCCAGACCTTTTTGTTGTCGCTGGTCTGAACCTCAACAAATTTTTTGTCCTGGCTGTAGCGCTGGAAGATCACCTGATCGCCAGGATGCAAGGCGCCTACCGTGCGATAGTTATAGGCCGGCCCCGAACGGAGCATCGCGTTTACATTGTCTGACACGAAGATCCCGGCGCCCTGATAATATCCGTTCTCATCAGGGTCCGGAGACTGCTCTTGCGCCGCCTGGGCATCCTGCGCGGCCGTGTCAGAGGGATCTCCCTGAGCGGCGGCGTTCTGAGCATCAGAACCCCCTTCTTGCGCGAGCGCTGAAAATGCCGCGGTCAGCGTAATGACCGCGAATGCGAATTTGAATGTGTTCATCTGAGTACTTAATAACTTCTATCAGGGCAACCCGTGTTGCCAGACTATCGCAGAATTTTAGCACAATGACCGCGCCAGCCTTAGCGATAGGGCGTAACGCAGCCAGCGTATAGCGTATAAATGTAAATTTATGCAGCCGCCTGCTATTTGAAAATTAAAACGAAGTAAATAAGCCGCAAAGCTCTGACACAGAGCGCAGTTTATACAGTTGCTCCATGGTGTCATGACACGCGCGTGATATATTCATGGTAAGAGCGATAAAGTGTTTTGATGATCCAAATAAGGAGCTGGTATATGAAAAATGACGCCAAGGCCGGGCAGAGTGTAAAGACTTTAAAACGCAAGAGCGTGAAGACTGGTGGCGGTAGCGCGTCCGGGATCATAAAAACCAGTGAGCACCTGCCTGAGAGCGACGCCAAATCGCAGGGTAAAAAAAAGCCGGGATTTACTGACAACCGCGAGATAGAGATCAAGCTCGGGGTGCTCGGACGACCTGAATCGCTTTCAAAGACCTTCGCATCTTTGGGCAGGGTCTCAAACGAGAAAAGCGATGATCTTACCAATGTGTATTTTGATACAGAGGATGAGGATCTTTTCAAAGCCGGCATAGGGTTGCGCATCCGTCACGGCAATACCTTAAGCGAGCAGACCTTAAAGCTTCGCGGCAAAAATATCGGCGGTCTGCACAGCCGCGGCGAATTCAATATCCCAATACCGCGCAACACCAAGATCCCAAAACTTGCCAAATTCCCCAAGGACGCCTTTCCGGATGGCTTTGATCCTGAGGTTGAGCAATCCCTTTTGCAACCGGTGTGCAGGATCTCATTTAAACGCGAGTCCTTTGATTTTGAAATTATGGACAGCCTGTTTGAGGTCGCCTACGATCATGGCTCAATTGACCTTGACAGCGGAGCTCCTTATCCGATAAACGAGCTTGAGGTTGAGCTCAAGTCCACCGCGCGCTCTGAGGACAGCGTCATGCTCATATACAACGCACTGGTAACCACTTTCGCCGAGATGGATCTGCCGCTTGTGATGGAGCCTTTCTCAAAGATGCACCGCGCTCAGGTGCTTTTGCGCGGCAACCGCAACAGCGTCAGCTTCTCTGACACCCAGACCAGCTCCAATCTGGTCTCATATATCAGCAACCTGCTTTCGACCTTTGACAATCTGTACGGGCTTTTCCTTTTAAAGCATGATCCTCTGGTTTTCTCGTTCCAAAACGCCACTCTGCGTACGCTGATCCGCGCGCTCAAGGTTCTGCGCAAGGACGCGCCACCGGCTTTTTATAAGGATGAGCGTGAGCCTGTCAGCTACGATCAGGAGCTTCGGGTAATGATCCGCACGCTCAAAGAGTATGAAAAACGCTGCTTTGATTATGAGAAGAAGATAGCCAAAACCTCGCTCGATTTTGATGAGTATGAGCTCTCGGTGCTCGTTGACAAGATCCGCAGAATTGAGAATGACTGCCAGATCTATGTGATCCCGCTTAAGCTGAGGGTGCTCCTCTCAATGATCGTAAGCAGGCGTTAAAACCTTATCTCACGTATATCCGGGACCGCGGTCCCGGATCTTCCTTGCCCTTAAAAATTAAAATGTCAGACGATATCATAAAAGGCTTCTCACGGCACTTCCTAAGATCCAATACCCACCGGGAATTTCCTGAAATTTTAAAAGAAGAGGCTCAGCGCGCTTTTGAGCGCGTGAAAGCGCGTATGAGCGCGGAGGAACTAGCGCTTTTTACCTCACGTGAGGATTTCATGGAGGTTCTGGGGCTTTCTGATTTCATCTCCTCAACTCTGGCGGCCTACCCCTCAGAGTGCGCGACGCTTTTAAAGAGAGGAGATCTGGATACCCCGGCCTGTGAGCGTAAATGCGATCGCGGTGATCCGGTCGAGACTGACGTCAGCTCTTTTGTAAACGGGCCTGTGGTTATCCCAAATTTAAAAAAGCGTCTGAGAATTTTCAGGAGAACCAGACTGGCCATGCTCGCCTGGCGTGATCTTACGGGCAGGGCGGATCTTGATGAGGTGTTTAAAACCTTAAGCGCAACCGCCGAGGCGCTGGTGCTGAGGACACTCGATCTTACGCGTCAGTCTTTTAACATAGCCTTCGGGGACGCCATAGATGATGACGGAAAGCCCATGCCGCTTCTTACGTTCGGCATGGGAAAGCTTGGTGGAGAGGAGCTTAATTTCTCATCTGATCTTGACCTGATCTTCTGCTACCCGCATGACGGTGAGACCACCGGCGGGCGCGCCTCTATAAGCTTCAGGGAGTTTTTCCAGAGGATAGTCACCACCGCCGCGAACCTGCTCTCTGACATGACATCAGATTCATTTTGCTATCGTGTCGACTTAAGGCTCAGGCCATTTGGAGACGCCGGGGCGCTGGTAAGCTCATTTGACGCGCTTTCTAATTACTACGAAACTCAGGGACGTACCTGGGAGCGCTATGCCCTGGTAAAGGCAAGGCTGCTTGGCGATGAGAAACGCAATGGTTCTTACGCGGATGAACTCATCTCAATGTTAAGGCCTTTTGTGTACCGACGCTACCTTGATTACGGCGCGGTTGAGTCTTTGAGAAAACTCAAGCACATGATTGAAAGCGAGGTCAGGCGCCGTAATCTTGTGGACAACTTCAAGCTGGGAAAAGGGGGCATCCGCGAGATAGAGTTTATAGCCCAGGTTTTTGAGCTCATGCGCGGCGGGAGGATCCCAAAGCTTCGCGAGCGTAACCTGAGAACAACCCTGCGCGTGCTCTCAGAGCAGAAACTGCTTCCTGATAATGTATGCCTTATGCTCGATAAGAGCTATGTTTTCTTGCGCCATCTTGAAAACGCGCTTCAGGAGCAGTCAGACCGCCAGACCCAGACTCTGCCTGAGAATAAAAGGGACAGAGCGAGACTCATGTGGACCATGGGCTACAGCGCCGATGGAGATCAGGACTGGGAAGTCTTTTTAAAAGACGTGCGTAGGGTTACCTCCGATGTTCATGAGGAGTTTCGCAAGGTGATCTTTGCTGAAAGCGAGGAGCGTGATGAGGACACCGTAAAAAATGATCCGCTCTACGATATGCTTTCGGATCCTTCAACCCCACCTGAGGATCTGGCGTCCGTTATAGATCCTGAGCTTAAAATCTGGGAAGGCAGGAGCGATCCCAAGTCAGATCACAACGGGATCATTGATGGCGTGGCCGTCTCAAAGTGCGCAGGTGAACTTGCCACGGAGTGCCAGAAGCTCACGTCAACTCTCTCCCGCATGCCGGTAGGACCGGTGGGAAGGGACACCATATCGCTGCTTTTGCCAAAAGCGGTACGCGCGGTTTGTCGCAGTACGGCGCCGACCGCGGCGGTTCACGCCTTCAGCGCGCTTTCAGCCTTAATAATCACCGTCGCGACCCGCACTACCTATCTGCAGCTTTTAAATGACAATGGTGCGGTGCTTACAAGGCTTATTGAGCTTATAAACGAAAACGCATTCGCGACCGATCTCGTAACCGCACACCCCATCCTGCTCGATGAGCTCCTGATCCCACAGTACTTCAAAGCCCCGCCCTCCACGGCGGATTTCCTCTCCTGGCTGCAGGAGCGCCTTTTGAGGATTGATCCTGATGATCTTGAGCAGCAGATGGAAGAGTTGCGGCTTTTTAAAAAGATCATGGTGTTTCGGATCTCAATGTCAGATAAATCAGGCCAGCTCCCACTTATGAAGGTATCAGACTGTCTTACATTTCTGGCCGAGGCAATAGTAAAACAGGTGCTGGCAATCGCCTGGCGCTATACGGCAAGCTCCTACGGGGTTCCCGAGGGCACCAGCGCCTCTGATCCTGGCCTTGCGATAATAGGTTATGGCAAGCTCGGCGGCATTGAGCTTGGCTATAAGTCCGATCTTGATATGGTGTTTATAAGAGCCGTCAATGACGGTGACACCATAGGTGATCGCAGCGTTCCCTGCTTTACCTTCTATCAGAGGCTTGTGCAGAAATTTCTTCATATATGCACCACCAGAACTCAGGGCGGGGTGCTTTACGATCTTGATATGCGCTTGCGCCCTGACGGTGACAGCGGGCTTCTTATAACTGATGTAAACGGCTATTCAGACTATCAGCGTAAAAGAGCCTGGACCTGGGAGCATCAGGCTCTGGTGCGCGCGCGCCCCATAGCGGGATCGCCAAAGGTCATAAAAGAATTCAACGCGATCCGCGACAGCGTGCTCAGAATGCCCCGTGATCCGCAGAAGTTGCGGGAGGATGTGATCTCCATGCGCAAGAAAATGCGCGATCACCTTGATCGCAGCAGCGACTCACTGTTTGACTTAAAACAGGGGCGCGGCGGTATGGTTGATATCGAGTTTATCGCCCAGTATCTGCTGTTAAAAGAAGCCCCATTCCACAAGGACATGGTGCTTTGGAGCGATAACGTACGGATACTGGATGAGTGCGCGCGACTTAAGATCATGGATGAGGCGGACGCAATGGCGCTCAAGGCTGCCTATATCGCCATAAGACGCTGGTATCACGCGCTCTCGCTTGCCGATCTCAAAAGGATCCTGCCAAAGGATCGGACCCCGCCTGAGTGCGCGGACGTAATAAAGATCTGGGATAAGCTCTTAGGCGATGTCCAATGATTAAGAGGATCCTCAAAAGGGGATCCTTGAAGAAGTTAAAGAGTAGATAAATCCAAAACTCAGGCACAGCTCATATATCCTGACGCCCAGGCGCTGTTCCGCGGTGGCTCAGAGCCTTTTAAATGGTCTTGGGCTGAAGGCAAAATCGTCGAAAATCTCGTCATCAGGAAAGAGCATATCGTAGGACGGGATCTCGTAGGTTATCTCAGCCCCGGGTTTAGCGGTCTTTGGTCCTTTGCCTTCTGCGCAGCGGTATTCGCGCGCAGAGAGCCCTACTCCGATAAAGCGCGGGCTTATGAGACCGGGCCATGCGTGAGTCTCCACGATGTGGGTGGCCTTGTCCTCAAAGGCTTTGTATTTGAGCGCGAAGCGCGCCTGGCCAATGGAGGCGTAAGCTGAAGGCGTGTCTATGTCACGAATAAACTCACAGCCCTTTACTTCCTCAGGAAGCGCGGTAACGATTTTGTTGGCGTTCGCTATCTGCGCGTTGCTGTAACAGCCCGAGAGCAATGCCGAAAGGCATGCGATCCAGAGTAAAGAAAACTTTTTCATCTTGCCGTTTTTCCTTTGGCCACGCTTCCGCCGTCCTCAAGTCCCGGGTAGCGCGAAGGCTCTCCCTCAGGACGGGTTTTGAAGCGGCGGTGCAACCACAGATACTGATCTGGTCTTTCCCTGATCATATTCTCAAGCACGCTGTTGATGCGCACCGTATCTGATAAAACGTCATCAGTTGGGAAATTATCAAGAGGCTTTAACACCCTTAAGATGTATTTGCCATGATCGCGCATGGTCCAGGATGGCTGGACAACGGTTCCGCGTACTCTCGCGAGGTCATGGGTTCCTGTTACCGTTGCCACATTCCTCACCCCGAAGAACGGCGCGAATATCGAAACCTTCGCCCCATAGTCCTGATCCGGGGCATACCAGATCGGCACCCTGCGCATCAGCGCCCTGATCATGCTGCGGGGATCCTTTGAGGATACCAGCGCGAGGTTGTCACGCAGTCTTCCCTTGACCTGCATCCACTCCCAGACCGGGTGCTCTGAGGGACGGTAAACCCCGATCCCGGGTTTTATGAGCATGGCGTAGGCTCTAGCCATGATCTCAAGGGTTACGAAATGGGCGGTAAGCACTATGGTGGGAGGGTTCTTCGCGGCAAGCTCACGCGCTGCTTTAAGCTCATTCTCATCACACACGATCCGGCGTCTTAGTCTTCTGTCAGACCAGAACCAGGCAATTCCGGTTTCAAACAGGGCGACCCCGGAGTTTTCAAGTACGCGTCTTTTAAAGCGTCTTTTTTCCTTTCCCTCAAGCTCAGGGAAGGCCAGCTCAATATTGCGCGAGAGCACATACCGGCGGCTTGGAAGGATATTTCCTATAAGAAGCCCAAGCTGGCGGCCTAAAAACATCAGCACCGGGTAGGGCAGGAAGGTAACCAAAGTCCAGAATAAGCCGATGATAAGCCATGAGCCCCAGAAATACGGGTGGAGCATGCGCGCTGAGAAAGGCGCCTTGTCGACAAAACCGCGTCCCCAGCCTTCTTTTACCAGAAAGAAGCGTTTGTTATGACGGCGCTCTTTGCTCTGATGTCGGTAGGAGCTGTGAAGCTTCAGGATCTTCTTATGTTTAGCTTCCTCAGTTCCGTTTTTTTTCTTTGAAAAAATACCCAATCTTGAAAAGCCTTATTCAGATATTTATAAATTATTCTAGCAAAAATGACATACCGCTATGTTCGTTAAAGGACGCGTTCATATCACGCTCACGTGAGGGATTAACTTTATCCCCATACTCTGAATTCAGTACAGTACATAGTCAGTGATTTTGAGCGTTAGGTCAGATTTTTACTACCGACCTGCGCCTGATAAGTCTTGTCTCAAACTCAGGGAGGGTATAGGAGCGCCCGTCATGCAGCGCGAGTGTAAGCTCGGTGGCGCATTTGCCTATGGTATCTGACGGATTGGTAACGGTGGTAAGCGCGGGGTGGATCACCCTTGATAAAGGCAGATCATCAAAGCCGGTAACCGAGATATCCTCAGGCACTCTGATCCCGTTTGTAAGCAGGGTATTGATTATTCCTGAGGCCTGAGCGTCGTTGTAGCAGGCGATACCATCGATTTGCCGGATCCTTGGCATTAGTTGCCCGGCGGCCTGAACGCCGCCTTCAAGGGTGGGTGGCACGTTAAGGCAGAAGGCCTGATCCTCGCTTATACCAGCTTTTTTCAGAGCGTTCATGTAACCCTGATAGCGATAAGTGGCGTCAAGGATCTTAAGCGATGAGTTCACAAAGACTATTTTTCTCCGACCGGCGCTGGTGAGCTCGGAGACCGCAAGCTCCATGCCACCGATGTTGTTGATGTTTACACAGCGGGACTCAAAGCCCTTTAGCAGGCGGTTTACCAGCACCATATATGGAAAATGCTCCATATAGCGCTGCATAATCTCATCCGGGATCGCGATCGCGTGCACCACCAGCCCGGCGCACTGGCGGGCTATCATGGCGTTGAGCGCCATGATCTCACGCTGCCCGTCATAATATCCCTGAGTTACCAGAACCATTTTGTGATGTGACCAGGCCGTTTCGTCACAGGCTTTGATCATGTTGGCAAAGTATGGATCATCTACGGACGAAACCAGTACGCCTACTGTGTCGCTCTCCTGCGAGGCCAGAGCGCGCGCGTTGGCGTTTAAATGAAAATTTAAACACTCGCGCGCGTTTAAAACCGCCCTGGTGGCCTCATCGGAAACCCTGGCCGTGCCGTTGAGTACTCTTGAGACAGTAGCCACGCTCACTCCGGCAAGCTTGGCTACATCGCGTATGGTTGCCATGTTTTAATAAAGATCCCTGATGAAAATCCCTGTGTAAACGCTTTCATGTTTCTATTTTAGTATCTAAAGGAGCAATTTCCAAACGGGGAAAAAAGGATGAAATGGAACTCCAGTATGACGAATGTCTCAAAATAAAACAGATGACCCAATAATCCGCGCTTATGGGTGAAAAGTGCCATATAATGCCATGTAAACGTTTACATGACAGCAGAACGGAGATCATGAAATGGCGACTATTCTTGTCACAGGCGGCGCGGGTTTTATCGGTTCGCACACGGTAGTTTCACTTGTAAAAGCAGGTTATGACGCTGTAATTCTGGATAATTTCAGCAACAGCAAGCCCAAAGTGCTTGAGCGTCTTGCCACAATTACCGGAAAGAACATCCCGTTTATGGCAGGTGATATCCGCTCGCGTGAGCAGGTTGAGGCGGTATTTAATGCCTATAAGATAGACGCGGTTATTAATTTCGCCGGACTTAAGGCTGTGGGCGAGAGCGTCAAAAAACCGCTTGAGTACTATGACAACAATGTCGGAGGCGCGAGAAACCTTCTGAGCGTGATGCGTGAGAACGGATGCAAGAACTTTATCTTCAGCTCGTCGGCCACGGTTTACGGTGAGCCTGACAGCGTGCCGCTCACCGAGGAGAGCCCGGTAAAGCGCGCCAACTGCCCGTACGGCCAGACCAAGGTTGACATTGAGTACATGTGTCAGGAGCTCCAGCATGCTGATCCCGAGTTCTCCATGGTGCTTTTGCGCTACTTCAACCCGGTGGGAGCTCATGAGTCGGGGCTTATAGGTGAAGATCCCCGCGGGATCCCGAACAATCTTATGCCTTATCTCTGTCAGGTAGCTGTAGGCAGGCTTCCTTACCTCAACGTCTTTGGCAATGACTACCCGACTCCCGACGGGACCTGCGTGCGTGACTATATCCACGTGGTCGATCTCGCGGACGGCCATGTCGCTGCCCTTAAGCACTGCATGGGCAGGAGCGGAACCTATATCTATAACCTCGGCACCGGTGTTGGCTACAGCGTGCTTGATATGGTAAAGGCCTTCTCGAAGGCTATAGGCCGCGAGCTTCCTTACAAGTTCGCGCCGCGTCGCGCCGGTGACGTGGTTCAGTGTTACGCCGATCCATCAAAGGCAAAGCGCGAACTGGGATGGGAGGCCAAACGCGGTCTTGATCAGATGGCGGCCGATTCCTACAACTGGCAGAAGAACAACCCCAATGGTTATGACGACTAAGGAGAGCAGGGAAATGGCTGACTTTGACATGACATCATATCCGCACCGCAGATACAACGCTCTGACCGGTGAATGGCTTCTGGTATCGCCTCACAGGGCCAAGCGCCCGTGGCTTGGACAGGTGGAAAAGCTTCCCGCGCCAGATACCCCGTCCTACGATCCCAAGTGCTATCTCTGTCCTGGCAACTCAAGAGTAAGCGGGGAGAAAAACCCCGATTACAAAGACAACTATGTCTTCACCAACGATTTCGCGGCTCTGCTTCCGGATACTCCTGAGGCGTCTTTGGGGGATGATGATCTCTTCAGAGCGCAGAGCGTGCGCGGGACGGCGAGGGTCATCTGCTTTTCACCCGATCACTCAAAGACTCTTCCTTTACTACCTGTCTCCCAGATCCGGCGCGTGGTGGATCTCTGGGCCTCCCAATACGCCGAGCTTTCAAAAAAGTACATGTATGTTCAGCTTTTTGAGAACAAGGGCGCGGTAATGGGCTGCTCCAATCCTCATCCGCACGGGCAGATCTGGACCTGCAGCTTCATCCCTCAGGAGATTGAGAAGGAGCTTAAAACCCAGAGCGCGTACTTTGAAAAGCACAAGACTACTCTGCTTAACGATTACGTAAAGCGCGAGCTTGAGAAAAAAGAGAGAATAGTCTTTGAGACCAAGTACTGGGTGGCTCTGGTGCCCTTCTGGGCGATGTGGCCTTTTGAGACCATGCTGTTGCCAAAGTTCCAGGTTTCAACCATCGACGCTTTAAATGACGAGCAGCGCGATGATCTGGCATCCGCCATCAAGCGTCTTACCACTCGTTATGACAACCTGTTTGAGACCTCGTTCCCTTATTCAATGGGCTGGCACAACGCTCCATCTGACGGCAGGGAACACCCTGAGTGGACCCTTCACGCCCACTACTATCCGCCTCTTTTGAGATCCGCAACCGTTAAGAAATTTGTCGCCGGATTTGAGCTTCTCGCTGAAAAACAGCGTGATCTCACCGCTGAGCAGGCCGCGCAGCGCTTAAGAGATCTGAGCGAAAAACATTACAGAGACAAAGCATAAACATCAGGAGACAGACAAAAATGGACGTACGCGAGAAATCAGCACGCGCCTTTGAGGAAAAGTTTGGGAAAAAGCCCACCATGCAGGCTTACGCCCCGGGACGCGTCAACATCATAGGTGAGCATACCGATTACAATGGCGGCTTTGTGCTTCCATGCGCTATCAAATACGGCACCTCGATGAGCGCCGCGAAAAACGGCACCGGAAAATTCAGGATCCTCGCCTGTGACATAAACAACGATTATGACGAGTTTGAGATATCAGAGAATATTGAAAAGAATCCTGACAAACTCTGGGTCAACTATCTGCGCGGCATGACGCAGTTTATCGAACGCAAATTCAAAGGAAAGGTTGAAGGGCTCGATGTGGCCATCACAGGAGACATTCCGTTGGGCGCCGGTCTTTCATCCTCAGCCTCGCTTGAGGTTACCTTCGGACATCTCGTGTCATCGGCTTTCGGTCTTGGGATCCCGCTTCAGGAGATCGCCCTGATGGGGCAGGCCTCCGAAGCTTATATCGGTATGAAATGCGGGATCATGGATCAGACCATAAGCGCCTGCGGTACCGCCGGTCACGCCCTGTGCATCGACTGCGAGAGTCTAAAACTCACCCAGGTACCTCTGCCTGAGGGACTGGTTGTTATGGTCATAAACTCAAACGTCAAGCATCAGTTAGTCGGCTCTGAGTACAATGACAGACGCGAGTCTTGCGAGAAGGCTGCGAAGATCCTGAACGTCAAACTGCTGCGCCACGCCACCATGGATATGCTCAAAGAACACCAGTCAGAGCTTGATGATGTTAGCTTCAGGCGCGCGCGTCATGTGATAACCGAAGATCAGCGCGTGCTTGACGCCATCGACGCGATGAAGAGCGGCGATCTTAAGACCATCTCAAAGCTTATGTACGCCTCCCACTGCTCGATGCGCGATGACTTTGAAATCACCATCCCTGAGATTGACGGGCTTGTTGAGATAATCCGCGAGGCTCTCGGAGAGGGCAGGGGCGCCGTGCGTATGACAGGCGGCGGCTTTGGCGGCTCGGTAGTCGCTCTGGTAAGACCTTGTGATGTTGAGAAGGTAAAGCAGGCGGTATCCGCGAAATATCCAGCAATAGCAGGCCGTGACGCCACCATATTTGAGACTCCCGCCTGTGACGGCGCGCAGTTTAAGACATTCTGACCTTATCCTGCCTTATTAAGCCGTATCAAAATTAAGGCCGCGCGTCGCGCGGCCTTGCTATTTGAAGCTAACACAATACCTGATGGCAGGCTTAATACCGCACGTTGCTGATAAATCGGATACAATTGACAAAACAGGATCTTCTTGCGCTTTGTTTACCGGAGGGGTTAGATGGCAGATCAGAGGGACGATGTCACAAAAAAAACGGCTCCATCAAGCGGTATTGAAGAGCTTTTGGGGGAGATTCGGAAAATCGGCAGCAGCGGCGGGCATGATGTTCCTGAGTTTAAAAGAGAGGGGCCATTGCCCGATCCGGTCGCAATGCGCCGCGAGGAGACCCACAGGGCTACGGAGATCCTAAAGGGACGTCGTGTTCATCTGCGCGAGCTGAATATAGAGAAGATCATGCAAAGCGGTGGTATAACCAGCGCTTTTACCTTCTCCAATATCATAGTTGATCAGGCAAACCGCACCGCGGTTGATACGGCGCGCATGTTCTGTCTCTCACACGCGCGCCCCTCCGTCACAAAGCCGCCAGAGCTGCTTTTGCTTTCAGGGGCAAGCGGCAGTGGCAAAAGCGTGCTTGCCAACTGCGTTGCCTACGAATGGCTGCACTGCCGTAACAAGGACACCATGATTATAGGTTTTTCAAGATTTGAAAGACTGCGCTATTACGATCAGGGTGAGGGAGAGGAACTTAAGAAAAAGCGTGCCGATACCATGGCTCGCTGCCTTGGCTGTGATCTTCTGGTGATAGACGGGCTGTGCGAGTCAGGTCAGGGGCTTACCGTGTATCAGCAGAAGGTGCTCTCTGAAATCATACGCTCAAGGCAGGAGAGGTCTCTGTGCACCATGATCACCATAACCCTGCCATCCATACGCACTCTTCATCAGGCGGTTGGCGACTATACCTTTGAGTCCTTTAAGGTATACCGCGTGGTGACAGCAGAACTTCTGGGGGCAAGCCGCCGTCAGCCGATGATCTCAAACGGGGTGATGCTGGTTTGAGTGCTATTCTGGGCTTTGATTTTGGCACCGGTCATATCGGTGTGTGCTGCGGGAGTATCGCAAGCGGAACCGCAAGTCCGCTTGGCGCGATACGCGCCAGGGACGGAATACCGGACAAGGGCGCGTTAAAGCGTGTCATGGATGAATGGAAACCTGAGATCTGCGTGGTGGGACTGCCGCTTAACATGGATGGCAGCGAGCAGGAAATGACCAGACGCGCGCGCAGGTTCGGCAACCGGCTCGCGAACGATTTTAAGGTTAAGGTAGTCTTTGAGGATGAAAGGCTCTCAAGCGCCGAGGCTAAAGATGAGATCTTCGCGCGGGGTGGCTTCAGGGCGCTTAAAAAAGGCAAGGAGCGCATAGACAGCGCGAGCGCCTGTATTATTCTTGAACAGTATCTGGGGAAGCGTTCCAGGGAAGCATAATGATGCACACTGATATTCTCGACGCGCTTTTGTCACTTGAAAAGGAGCTTAGAGCCTTAAGCCTTTGGGGCGGTGAGGAAGGAATACCTGACAGCAGCGCCTTTATGAGCACCGCGCCCTTTTGCGTAGATACCATGGAATTTCATCAGTGGCTTGAGTATGTGCTGATCCCAAAATTAGGCGCGATAGCAAAAGAAGGCGGAAAGATCCCGAAGATGGCGCTGCTCCCGGCGGGCGAGGTTTATTACCGCGGCTCTGTCCGTAAGCACCGTCTGCTTTTAAAAGCCCTTCGCGATCTTGACCGTATTTGCGCGGTCCATACAAGCGCTCAGGAACTCAAAAAAGACAATGGCGCGTAAAATGCATACCATAACGTGGTATACGATACTGACAGAATCATGACATGGCACTGCTAGGCAATCTTTCAAAAAAATCATCGGCGCTTGTGGACAGCGCTCTTGGCAAGGCCAAGGCCAATCCGAAGCTCGCACGCACCCTGTCCGCGGGCGGATCGGTTTTTGCCAAAATTCGCATGCTCAAGATAGGCACTCCGCTTCTGGTGCTGGCCTGCCTTTCAATGATCACGCTGCCACTGCCGGCGACACTGCTTGACATACTTTTTTCCTTCAACATAAGCCTTTCGCTTATAGTTCTGCTGGTCGCCATTTACTCAAAGCGGCCTCTGGATTTTGGATCTTTCCCTACCGTTCTGCTCCTTACAACCATCTTAAGGCTCTCGCTTAACGTTGCTTCCACCCGCGTGATCCTGCTTCACGGTCAGAACGGAACGGCCGCGGCGGGGCATGTTATCGAATCATTTGGTAACGTGGTTATGGGAGGAAGCTATACCGTTGGCATCATCGTTTTCACGATCCTGGTTATCATAAATTTCGTGGTTATAACCAAAGGCGCGGGGCGTATCGCCGAGGTGAGCGCCAGATTTACGCTCGACGCGATGCCGGGCAAGCAGATGTCAATTGACGCTGACCTAAACGCCGGGATCATCAATCAGGAGCAGGCAAGACAGAGGCGTAAGGATGTCACCGCTGAGGCTGACTTCTACGGCTCGATGGACGGCGCCTCAAAATTCGTAAAGGGTGACGCCATAGCCGGCGTGCTTATTCTGTTTATAAACCTCATCGGCGGAATGGTCATAGGGATCTTCCAGCATGGCATGACCGCCGGGCAGAGCGCCCAGATCTACACCATACTGTCAATAGGTGACGGTCTTGTGGCCCAGATCCCCTCACTTCTGCTATCAACCGCCTCGGCCATCATAGTTACAAGACAAAGCGGTCAGGAAAAGGAGATGGGCAGGCAGGTAAGCGGCGAACTTTTAGGTAACTCCAAGATCCTTTATATAGTGTCGCTGGTGTTACTCGTGATGGGGCTTGTGCCCGGTATGCCGCATTTTGCCTTTATCACCCTTTGCGTTATAGCCTTTATCACAGGTAAGCTCATCGATCGTAAAAAGCGTATTGAGGCTGAGGCGGCCAAAGCTACAAGCAGCTCACAGCTTGAGGAGAAGGGCAAGAAGCTCGAGCAGAAGGAGCTTACATGGGATGATGTGTCCGAGGTCGATGTCATAGGACTTGAGGTAGGCTACCGCCTGATCCCGCTTGTCGATAAAAGACAAAACGGCGAGCTTTTGGGCCGCATCAAGGGTGTACGCAAGAAGCTCTCTCAGGATCTTGGTTTTCTAATTCCTTCGGTGCATATCAGGGACAATCTTGATCTAAGCCCCAACTCATACCGCATTACCCTGATGGGCGTGACCTTCGGTGAGGCTGAGGTTCAGCCAGAGCGTGAGATGGCCATTGACCCGGGGCACGTGTTTGGCAAGATAAACGGCACCCCGACCAAGGATCCGGCCTTCGGGCTTGACGCGGTGTGGATAGCCAAAACCGACAATGACAAGGCTCTGAGCTTAGGCTATACCGTGGTCGACTGCGCGACGGTGATCGCCACGCATCTTTCACAGGTTCTGTCAAATAACTGTGCCTCACTCATAGGTCAGGAAGAGGTGCAGAACATCCTTAATATAGTCGCCAAAACCCAGCCCAAACTGGTAAACGGTCTGGTGCCTTCTGTCGTAAGCCTCGGGCTTCTTACCGGGATATTGCAAAACCTGCTCTCTGAGGGAGTGCCGGTACGTGACATGAGAACCATTCTTGAGACTCTGGTTTCGTACGCTCCGCGCTCGCAGGATCCTGAGGTGCTGACGGCGGCCTGCAGGATTGGACTGAGGCGTCTTATCATTCAGGATATCGCCGGGGATGAAAAGGTTCTGCCGGTGATAACTCTGGCTCCCGATCTTGAAAAGGTGCTCACGAAGTCGCTTGAGACTGGCGGCGCCACCGGAATAGGCATTGAGCCCGGACTTGCCGACAGGCTTCAGAAGTCGCTCTCCGAGAGTTCTACTGATCAGGAGATGAAGGGTGAGCCCTCAATCCTGCTTACCTCAGGAGTGCTGCGCTCTACTCTCTCGCGCTTTGTCAAAAACACGATCCCCGCGCTCAGGGTGCTTTCATATCAGGAGATCCCTGATGACAAGCAGATCAGGATCGTGTCAGTGGTAGGAGGAGCCGGACAGTCAAAACTTCCGGGCGGGCGCTAAAAACACATACAAAATATTTGACAGTTGTTTAACTTAGGTAGTAAAAGTTAGTAAACTACGGAAATTCAAGATCTAAAAAAGGACAAAAGGGGAGCTTCGGGTCGCAATGAAACTCAAGCGTTTCGTCGAACCTGACATGCGTCAGGCGCTCGCGAGGATCAAGCAGGAGCTTGGCCCCGATGCCGTGATCATGTCAAACCGCCGTCTCAAGGACGGGGTTGAGATAGTCGCCGGCATCGAGGAAAGCCAGGGCAGGGTCTCGGAGAGTGATCTTGGAAGCTATCTTAGTAATGATGTTCCTGATGATGAGGTTTCATTAAGCGGCGCAAAGTCTCAGAGATCCCCTGACAGGATACAAACCAAGACTACAAAGCCTGCGGCGTCCTCAGGTCTGAATGATCAGAGCAAGGCCGAGAGCTTTGCCAAAAGCTTAATTGAGATCCTGGAGCGGCAGAAGAAAACTACCGCCAAAGTCTCTCATCCTGCCGCGGATAGCCCTGAGAGTGGCGTGAAAGAGGCGGTAAAAAAGCCTCAGGTCTCAAAAACTGTCAAACGCAGGGCTCCGGCTCCTATTTCAGAGCGCAAGGAGCTGGCCGCGCTTATCAAGACCACCAGAGAGCAGCATGACGAGAAAGTTCGCGAGAATGACGAGCGTCATGGCATTTCCTCGTACAGCAGCAAAGATGAGGCGGAGAATCTTGAGGCGCTGCGTGATGACATAAGCTCTATTAAAAAGCTTCTTCGTTACGAGCTCTCGGGGCTTTTGCGAGACAGGGGCGAGCGCGAGCAGCCGGTGCGCTCAATGCTCAGGCAGATCCTGGCCACATCAGGATTTGATCCGGTACTGGCAGGTGATCTGGTTTCACAAATAAGCCCTGACGCGTCGGTTAATTTTGCCTGGCGCGAGCTTTGCGGGATCATACAAAAGCGCCTTGTCACAGGATCTGATGAGATAGTTAATGACGGCGGGGTGGTAGCGCTGATTGGTCCTGCAGGAGTTGGCAAAACCACGACGCTCGCCAAGCTCGCGGCTCGTTTTGTTATAAGCTATGGTCCTGACAAGGTCGCGATGGTAACGGCTGATCACTATAGAATTGGCGCGGTCGAGCAGGTTCGAACCTACGGCAGGATCATGGGCTGTGACGCGCTGGCAGTAAATTCGCTGTCAGAACTACCGCAGACGCTTTTAAAACTCAAGGACAAGAGTCTGGTGCTGGTAGATACCGCGGGCGTGGGACTTAACGACAAGCGTTTTGAAACCCAGCTTGGTGAGCTCAAGGCCCAGAGAAGACTCAATCTCAAGCATTATCTTGTGCTTCCGGCCGAGGCTCAACGCCGCACGCTTGAAGGCGCGTATGAGCACTTTAAGGAGCTTGGAATTGACGGGCTTGTCTTAACCAAGACCGATGAGAGCGTCAATCTTTGTGACGCGCTTTCACTGTGTCTTAAGTACAAACTTAAACTGTGCTACGTTACTGACGGTCAGCGCGTCCCTGAGGATATAAGAGTTCCCGGGGCATCAGAGTTTACAAGAAAAGCTCTCTCGGCTATTGAAAGTGACGCCGCGGGAGAGGCTCTGGGAGCAACTTTAAGCTTGTAGAGAGGCTGTATTAATAGGGAGTGCCCGTTTTTCGCGCGCTCCCCGGAGGAAACAAAAGCCAATGGATAATGTTCATAACCGCAAAGTCAAGGTCATAACCGTCACTGGCGGCAAGGGAGGTGTTGGCAAGTCCAGCGTGTCCTTAAACCTCGCCGTGGCTCTGTGTCAGCTTGGGCGCAAGGTAATGCTCTTTGACGCCGACCTGGGACTTGCCAATATTGACGTTATGCTCGGGCTTAAGGTTAAGAAGAACCTCGGAGACGTGCTTTCGGGCGAGTGCTCATTAGATGACATAATCCAGACAGGACCTGCCGGGCTTCGTATCGTTCCGGCATCATCAGGCCTGAAAAAGATGGTTGAGCTTTCAGTTGAGCAGCACGCAGGGCTTATCCGCGCTTTCTCCGAGCTTAAAGAGGATATAGATTTCCTTATAGTCGATACCGCCGCCGGTATCTCTGACATGGTTCTTTCGTTTTGCAGGGCGGCGCAGGATGTGATCATGGTGGTGTGCAATGAACCCACCTCAGTTGCTGACGCGTATGCCGAAATGAAGGTTCTGTCAAATGATTATGGCGTTAAAAGGTTTAAAATCATAGGAAATCAGATGCATTCTCTCGATGAGGGCAAGACGATGTTCCAAAAGCTCGTGATGGTTACGGATCGTTTCCTTAATGTCACGCTGGAGCTTGTAGCCTGCATTCCGGTAGACGCCAACCTGCGCAAGGCCATACGCCAGCGCTCGTGTGTGGTTGAGGTATACCCCACCTCGCCGGCCTCGAGAGTGTTTAAAGTACTCGCCTCCCGGGTTACGCAGTGGCCTATCCCGGATCTGCCGGGCGGACATCTCCAGTTCTTTGTCGAGAATCTGGTCCGGCATGAGCATGATGGCGGGGAAAACGTCTGAAAAGAATTAAGGATTGATTGACCAATGCTCAACGGAGCGAGAGCCTACAGGGCTTACAGCAGGAACGATTTGGATACGCGGGTGGAGCAGTACGCTCCGCTAGTCAAGCGTATCGCCCTGCACCTGAAAGCGAGGTTGCCGGCAAGCGTTGAGCTTGATGATCTCATTCAGTCCGGAATGCTCGGTCTCATGGACGCGGTGTCACATTTTGAAGATGGCCATGGCGCGTCCTTTGAAACTTATGCGACCATAAGGATCCGTGGCGCGATGATCGATGAGATGCGCCAGTCGGACTGGGCTCCGCGCTCAGTGCATCAGGGAACAAGGCAGATAGCTGACGCCGTTACCCGTCTGTCAGGACGGCTGGGGCGTCAGCCTACTGATACTGAAATCGCCGCGGAGCTTGGAGTAAGCAACGAGAAATACCGGCAGATGCTGCTTGACTCGTCTACCTCGCAGATCATAGGAATTGATGATCTGGGGGTGACTGAGGACGTTATAAGTGACTCTCAGGATCACCGTCAGGACAAGCTCTTTGAGCTGCTTGCGACATCAGAGTTCAAAAAAGCGCTCGCCAAGGCCATATCAAGCCTTCCGGTGCGCGAGCAGCAGGTATTGTCGCTTTATTACGATGAGGAATTGAACCTCAAGGAGATCGGAAAGGTTCTGGATCTCTCTGAGTCAAGGATCTGCCAGATAATGTCACAATCAATGGCAAGATTGAGATCTGCGTTGCGAGATTGGCGCAAAAGCTAGGTTATTGTTAAACATTCAAACTGAAAAGCCGTTAAGTTTAGACGAGACGGCAAATGGGTTTTCAGAATGAGCGGATTTTAGCGCCCATCCTGAATAACTAAGGAATAGCCGCAGGTAAAGCTGTGGCCGAGGAGCTAACCTTGGATAAGAACATAAAAATCCTGATCGTGGATGATTTTTCCACAATGCGCCGCATTATTAAAAATCTGTTGCGCGATCTCGGATATAACAATACATACGAGGCTGATGACGGCGCCACCGCGCTTCCTATGCTTGAGTCAGGTGACTTTCAGTTTGTGATCACTGACTGGAACATGCCGATCATGCAGGGTATTGATCTGTTGCGCAACATTCGCAAAAGCCCCAAGTTGCGCGCGATGCCGGTACTTATGGTAACGGCTGAGGCCAAGCGCGATCAGATCATTGAGGCCGCCAAGGCCGGAGTGAACGGCTATATAGTCAAGCCTTTCACCGCGGCGACTCTGAAATCCAAGCTTGACAAGATCTTCGAGCGCTTTAACTAGCAGGCGGGAAACATGACAACGACAAACGAAACCGCCAAACGTCATCTGACGGTTGATGATGTCGATGACATACGTGATCTGCTTGAGGCGGGTATGCTTGACGCGGCCGAGGAAAAGTTCTGGGAAGTCGCTCAGGAGCTCCGGCACGACGCGATTTATGACGCGGTAGGTAACCTGACCCGTGATATTCATGACGCGATCATGGAGTTTACCGAGGATCAGCGCATTCAGGTCATTGCCAAAGTAGAGATGCCAATAGCCTCAGAGAGGCTTAAAAACATCATCTCGATGACCGGAGACGCGGCCAACGCCACACTTGACGCCGTTGACAAATGCGAACCGCTCATCAGAAATCTCACAGCTACCATCGACAGTCTGCTTCCAACATGGCAGGAACTCATGAACGGACAGATAGACCGCTACACCTTTGTAAACCTCTGTCACAAGGTTGACAATCTGATCATAAAGACTCAGAAGGGCGCGAACGACCTTTCAGATCAGCTTACCAAGATCATGATGGCTCAGGGCTATCAGGATCTCACAGGCCAGATGCTTCAGAAAGTCATCAAGCTTGTGTCCGAGGTTGAAGACAAGCTTGTGAACTTCCTCGTAACCTTCGGCAAAGGCAAGGATACAGAGAGTTTAACGGCTGCACAGACTACCGGGACGGCTCCGCAGGGACCGGCCACGGAGACGCAGAAGAAGACCGAGGACATCGCCTCATCGCAGGATGACGTTGATGACCTGCTGGCAAGTCTCGGCTTCTGATTTAGGAGAACTTATAAATGGATGAGGAAATTCTGCAGGACTTTATAGTCGAGGCTGGCGAAATCATCGAAAAGCTTGACGAGCAGCTGGTCCAGATAGAGAAAACCCCGGACGACAAAGATCTCCTGAACGCTATATTCCGCGGTTTCCATACCGTAAAGGGCGGTGCGGGCTTCCTTCAGCTGACAAGTCTCGTTGAGGTCTGCCACGCGGCCGAAAGCCTGTTTGACGAGCTGCGTAACGGGCGTATCAAGATGAGCTCGGATCTCATGGATGCGGTGCTTGCCGCGTACGATGAGATAAGCGCGATGTTCGAGAATGTCAAAAACGGCGAGCCGCTTCCCGAGCCTCCAAAGGAGCTGATAGACCGCCTGCACGCTCTGGCGGCGGGCAAGAGCGCGGGCGCGGCTCCCGCTCCCGCCGCGGCGGCCCCGGCCGCTCCGGCTCCGGCGCCAGCTCCCGCCGCCCCGGCAGCGCCGGCCGCCCCCGCCGCGAGCGCCGCCCCTGCCCAGAACAGCGAAGGCGGTTCAATTGACGATATAACCGAAGAGGAATTTGAGGCTCTGCTTGACCAGCTTCACGGCAAGGGCAACGCCCCCGGCAGTGAAAATGACAAGCTTGAAAAGGCAATTGAGGCCAACGGCGGCGGCGATGTAACCGATCAGCAGTTTGACGAGCTGTTAAAGAACGCGAAGGCTACCGCGCCTCAGGCGCAGGCTCCGCAGGCGGCGCCGGCGGCTCCCGCTCCCGCGCCTGCCCCAGCGGCTCCAGCGCCAGCCGCGGCTCCTGCCCCCGCTCCGGCCGCTTCAGCCAAAGCCCCCTCAGCCAAAGCTCCTGCCGCCCACATGGCAAAGCCTGAGGCCGAGACCACCGTCCGTGTCGACACCAAGGTGCTTGATGACATCATGAACATGGTCGGCGAGCTGGTGCTGGTGCGTAACCGCCTTCTGAACATGGCCGCTCACCGCAGTGATCATGAAATGAGCAAGGCCATATCAAACCTTGATGTGGTTACAGGCGATCTGCAGGCGGCAGTGATGAAGACCCGCATGCAACCTGTAAAGAAGGTATTCGGACGCTTCCCACGCGTGGTGCGTGATCTCGCAAGACAGCTTGGCAAGAAGATCGAGTTGCGCATGGAAGGCGAGGACACAGAGCTTGACAAGAATCTGGTCGACGCGCTCGCCGATCCTATGGTTCACATGGTCAGAAACTGCTGTGACCACGGTATTGAGACCCCTGATGTCAGAAAGTCCATGGGTAAGCCTGAGACCGGCGTGGTACTGCTTGCCGCGGCCCAGCAGGGTGATCACATACTGTTGCGCATCAGCGATGACGGTGCCGGTATGGATCCTGACGTTCTGCGCTCGGCCGCCGTGCGCAAGGGCCTTCTGGATCAGGCGTCGGCCGACAGGCTTTCTGATACCGAGGCTCTGGATCTGATCTTCGCGCCAGGCTTCTCCACCAACACCGTGGTAACTGATATCTCAGGCCGCGGTGTAGGCATGGACGTGGTCAAGACCAATATCAACAAGCTCAACGGATCGGTAAGAGTGCTCTCGACCTTTGGCAAGGGAACCACGATTGAGATCAAGGTTCCTCTTACTCTGGCCATTCTCCCGACTATGATGATTTCAGTAAGCAACCATACCTTCGCGTTGCCTCTGACGTCAGTATCCGAGATCTTCTACTTAAGCCTTGACAACATGCGCAACGTCGATGGTCTTAACACCATCGTCATACGTGACAAGGCGATACCGCTGTTCTTCTTAAAGCAGTGGTTTGACGGCGCGCCGATCACCGAGTATATGAAGCACAAGGCTCATATCGTTCTGGTTCAGGTTGGCGCCGCCCAGCTGGTAGGCTTCGTGGTCGATGAGCTCTTAGGTCAGGAAGAAGTGGTTATAAAGCCGCTTGATAATCTGCTGCGTCATACTCCTGGCATGTCGGGCGCTACCGTAACCTCAGATGGAGGTATCGCGCTTATTCTGGATATTCCTGGACTGATGCGCGCTTACGCTCACAAGACCATGGAGAGATTCTGAGCGGCGGGCTTTCAGGACAGATAGTTACATAAGAAAGAGAACAAGGCAAACAACATGTCAATCAAGGTGTTAATAGTTGATGACTCTTCGTTTTTCAGGAAGAGACTTAACGAGATAATTTCAGGCGATCCCATGCTCGAGGTCGTAGGCGAGGCCGCAGACGGCAAGGAAGGAGTTGAAAAGACCCAGAGCCTCAGGCCTGATGTTGTCACCATGGACGTTGAGATGCCGGTAATGGACGGTGTCACGGCGGTAAAGGAGATCATGGCCAAATGTCCGACACCTGTGCTGATGTTCTCATCCTTAACCTATGAAGGCGCGGATTCGACTTTAAAGGCGCTTGACGCCGGAGCGGTTGATTTCATGCCCAAGAATTTCTCGGACATCGCTCATCGTCGTGAAGAGGCCATCAACAACCTAAGAAGCCTGATCAAGGCAGCCTCAAGAAGCCGTATGCGCTCGCGCGTAGGCGCCATCTCACGCCCCGCGCTTACCAGCGCCCATCATGCCGAACTGCCCAAAGTCAAGGCGTCGACCATTTCGACCGCCCCGGGTCCGGCGGTTTCATCTACAACCCGCAATGAGTATGACCGCATCAACAATATGCTCAGTCATGATCAGGGCAAACCGGCCGCGGCCATGAAGTTCTCCTTTGGAACCCATAAGTCAGAGACTACGGGATACCGTCGCTCCGGGGTACGTCACAGTCTTATAGCCATAGGAAGCTCGACAGGCGGCCCAATCGCGCTGCAGAACATTATTCCCAAGCTTCCCAAACTGCCGGTTCCGGTGGTTGTGGTACAGCATATGCCGGGAGCTTTTACCAAGACCTTCGCGCAGAGGCTTGACGGAATGTCGCAGCTTACCGTAGTTGAGGCCAAGGACGGCGATATCCTTCAGCCGGGCACCTGTTATATAGCGCCCGGCGGAATGCAGATGATCTTTGAGCGCGCGGGCACCAGCGCCAGAGTCAGGATCTTAAAGGACAACGGCAGGGTATCCTACAATCCGTGCGTCGATGTCTCGTTCGCCTCGCTATCCCAGATCTACGGCGGCAGGATCCTCGCGATGATCCTGACCGGCATGGGATCTGACGGCTGTGAGGGTTGCCGGATGATGAAGCAGAAAGGATCGGTTATCTGGGCTCAGAACGAGGATACCTGCGTGGTCTACGGAATGCCGCAGGCGATCGTCAACGCCGGGGTGGCGGATCTGGTGCTGCCGCTTGATGAAATTGCTGATGATATAGTCAAGGAATTCTGATCCTGACTCTAAATAAGGGGTAACGCATGAACCTACTGGGTACGTTCTTAGGCATTGGGTGCATTATTGCGTCAATGCTTATCGAGGGCACCTCCCCCGGGATCCTCATTAATCTCTCGGCATTTCTGGTCGTGGTGGGAGCGTCAACCTGCGCGTGTTTCGTGCAGTTTCCTCTTCCGGTATTCATCGGTTCCTTAAAGCAGTTTCTGTGGGTGGTGGCGCCGCCGCATTATAATTTTGACGCTCAGGTTGAGTTGCTCATTTCAATGTCGACAACCGCGCGTCAGCAGGGTCTGCTGGCGCTTGAGAACTCAGTGGGTTCGGCAAACGATGACTTCACGCGTGACGGGATCCAGATGATCGTTGACGGCGTGGATAAAGACGCCATGCAGGCTCTGATGGAAAACGCCATCTCAATTCAGGAGGAAAAAGAGAACGACGGAGTCAAATTCTTCGAATCGCTGGGAGGTTTCTCTCCTACCATGGGTATTATCGGCGCCGTGCTAGGTCTTATTCACGCCATGTCACTTTTGGATCGTCCTGATCTGTTAGGACCCTCGGTCGCTACCGCGTTCGTCGCGACAATTTACGGTCTGGTGTTCGCAAACCTTATAGCTCTTCCGTCTTCAGGTCGTATTAAAGCATGTGTTACGGATGGGACAAAATACCGGGTCATGACCATGGAAGGACTGGTTTCAATAGCCGCGGGAGAAAACTCAATGATGCTAAAACGCCGCATGGCCGTATATACCGGTCAGAAAGAAGCGCAGTGATCTGACGGATATAAGCCATGGCAATAAAGAAAAAACCGGAAAAACCGGCTAACCTTGAGCGCTGGATGGTGTCATACGCCGACTTTATGACACTGCTGTTCGCGGTTTTCGTGGTGCTTTACGCGTTTGCCATGGCCAAACAGTCTGAAGCGCAGTCGATGGCGCAGTCGGTAGCCCAGGCGTTTAATGAAAGTCTGGTGACTTCTACAGGTGGAGTGCTGTTGATCCCAGGTTCGCTTGAGGAGAAGATCAACCGAGAGGCACAGCAGGCTCAGAAAGAGGCCGCGCAGTCCCAGCCTCAGGTGCGCAGTGAGGAAAACGGCGGCACCATTATGAATTTCACCAGCGCCGGATCGCCTGACAATGACACTCCCAATACCGCGGGTGGCGCGTCTGGCGAGGATCTCGGCCGCAGTGGTCAGAGCATGTCTGACGTTTCAAAGGCGTCGGGTGAACTCATAGTATCTGACAGCAAATCCCGCTCTCAGGGCTCGCCGCATACTGAAAAGCCCACCGGAGGGTCTGACTCGGGAGCGGGCGGATTTACCCCGGGCGGACAATCTGACGAGAAAGCCAACGGTGGACACAGTAGCGAGGAGAGTTCCAAACCAGGTGAGGGAAAACTTGGACAGCCTTTTGATTCGATACGCAAGTCGGTATCAGAAAGCCTCGCCAGTACCGGAGCTGCCAAGGAAATCGAGATTGAGGAGGATCAGCACTGGCTTACCCTCAATATCAACTCCGGCATGCTTTTCGCCGAAGGTTCCGCCTCGATACTATCAGCCTCTCGTCCTTTAATAGCCAAGATAGCGGTGGCACTCGCCCAGGTTAACAACTATGTCAGAATTCGCGGGTATACCGATGACAGCTTTATCCCAAATGGGATCTACAAAAATTCCTGGCAGCTGTCGGCGGCGCGTTCCATCAGCGTCTTAAATGAGCTGGTCGCTGACGGCATAGCGCCTTCACGCATGGCCGTTGAGGCCTACGGACAATACGCGCCGCTGGTTTCAAACGCCACTTCGGCGGGCCGGGCGCGCAACCGCCGCGTGGTTGTAGCCATCTCACGTTACGCGGTTGAAAACAATGACAAACTCAATGTGGTGCAGGACGCGAACGACGCCGCGCCTTCTACATCAGGTCAGGCCGGTTCAGGTTCAGTAGGGGTCTCGCGTGGGGATGACAATTCAGTTAACCTGAGTTTTGGACAATAACGCTAAGGAGCATGAAGTGCTGGTTTGGGCAGTGGCAAGTCAGAAGGGTGGCGTAGGAAAAACCACCACCGTCGCCTCCCTGTCAGGTTGGCTTGAGAAGGAAGGTCTTAAAACTCTGGTTATAGACACGGATCCTCATGCCTCTCTGACAGCGTATATGGGCTTTGAGGACGATCAGCTCGACCGAAATCTCTATGATATATACAGCGATCGCGAGCTTACCAGGGATAAAGTTCTCGAATGCTGCAAGTCCACTCGTTTTAAGGGACTTGATATCATCGGATCGACCATGGCTCTTGCCACGGTTGACCGTCAGCTTTCAGGTCGCGCCGGGGTAGGCAGGATCCTCAAAAAAGCTCTGGAACTCATAGAGGGGGAGTATGATGTGGCGTTGATCGACTGCCCTCCGGTACTCGGAGCGCTAATGGTCAACGCTCTGGTAGCCTCATCGCTGGTGCTCGTACCGACCCAGACTGAATTTCTGGCGTTAAAAGGGCTTGAGGGAATGGTTCGCACATTCGCGATTATGGGTAAGGCCGCCAATGGCTCCCAGATAGACTACATCATTGTTCCCACGATGTATGACAAGCGCACCCATGCCTCAAATACCTCGCTTGATTTTCTGAAGATTCATTACCGTGATCATCTCTGGTCAGGAGTGATCCCGGTGGATACACTGTTTCGTGAATCAAGCTACCGCAACATCCCGGTTCCGCTTATGGATAAAAAAAGCCGCGGCGGGGAGGCCTACCGCGCCCTGCTTGATTACAGCATAGGGCATGAGCTCAGGACCAATCCTTCTCTGGTAACACCCGCGGTGGCCGCCGTGCTCACCGATGACAGCGCCGGGGCTCAGAAAGACAATCATGAGAAGGAAATTACCGATGATATGAGCAGCATGCTCTCAAACGGGGAGGAGTCCTGATGTCAGGGCGTAGCCATTTTCTAGACGAAGAGCAGGCTCTGGAGCAGTACTTCAGGCAGATGCTCTCAAGCGCGCCTGACGATGACTCATCTGAGGATCAGGAGAATAAGGCGCCTGAGGATCACCTGCCATGTCCACAGGATCAGCCCAGTGTGACAGTCTCTCAGAGCGCCGCGCCTGAGGCGGATCTTGCCGCTTCAAAGACCCCAGATCCCGCTAAGGCCGCCAGCTCTGATTATTACGGCACCGGCATTATTGACGCTCAGAGCTCAGATGAGAGCTTTGAGATGCGGCCGCAGCCTGAGACTCAAAAGGCGGTTGCGCCTGAGGTTTTGCCGCTTGAGAGCGCTCCGTCCCAGAGCCTTGAAAAGCTTCTGGAGAAGGTAGACGAGAGTACCCAGGGCAAGACAGTTACTCAGACCGCGGTTGAGGTGAAGACACAGACAGGCGCCAGGACAGAGGAGAAAACCGCCGTCAGCGCCCCTGAGACCGTAACGGAGCTTAAGACCGATACCAAAACTCAAAGCGTGACCGAGCATGCCACAAAAACTGTTACGGTAAGCGAGGCTGAAAGCGCCGCCGATCAGGCGATGATCGCTGCCGCTCAGGCTCAGGAGGCGCAGGCCGCGCCACAAGCCTCAGTGGTGACCGCCACAGTATCGCAAAGCAAGACAGAGACCAAAACAGCAGAGCAGGTCGTGGATAAAACAGAGCAGGCCCTCTCGCCTGTCGCGCCGCCTGAGCATCCTGACGATCCGCTTGAGTGGAAGAATATCGATCTTCCGGAGGAATTTCAGGCACTGTTTTTCCTGGTCAAAGGGGTACGCTTCGCCGTTCCGCTTATAGAGCTGGGCGGGATCTTTGAAACGCCGAAACTTACCAGGCTTTTTGGAAAGCCGGTCTGGTACAAAGGAATGGCCGATATAAGAGGCCGCAAGATCAATGTGGTTGACACCCTGCGCTGGGTCAAGCCTGACGTAACCTTTGAGAGCGATTACTCCTATCTCATTCTGCTTGGAATGAGCCTGTGGTCTATAGGCTGTGATACCCTTGAGGGCAACCGGATCGTAAGGCGCGAGAGCGTCAACTGGAGAACTCAGGCCGGAAGCAGACCCTGGCTTGCCGGCATTGTCAAAAAGGAAATGTGCGCGCTTATTCATGTCAAGGCGCTGATCGCCATGTTTGAGCGCGGAATGGGGCTGTTACCAAAGGATATGGCGGTAAATGATGCCGAAAATGGTGACGGCCGTACTGATTTGTAAGGGATTTCGCGTTGCCATACTTTCTTAGGACGGCGCGCGTTGCTAGAATGGATCAAAGGTTCGGAAGAACCGGTATAAGAGGATAATCAAATGGCAAATGAAGCTCAGGCTGCCGCCAAGAACGGCAAAAACCAGGAAGTTGTCGACGTCGGAGTGGATAAGCAGGGGGAGCTCAAGCGCTGGGTAACCTTCAAACTTGGCCAGGAGATCTACGGCGTTAATGTCATGCAGGTGCGTGAGGTGCTCCGCTACACCGATATCGCCCCGGTTCCGGGAGCTCCTTCATATGTGCTCGGGATCATCAACCTGCGCGGTAATGTCGTAACCGTGATTGACACCAGACAGCGCTTTGGCCTGCCTTCTGCTGATGTGACTGACAACACCAGGATCATGATCATTGAGTCTGACAACCACGTTGTGGGCATTCTGGTAGATTCAGTGGCCGAGGTTGTCGATCTCAACACCAATGATATTGACGATACCCCGAATGTAGGCACAGAGGAGAGCGCCAAGTTCATAAGCGGTGTTTGCAACCGTGATAACGATCTGCTCATTCTCATTGACCTGACCAAGCTTTTGTCAGATCAGGAATGGGAAGACGTTTCCAACCTGAACAAGTAACAGTACGCCTGATCATGCGTTGAGCGCGGGGAAACAGGGTGCAATCATATCTTGATGTGTCAATGCTGCTGGTGATCGTGATCGCCGTGGTACTGCTCACCCTGCTTCTGGTGTCGTTTCTGCTCACCTCAAGACGCGAAGGTGATCTTGAAAAACGCCTCTCGGCGATGTCAGGCTCACTAAAACAGCTCTCTGACGCCCTTAATGAAATCAAAGCCTCGGTGGATCCGCTTACACAGCGCATAAAGATCTCAGAGCAGTCCTCGACTTATCTGTCCGATCACGCGCAAAAGCTGGATGACAGTCTTGAAGAGCTCGCCGGAAAATTCTCCGCGGTTGAAGGTGAGCTTGCGGATCTTAAGTCGAAATTCTCGCGTAAGTTTGAGGATCTTGAGAGAACCAGACCTGAGGGAGCGCCTATCGCCGAGGCCAGGCAGATGCTGCGTGACGGAGCACAGATCTCTGAGATCTCAAAGCGCACCTCGCTTCCTCCATCTGAAATAGAGATGATCGCTAAGGTATCCGGGATCAGAGCCCACAGCAACGCACAGAGCGAGCCCAAGCCCAAAGAGCCTGCCTCTGCTGCTGACGGGTATGGTCAGACTATCGAGGCGCCAGCGCCGCAAAAGCATATCGCCTCGCTCAGAGCGCGCAACGCCTACGGTATGGGACAAGGTCTCAGACGATCACACTGATAAGGTTAAAAGGCCCCATCCGGGGCCTTTTAAATGTAAGGAAGTGAATTCAAATGCCGGATAACAGCAACTCTTTAGCGGAGCTTCAAAAAAACAATCTGATCCTGTCAGAAAAGCTAAAAGAAATCTGTGTGGAAAAGGGATTAAGGGTCGCGACCGCCGAATCACTTACCGGTGGTCTGATCTCAGCTGCGATCGTCGCCGTGCCGGGATCATCAGATTATTTTGACCGGGGCTTTAGTGTTTATAACAATCAGGCGAAGGAAGATGTTCTGGGAGTAAGCGTCAAAACCATTTCCGCGTTTACCGAGGTGAGCGGACAGTGTGTGCAGGAGATGGCCTCAGGCGCGCTTGCACGTTCACGCGCCGATCTCGCGGTAGCGGTGTCAGGTGTCGCGGGTCCCGGTCCTTCAGGCGGCAATCCAGCAGGAACCGTGTGGATCGGGGTTTGCAGGCGCTCACAAAGCGCCATAAGCCGCAGGTTTTTATTTGAAGGTGACAGGACCATGGTAAGAGAATACACGGTCTTTCAATCGCTCAGCGCGCTTTTGGCTATGGCTGAAGATCTTCCATTGAAGAACTTCTCGCGCCTCTGAGAGTCTCAAACCATCCTCCCGGGGCAGGGGAGAGCGAGCCCGCGATAGTGTCGCTGGGGGCTTTGCTTGCGCCACCAAGCGGCAGACGCCTGCCCTCAACAAAGAGCTTTGCCATCCAGGCAAAGCACAGAGGCTCCAGAAGCTGGGGGTCAACCCCAAATTCCGAGCAGTCCCTTACCTCAACTCCCATGTCAGCGCAGTTCTCGCAAAGCCCCTGCCTGATGAGGGGATTTGAGGCGCCGCCTCCGCAGGTTATGAGCGTGCCGCCGGCGAGAGTCTGACGGCGCATGCTGTTCTCAAGCGCGTCGCATATACTGACTACGGTAAACTCGCATAATGTGGCCATCAGATCAGGTATGAGCTCTGGTTTTGCGGAAACCTCTCTGAATATTTCCTCCACATAAGTCCGGTTGAAGAGCTCTCTGCCGGTGGATTTGGGCGGATCCTTTTTAAAATAAGGATTGTCTAAAAGTCTCCCAAGCCAGATGGTGTTAACGCGTCCTTTGAGCGCGGTTTTGGCGTCCTTGTCATAAGGGGTGTTTAAAAAGGTTCTTGAGGCGAGATCCAAAAGGGTATTTGAAGGACCGGTGTCATATCCTTCAAGCACAATTCCTCCAGCGCCCATCACTGTAAGATTGGCAATGCCGCCTAAATTCAGTACATAGCGCGGCTCGCTTGATGATCCCATAAGGTAGGAGTGAAAGGCTGGGGTAAGCGGGGCCCCTTCGCCTCCATTGGCGAGATCAGCCTCCCGAAAATGCGCAATCACATCGATGCCGGATTTTACCGCAAGATATGAAGGCGAGCTGAGCTGAACCGTATACCCAAGCTCCGGGCGGTGGCGCACGGTCTGTCCGTGAGCGCCGATGGCGGTCACCTCATGAGGCTTAATTCCGGTTTTCTCAAGCAGGTCTTGCACAACCTCAAGCTCGGCCTTTGAAATATCCAGCGCGCTTTTATAGACAAGATCAGGATCGCAGGGATCAGGTGATGAAAGGCGGTTTAGGATCTCACGCTCCTTATCAGTCCATTTCCGGCTTGATGAGGCGAGCAGTTTAGGTCTCGCGTCGTCAAATGACGCAAGAATCCCGTCCATCGCGTCAATACTGGTTCCTGACATAAGCCCGATGTAAAGCGATTTTGACATAAAAAACTTCTATTCCGCTTGCCGCTCAATATCAAATTTAACGTAATACGTCAGAAGTACTCAACCTCTTAGGAGGATAAAGACGGGTCTGGCGAATTTACGTTAGCATTTGAAGACAGACAATTGTAGCGTACCGTGGCATAAATAAACCTCCGAGAGGAAGCCTTTCGTATATCCGCCTAAGAGACTCGGCAGAGTACCTTGGGTCGCACGGAAATCTCAACATGCGTAGATCCACGCGCAACCCGTGGAGCCTTATGGCTGGGTAAAATAACTGAATAAGGTATAAACAATCACGTGACTCAATTGCTTAAATAAATTCTCTAAATCCGCATTAGTGAACCTTCACCCGACTAAAGTCGACATCTAAAGAGTTGGAGACTTCTGACGGGATCAGGTCAAAACTAAGACTTAAGTCATTCCTCTGATTAGAACTCCTTGGAGTAAACGGCTACCTCCATATATACCCAACAAAAAATATCCTCCGCGTAGCTCCTCCAGAGCGCAACATCTTCCGCTTTGAGGATTTGTTAGCGTT
This sequence comes from Succinatimonas hippei, assembly GCA_004557545.1. Lineage (GTDB taxonomy): Bacteria > Pseudomonadota > Gammaproteobacteria > Enterobacterales > Succinivibrionaceae > Succinivibrio > Succinivibrio hippei_A. Next base: position 58,312 of record SFGV01000001.1, read on the forward strand.
ACTCCATACGCGACTTCTTACTTTTTTATCGCGTCAAAAAATCAGATCCGCAGCGCTATGACTCTCATTCTGACTGAAAAAAATAACGATTTGTGAGACAAAGAAAAACAAGTTAGCGTTGACTTACCAAAAACTGTCGTGTATAGTCCAGTTAGCTTATGCTAACTAATACGCGACATGCTATGGCGCGAAGTTATAAGACACCACAAGAGTAGTCAGAGATGAAAAAAGAACTTGAAGTTGCGCATCAGCGCCCTGAGACGCGCTCAAAACGGCCGGACAGCGCAACGATTATGAAGGGTGGTCTCGCTATGCCCCCAGGTCATCATATGGGAGCAACCAGAGGCGATGGAGCTGAATTCTGGAAAGCCAGGGTCAGTGACAACCCGATTACAGACGCCTTTGACGAGGGAATTGTTACTCACCCCGGTATGGGAAGCGTTCCAGTTCCTTTAGATCAGGCGGGAGCCCTGCTTGACGAATTGAGCAGGAAGGAGCGTTCAGGGCGCGCCGTAGCGTACTTCAACATTCCTTACTGTGAAACCAGATGCCTTTACTGCATGTTTTATATCAATCCATATCGCGACGCTGAAGAAAGTCACCGGTTTTCCGAGGCGCTGATACGTGAGATGCAGCTATGGGATGGCAGGGCGGTTCAGTCGGGACGCCCATTCGAGGCGCTGTATTTCGGCGGGGGCACTCCTACCGCGCTTAGCGCGGAGGATATTGAGCGTGTTTTAAATGCTGCCCGCAAGTATCTGCCTCTTGCCAATGACTGTGAGATCACCTTCGAGGGAAGACTTTCGAACTTCGGGCCAGACCGTATTGAAGCGTGTCTGAAGGGAGGAGTAAACCGCTTTTCAATGGGAGTGCAGTCATTTGACACCAGGATCCGCCAGGCGGTAGGCAGGCGCTCGACCCACGAGGAGCTTGTTTCAAGCCTTGAGCGCCTCATCAGTTATCACCAGGCCGCGGTAGTTATAGATCTAATCTATGGCTTCCTTTCCAGACGTTTGAGACCTGGAAAGAGGATCTGCAAATCGCTTATGAGATCGGGGTCGACGGGGTCGACTGCTACCAGCTCCGGGTATTTCCTGGGGCGCCTCTGTTCAATTACATCGCCAGTGGCAAGCTTCCGCCCGGGCCGGACCACCGTCTGCGGGCAAGGATGTTCTCTCACGCTGTTGAATCGCTTCGGGAACCAGCCTGGCGGCGGCTTTCCATAAGCCATTGGGCCAGAAATACGCGCGAACGGAATTTTTACAACTACTTCGTAAAAGGTCGAACTGATTGCGTTCCGTTTGGCCCTGGTGGCGGCGGTTCGCTCTTTGGCCACACCATTATGAACAGCCGCAAGGTAACAGAGTGGATGAACGCGGTCAATGATGGACGCAAGTGCATAGGCATGCTGACGCGTCCGCGCCGCAACTACGAGGCCGGACTGGCGGTTTCAGAGCAACTGGAGCTCAATTACCTCAACCCAGGGCTCCTTGATAAGGAGGTGCCTGGAGTCCATTTCAAGGAACGCTTTGCCCCAATTCTAAAAAATTGGGAAGACGCTGGATTGCTATCACCAAGCGGAGACTATCTGTTGCTTACAACAGCAGGGCAGTTTTGGCAGGGACGGCTGACGCAAAGCCTCATGGATGCGCTTTCCCATTGATTTTTTTAACAGCAAGACAAGGAGCGGGGGGATCCCGTATTTTAAAAAAATGAAAATCAACGCCTTAAAACCACTTGCCGCTGCTACTCTTATGGCTTTGTGCGCCAATGCCGCAGCCGAGCAGGTTAAATCCCAGGCCGTTACCGTTACTGCCTCACGCGTGGAGCAGGAACTCTTAGATGTTCCCATGAGCGTGTCAGTGATAACCAAAGAAGAGATTCGAAAGTCATCGGCAAGAACAGTCGGTGAGCTTCTTGAGGACGTGCCAGGGGTGCAGATTAATAACGACGGCACTCAAGGTCTCAAGCGCGTAAGCATTCGTGGCGAGGACGCTTTCCGTACTCTCGTGATGGTTGACGGACAGAAGATATCTGAGCATAAGTCAATGTCAGGCAGTTGCTCTGCTTATCGACCCATCATCAATAGAGCGTATCGAGGTCATAAAGGGTCCGGCGTCAGTACTCTACGGATCTGACGCCATAGGCGGCGCCATCAACATCATTACCAAAAAAGGTGGTGATGATGCTTTCAACGCCGACGCTTCGGTAGGTTATGACGGAGCCGGACATGGGCATTCAGAATCGGCGGTGATTTCAGGGACAAAGAACGGCTTCCACTATCGTGTAAACGGATCAAACTCGATCCACGGTGACATCGACACGCCATACGGGCGTCAGGAGAATACAGGTTTCAGACAGAGATCTGGCGGTTTGTTCCTCTCATATGATTTCAGCAGTAATTTCACCGCGGGATTGAGCGCGGATACATTCGACAGCAGGATTGGCGGCAGCAGTGTAGAGATGCCGGTTACGGATTTTACAATAGATGTGCCCCGCTGGCAGAGAGAGAAGGTGGCTTTTTTTGCTGAAGGACGCGAGCTCTCAAGCGTCCTCTCAAAACTGCGCTGGGACGGTTATTGGCAGAAGAACCACAAGGAGATGGACAACAAAGTCGCGATAAGCGGGGTCGGAATGGACAACACCGCCGACAACCAGATCAAGACATTTGGAACCAGTCTCCAGGCCGACTGGCAGCTTGGCGATGACAACTATCTGATCACCGGCTACGAGTTCATGCGCGACAGCCTTGACGCCGAAACCACGCTGGCCATGACCCACAGCATGCCACCGATAGTCGAAATGAACTACAACACGTTGCGTCTGAATCAGGGTAGTGAGACCACAAACGCTCTGTTCGCGTCGATGACCAATCAGCTTCCGGCAGATTTCGCGCTCAGTTATGGGGCGCGATACACCCATATAAGATCCGCTATGGATGAGGCTGTTGCTTCCAAAAATGGTTACACCAAGGTGATGGGGCGACAGACAAACTATACCAACTACGACGATGGAACGGCGGGTTCTGAAGGCAGGAGTTCCAACAGCCGGACCGTGTTTAATGCCGCTCTAACCTGGACAGGTATTGATCACCTTAGTCTGCGTGCGTCCTGGGCTCAGGGCTTCCGCGCGGCGATCCTTCAGGAGCGTTACCTGAGAACCTCCATGGGAGGTGGTACCACCATTGGAAATCCTGATCTAAACCCTGAAGTTTCAAACAACTACGAGATTGGAGCGCGCTGGAACGAACGTCGACTCACCGTGGACGCGGATGTTTTTTATTCAACAGCTCGCGACTACATAACCACAGAACAGGTGGGGGTAAACACCTACAGATACATGAACGCTGATCGTGCCAAAACCCGCGGTATGGAGTTATCGGCTTCATGGCGCGCGGCTGATTATTTCGAGCCATACGTGAGTTTGACCTGGATAAAGCGGAAGCTTGAATGGGGCGATTATTCGACTACACAAAGCGGCACTCCGGAGTTTTATTCAAGATATGGCCTGCGCTCGAATTTTGATGTGTTAGGTGGACTCCTTACAACTGATGTGTATGCCCGCTCGCAGACTGATACTGAGAGCTACTCGCGATCTACTGGAGTGGTGACCCGCACTGCGGGCTTTACCACCGCCAACTTCGGGGCGACTTATGGATTTGGTCCTGAAAAGCGCTACCAGGTGGCGGCGGAGCTTTTGAACATCTTTGATCAGGGTTACCGCTACAACACGACAACCTGGGAACCCGGCAGGCATGTAAATCTCAGGTTCTCGTTAAAGTTCTGACAACGCGGTAGTTTCAACGCTAAGGAAGGGGGGCGTGCGAAGCGCCCCTGTTTAATGAATGAAAAATTTAAAATTCCAGACAAAGCGGGGCGGATACTTTGAATCGCGTGAATTGGTCGCGATTGGGATCTTCGCAGCCGCTGCAAAGATCTCAACGCTGGTCATAGCGCTGGCCGGAGGCGGTATGAATCCGCTTTCTCTCATGCTCAAGAACGCCGCATATACCACCATGGTGGTCGTGCTTCTGAGCAAGGTAGGAAAGAGTGGCACGTTACTGCTTTTTACGGCGGTAAACCAGATTGTAAGTTTCATGATCCTGGGCGGCAGCGTTATCCTGATCCCTACAGCCCTTTGCGCGGCGTTACTGGCCGAGCTTGTGATGATTGTATTAGGCAGGATACGCCCCGGGGCGGCGCTCTTTATAGGTGTCGCTCTCAACGATCTGCTCTCAAAGATCTTTTCGCTTGGCGTCTCGCTCATCTACACGCGCGAAAACCTTTCATTGATGTGGGTGGCCGCGATCATAGTTGGTGTAGGGTATCTTGGAAGTATATGCGGGCTATTTTGCGGATCCCGACTGGCAGGAGAACTGCGCCATGCTGGCATTATTCAATCCTGATCGGTACGACGGAGCCGGGAGCGGGTACAAAGGCCATTTGGACTGCCGTACCAGGATGCTGCTGTGTGTAAGTGCTGCGGTGGCGACTCTGGTTTTTTCCAACCCTTTGAGTCAGTGCGCGATCTTTGGCGCTTCACTTGCCTATCTGATGATATCACGACACATCCGCGCGACCCTGTTTGCCTATGCCTTTATGGCTGTAATGGCATGCCTTGCAGTTGCCTGGACCGGACTCATTGGACTGCTGGTGCCGGATATGATGAGGAACGTGCAGATCTGGAGTCTTGGGATCCCTTTTTTGCGCTGTCTGACAATGATGAACGTGCTCCTGCCGCTTGCCTTTTGTACCAGGATCCAGCAGGTTTTGGGCGCTCTCGAGGGCATGCGTCTTCCTTTTGTAATCTATCTGCCATGCGCAGTTATGATCCGCTTTATACCATCCTTCGCCTCGGACACGAGGCAGGTATGGGAGTCATTAAAGATTCGTGGCTGGAATGTTGGATTCTGGCATTGTGCTGTGCATCCTGTTGAGATCACGAGACTGCTTTTTGCTCCTCTCCTGTTCCGTACCTTGAAGACAAGCGACGATCTGGGCATCGCAGCTGAGCTAAAAGGGCTTGGCCGCGGCCGAAGGCTTGTGCCTTATGACGCTCCTCAGTTTGGGTGGGCAGACGCGGCGGCCATGGCGCTCGCGGCTGTGGTGATCGCGTCAGCTATCGCGCTGAGCGTGGTCTGTCCGATTGATATTAAGCCACTGCACGGCTGAGGAGGCTGACCTGTGAAAGCAGTGTTAGAACTAGAACAGGCTGGATTTTGCTACCAGGGTTGTGACGTCCCGGCGCTTCATGGTGTTGATCTGAGTGTTGAACCCGGGGAAATTGTAGTCGTTACAGGAGTCTCAGGTTGCGGCAAGAGCACGCTGGTAAGGATGCTTAACGGATTGTGCCCGCATTACTTCAATGGCGCGGTTTATGGGCGTGCCAGGGTATGTGGTATTGACTGTACTGAACGCGGGATTTCATCAATAGCTCAGGACGCTGGAACACTTTTCCAGGATCCGCAGTCGCAGTTTTTCGGCACAGGAGTAGAGGAGGAATTGGCATTCGCTCTCAGATGGCGCGGAATTTCGCGCGACGATATGCGCCGCATGGTGAGAGAGCAAAGCCGTGTCTACGGCATTGATCATTTTCTGAAGTCAGCGATTGGGAAGATGAGCGATGGTCAGAAGCAGTTGCTTGCCATGGCTTCGCTCTCTATGAGTGATCCAAAGGCGCTTATCCTGGACGAGCCGACCGCAAATCTTGATCCTGAGGCCACGCGAGAACTCGCTTTAAGACTTAAGAGCCTGGCGCAGGGCGGCATGGCTGTTCTGGTGGTCGATCACAGGCTTTATTGGCTTAAGGATATAGCCGATCGGGTTCTGGTGCTCGACCGCGGCAGGACCGCGTTTTCCGGCGATTTTCGCGATCTAAGCGCGTCCATGCTAAGCAGGCTCGGCCTGCGCGCGCTTGAGGTAGACGATCCAAGGACGACTCTGCCTGACACATTCTCAGAGCATCCTGCTATTAGCGCCGAGCAATTGCGCTTTGGCTACCGTGACGGCAGACAAATTATAAATGGCCTGTCTTTTGCCTCAGGTGACGGTATTGTCGCTGTGATCGGAAAAAACGGCGCGGGAAAGACCACCCTGGCCCGGCTGATCTCAGGTCTGGAGAATCCGACGTCAGGGCGGGTGCTGCTAGATGGGCGTGAGTTCAGTCAAAGGGAGAGACTCAGGAGGGTATCTGTAGTACTGCAAAACGCCGATCATCAGCTGTATATGAAGAGCGTATTGGACGAGGTTCAGATCTCTTTGCGAGTCGCCAGACGGCGCTGTTCAAGCAAGGAAGCTATGAAGCTGCTATCGCTTTTTTCGTTAGAGGAACTTGCCACGCGCCATCCACACTCTCTTTCTGGCGGACAGAAGCAGCGGCTCGTGATCGCCTGCGCCTTTGCCAAAGATCCTTCACTGGTGATACTCGATGAGCCAACCAGCGGGCTTGATGGGGCAAATATGGAGCGTATTGCGGTAGCGCTTGAGGTTCTCGCCGGTAAAGGGGCATTGGTATGGATCATCACTCATGATTTGGAACTAATGAAGCGCTGCGCGACCAGCGCTCTGAGACTTTAAAAAAGAGGATTTATGATGGATCTTGATGAAAGACAACAAAAAATAAGAGATATGCTCACTGGAGACGGAATAGTGACTCCGTCAATTCTCGGAGACGCTCTGCGCCTGAGCGCGTTTGAGGCATTGAAATACTTACCGCCTGATATGGTTTCGTTCGCGCCAGGCAGTGAGTTTGAGAGCATATGGAATGAGGCCTCCTCATGGGAGCGGGTTACATTCCTCGTGGAGCACTGTGGCAATGTTATTGAGATCGAGTGCAAACTGCCGCGCGGCAAAACCGCAATGGGATATTACAACCTCAGGCAGGCGGGATCTCCTCTTAGCGGTCATTTGAAGCCAGGCGATGTTAAGAACATCGCAATGGCCTCGCTGCCTTTCATGGGGCGGGAGAGTCACGCCATACACTTTTTTGACGCGGAAGGAAAAGTGCTTTACAGCGTTTACGTTGGAAGACGCGGTCACGAGCTTATAAATGAGGTGCGTTCGTCATTCCTTAACCTGCAATCGTGCTGGCGTAAAACAGGCAAAGGTGCAGAGGTGGCGAAATGAAAGTGCTGGTCGTATGGGCTTCCCGTACAGGAAACACCGAGAAGATTGGCAAGGCGATCGCAAGAGCCTTCCCCGACGCGCGATCTTGCAGCGTAGAAGACGCTCCAGAAAGCGCGGATTTTGATCTGGCATTTGTCGGGGCCTGGCTTGACAAGGGAGGACTTGCCGTAGAGGCGCGCGACTATATCCAGGATCTCGACCGGATTGCCAAAAAGCAAAGCAGGCGTCCCGCGGTCGCGCTATTTGGCACCATGGGAGGATCCCCAGAGAGTCAGAGAGCCTGTGACGTTCTTAAGAAATATTATGAGGAGTGGAAATCGGCCTTTCCAAACCTTCGCTGGATCGGCTGGAGATTTTGGCGGGGCAGGGTAGATCCAGAGCTTGTAAAGGCGATGAGCGCCTCAATGCCTATGACAGAGGAGCGCGCCGCACGCATCAAGGCAGCCGAGGGACATCCTGACCATGAAGACTGCGATCAGGCGTCAGAGTGGGGCGCCTTCATGCTGAGCAAGGCAAAGGAAGAATAAGAGATGGTAATTGATCACATATACTCGCTTATAGGTCCGGCCGGAGTTGCGCTGCTAGTGCTGGGGGTTGCCGCTGTGTATCTGTCGCTCTGGTCGTTCATCTATCTTGCCCGCGTCGGTCGGCAGTTCCGCCGCGGCATGCGCGATTATGAAAACGGCACGGACTCGTTCATTGCTGAAATGGAGGTGTCAAACCCGCTCATAGCTGTGGTGCATGAAGTGGTGTTCCGCCATTCAGAACATAGTAACGATATGCGCGCAGAGGTTGCATATCTGTTTTTAAAGCACTTGAGGTTCCTTAACAACACCCTTGTATGGCTCAGGTTTATTGTCGCTGTAGCGCCTCTGCTCGGGCTTTTGGGAACAGTTCTCGGCATGGTAAGTGTATTCCACACTATGGCGTTTGAGAGCTCCCCCGACGCCACGGCGCTGGCAGGCGGAATTTCGCAGGCTCTGCTTACCACTGTAATGGGGCTGGTAATAGCGATCCCGGTTTTAGGCGTGTACTACTTTATGACGCTTCAGGTAAAGGAGTACCGAATTGGGGCGATCGAGCACAGCTACCGTCTTCTGAAGAAAAGCGGCAGAGCAGCCGGCCATTCATGTGGCGCTCACGCGTGTCCTGTTAACGTTTAGGCTATAAAGAGAAATGTTTGACGAGATGAACGAGGATCCAAGGCTTGATTTGACAAGCCTTATAGATGTGATCTTCATGCTGGTGATATTTTTTGTGATGACGATGACCTTTGCTTCACCAGTGCTGGATGTTACCTTGCCCAAGGCAGGCCACTCTCAGAAGGAGAACGCGCGTACCAGTTTTGAGCTGACAGTGCGCGAGGACGGAAGTTTCTGGGATGGCAGAAATGAGATAGCGGGAAGTGATCTTGAAGAGTGGATGAAGAGGGATCCCAAAGAGACGCTGATCCTGCGTGTTGACTCTAAGGCTCCTTTTGAGAGCTTCGTAAAGGCAGTAGACGCGGCAAAGTTCGTGCGTAGCGGACGCTTTGCCATCGCGACTGACAAGATTTCACCATGATCAAGACCGGATCAGTGTGTGACCCAGTAAAGCGCTCAGCCTGCCTTCAGGCAGTGGTGCTAACTGTGGCAATTGCCTCAGCCCTGATAATTCTTCTGTCCATGGCAATGTCCTCAGTGGTGTCTGCATCTCACTCCCGGCAAAATCCTGGGATCACTATTGAGCTTGCCGTAGTTGCGCCCGCTACACAAAATGTCCAGGAGGCGGCAGAAGTCCCAGAGCCTGAGGCAGAGACCTTAAAAACAGATGTTTTGCCTCCGGCAGCCTTGAGTGAAACACCTCTTACCGTGGCGCAAGGAGACGATTTACCGGTCATTCCTGAAGCGGAGAGACCAGATCAGGAGGCTGATAAGCGTCTCAGAGAAAGGACCGAGAAGCGCAAGGTTACTCAAAAAAAAACTTCTCGACATATTGTCAGGGCAAAAACGCGTCGTGACGTAGACTATGACCCTCCTAAAATAGCCGCGCGCATGCCATCTGAAAGTAAAACAGTCCAACAGGACCAGTCTGGCGCCGTGCGGCAGTCGCCGGACGCGGCGTCAATGCCGGTAAACGCTCCTGGAATGAGTAACACGAATGGCGCGTTGAAAAAGCGTCTAATCACGGCTCTGCTAGCCAGGATCGAGGGTAAGAAGCGCTATCCTCAGGCGGCAAGGCGGGTAGGAGCCGAGGGAACGGTTGAGATATTTTTCAGCATAGACGGGAACGGTCGGATCAACTCAGCTTCGATCAAGTCTTCTTCAGGTCACCGTTCGCTCGATATCGCTGCCTCAAAAATCGCGGATGATCTGAATGGAACCTCTCTGGACGTGCGAGGCGTTCCGCTTGGAGTTACTGTCCCGGTCGTATACAGTCTCAGATAAGCGGGGGCTCCTGGACAGCGGACGCTGGATCATACTGACTGACAGCGAGGATGTTACAGGATTAAGAAGAGGGCTGCCTATCCTGCCTGCCAAAGCTGATTGGCTGATCCCCGCCTTGGCGCTTGCCCATGATCTAAAGGTCATGGGATGGCGCCCGGATTTTTCAAACCTAACTATGTTAGCGAAAGTCATTGGCCGCAGTTACGGAAGGTCAACAACCGCCTCTTATATAATTATATAAGTGGCGTCCTTGACTCCCACCCATCGCGTGGTTTGTCTACAAGCGACATACTCATTCTGCGGTCAATATTGTGTGGTCTACGCGGATAATTCTGTTAGTTTCCTTTGGCCAATTTGTTTGGCAGAGTAAATTGAAAATGTATAATCATGGTATTTGATTTTGAACTGACGCGCGGGGCAAGCGCGTGGCTGTATATTATTTATATAGGAGAAAACGATGCCCGACATAGAAGAGGCGCTCTCTGAGATAGTCAGGGGGGCGGAGGAAATCATTCCGCTTGAGGAGTTACGCAAGAAACTTGAAAGCGGCAGACAGCTTACGATCAAGCTCGGAATGGATCCTACGGCGCCTGATATTCACCTTGGGCATACAGTTATTCTAAACAAGCTCAGAACATTTCAGAAACTTGGGCACAGAGTTGTACTTATAATCGGTGATTTCACCGCGTCAATAGGCGATCCTTCAGGCAAAAACGCGACAAGACCGCAGCTTTCCCGTGAGCAGATAGAGGTAAACGCCAAAACCTACGCCGATCAGGTCTTCAGGATCCTCGACCCAAAGCTTACCGAGATCCGTTACAACTCTGAGTGGTGCGATAAGCTGGGAGCCGCCGGTACCATTAAGCTTGCCTCAAAGCTTACGGTGGCCCGCATGCTTGAGCGTGATGATTTCTCAAAACGCTTCGCCGCTAACCAGCCTATAGCCATTCACGAATTTCTGTACCCGCTGTTCCAGGGATATGACTCAGTGGCTATTAAAGCTGATGTCGAGCTTGGCGGAACCGATCAGAAATTCAATCTGCTCATGGGCCGCGAGCTTCAGAAGGACGCAGGGATGGAACCGCAGTGCGTGCTGATGATGCCGTTGCTGGTTGGACTTGACGGTGTAGTCAAGATGTCAAAGTCAAAGGGCAACTATATTGGCGTAACTGAGCCCCCTTCAGAGATGTTCGGCAAGATCATGTCAATCTCGGACAGCCTGATGTGGAACTACTTCACTCTGCTCTCTGAAAAGAGTAATGAAGACCTTGAAAGGCTCAAGTCAGCGTGTCTTAACGGCTCAATGAACCCTCGGGACGCCAAGATTGAGCTCGGTCGTGAAATGGTGGCGCGTTTTCATGGTGAGGAGAAGGCCAAAGAAGCGGTTGAAGGCTTCTTAAACCAGTTCCAGAAAGGCGCGATCCCTGAGAATATTCCGGAGTTTTCCATTGAGGCAAAGCCCGTTGCCAATATCCTAAAAGAGGCCGGACTTGTGGCCTCAACCTCAGATGGGCTTAGGATGATCAAACAGGGCGCGGTTAAGATCAACGGCAAAGCCGTATCTTCCAAAGATGAAAAAGTAGTTCCCGGCACCGCAGTCTGGCAGGTCGGCAAGCGCCGTTTTGCCCGTATTACGGTCAAATAATCCTAGGGACGGAGGTTATATGACTCAGGATGAACTTAAGACCATGGTTGCCAAAGCGGCGCTTGATTATGTCCCAAAGAAAGGGATCTTGGGCGTAGGAAGCGGTTCTACCGTGGTGAAATTCATAGAGCAGCTTGGCAAGAGCGGCATTCAGATTGAAGGCGCGGTAAGCAGCTCGGTAAAGACCACTCATCTGCTTGAGAAGATCGGGGTTGAGGTTCTGGATCCCAATGATGTCGAGGGCTATGACGTTTATATCGATGGCGCTGACGAGGTGGATCCGAATTTCAATCTTATAAAAGGCGGCGGCGCCTGCCTTACCCGCGAGAAGATCTTAACCTCAATGGCCTCGACCTTCGTGTGCATAGTGGACAAGTCAAAGCTCGTTGACACTCTGGGAGCCTTCCCGCTGCCGGTTGAGGTCATCCCCATGGGACGCGAGCAGGTTATAAGACAGCTTCGCAAAATAACCGGAGGCGATCCGGTGCTGCGCAAGGGCTGCATTACCGATAACGGCTGTCAGATTGTCGATGTCAGGGGACTTAAGATCACAGATCCTGTATCCCTTGAGGACAAGATAAACGCGATCCCGGGTGTGGTAACGGTGGGGCTTTTCGCGCGCCGCGGCGCCGAGGTGGTGCTTTATTCAGACGAGAGCGGAGTTCAGATAAGAAAGCGTGGGTGATCTGATAGCTCATTAAATAAACACGGCCTGCCTTTGACAGGCCTGTTTTTTGACATGAGAGCTGATTTTGTGATCAGCAGTCAGATTGTCGCTGGATCCTTTGCGAAAAAGGCTCTTTGGTGTAAATATAAGTATATGGATAGTCGCCATATATTCTGAAACGATAATCCCCTGCTCATTCATGGCATGAAAAATGCTCTAATCCCTTAAAAAAAGGATTTGAGCGTCGGAAAACCGGCGCGGAGGCCAAAAATGAGCATAGGTATTGACAGCGTCGGATCATCAGGATCAATACTCTCCGGACTTCAGAATATGCAACGCCAGATGAGAGCGCTGAGCGCGGCTGCTGGAAATAACGGTCAGAGTGTGGCTCAGCCTCATGTTTATGACAGCGCTTTATCAGAAGAGGATAAATCTGTTAATACTGTCTCTGGCGCCGTACCATCTGTTAACGGACAAGAAAGCGCCGCCAATCGTGTCGGCGCGTTTGAACACGCGCTCAAAGAGGCATTTGAGAATGTCAACAATCTTCAGAACAACGCCAGCAATTTGCAGACCAGATTTGACACTGGTGACAGACAGGTGACCCTCTCTGATGTTATGCTTGCAACACAGAAATCAAGTATTTCCTTCGAGGCGGCGGTACAAATCCGTAACAAGCTTATCGAAGCGTACAAAACCGTGTCCCAGATGCAGATCTGATCTGAATTAGGCAGAATTGAAATATGCCAGACAACGATTTACCGGTACCATCCGGAACTCAGGGATCGGGGAGCAATGTTCCCGCGGTAACTGAGAGCAATACCAGCACCGCGCTGACCGATCCAAAGGTCGCGGCCGCGGCGCCGTCTATTGACGGCCCTTCATCAGACGCCCCTGAAAAATCAAAATCAGGAGCCGTGAAGCGTTTCATGGCCTTTATATCCGATTTCATCCATAACGGTGATGTGTTGCACCGTTTCATGCTGCTGGGCTTTCTCGCCATTTTCGTGGCGGTGATCATATTCACTATATTCTCGCTGCACTCAGGATCCTCAAGCGCCCCCGCGACGGAAAGACAACTTGGCACATACTCACCCCAGGAGATTGGCAAGGTTCTAGATTTCCTTGATAACGGCGGCTACAAGTATCGCTTGTCTGGTGAGGCCATCTATGTTGACGCCACCAAGTATTCTGATATCACGTCCCAGATGCTGCGCCAGGGAATAGCGCTTCCCAAGGAGAAAAATGATCTTGGTGACTCAATTCTGATGACTGACAGCGGCTTTGGCGTTTCACAGCATCTTGAGAACGAACGCATCAAACACGGACGCGAGATCCAGCTTGCCCGGGCGATTGAAAAGATCGACGGTATTGACCGCGCCACCGTGCTTCTGGCTATTCCCAAGGAGAACGTGTTTGCCCGCGAAAAGAGTCGTCCTTCCGCGGCGGTGGTGGTTACACTCAAAAACGGAACCTACCTTAGCCCCGAAAACGTTTCATCCATACGTTTCATGGTCGCCTCTGCGGTGCACAACCTGCTTTCCAAGGACGTCACGGTAACCGATCAGCAGGGGCGCCTGCTCTCGGATGACCGCCGCGAGGATACGGCTGAGAACAAGCTCCAGCGCGAGTTTGAGATGCACACCATGCGTGAGGCTCAGTACCGCGACAAGCTCGATACCATACTTGCCCCTATGCTGGGTCTTGGCAACTACTCGGCCGAGGTGGACGTTACGCTTGACACGACCAAGCAGGAGGAGACCGCCCAACTCTATAATCCTGACAGTCAGGCGGTAAGATCCGAGACCTTAAAAGAACAGCAGGGCGGCAATGACAAGGGTAACCCTTACGGAGTTCCGGGCTCGCTTTCAAATCAGCCTCCCGCGAACGCGGCTATTCCCCAGCAGCTTAGAAACGGTACCGCCAATTCTGAAAACCAGAGCCAGAACCAGCGCAAGGAAAGTAGAGAAGCGGTGCGCAACTATGAGGTTGACACCACGGTGCGTCACACCGTGCGTCCTACCAATATGGTGTCCCGCCTTACGGTTTCCGTGGCGGTAGACTACCTGCGCAAGGTAGACGCCGATGGCAACGTGACCTACACCCCGCGTCCTAAGGAAGATCTGGAAAAGATAGCCGATCTGGTGCGCGGCGGACTTGGTCTTGATCAGGCGCGCGGGGATTTTGTCAATGTCGAGACGGTCTCGTTCCCGCACGCTGACGAGCGTCCTCCTCTGCCATGGTATAAACAGAATTACTTCTACAGGCTTGTGCGCGTGCTTGGCGCCGTGCTGGTAATCATCGTGCTGGTGCTGTTCGTGATAAGACCGATGCTGATGAAACTCCTGCACCGCGAGGATGAGGAGGCCGAGCTTGAGGAGCAGAATGATGTTGATCTTGATGACGGCTCAGCGCTTGAGGGCAATGACGATCTTGACCTCATTACCAAGAACAAGGAAATGGAGGATCAGGTGTACTCCATCAACGACAGCGGTGGTATTGATCTGCCGGATCTCCACCGTGAAGCCGATCTGCTCAAGGCGGTCAGAACTCTGGCCTCCAACGAGCCTCAGCTTACCGCCGAGGTCATAAAGGAATGGCTTGAAGGCGAGTCCAAGGATAAAGCCGCAGAGAAAAAGAGCTGAGCTTTGAGCTAAAAGGGATATGAAGGAAGCGTAAAGATGGCTGATGAAAACAATAATCTGCCAGCGGCCACGGGCAAGGCTGTGGCCGCTCCTGGCGTGTCACAGGCTCTGGACAGGGTCGGAAGATCAGTACAGAACGGTACTCTTGAGCTTACTGATGACGAGCGGTCAGCCCTGCAGGGCATGACCGGACTTGATAAAGCCGTGCTGCTGATGCTTTCACTCTCAGAGGACGACGCGGCCGAGGTTTTCCGCAATCTGCAGCCAAAGCAGGTGCAGAAGCTGGGCATGCGCATGTCTCAGGCCGGGCGTTTTACCAATGAGCAGGTAAACGCGGTCCATAAAAGCTTTCTTATGGATATAACCAAGCATTCAAATCTTGGGCTTGGCAGCTCCGATTTCGTGCGTCACGCCCTGGTTGCTGCTCTGGGCGAGGACAAGGCCAACAATCTGGTCGAGCAGATTTCGCTTGGTACCGGATCGCGTGGTCTTGATTCGCTCAAGTGGATGGACGCCAGACAGGTCGCCACCATCATCCAGAACGAGCATCCGCAGATCCAGACCATTGTGCTCTCGTATCTTGATCCTGAGCAGAGCGCTGAGATCCTCTCCCAGTTCCCTGAACCGGTGCGCCTTGACCTGATCATGCGTATCGCCACCCTTGAGGAGGTCCAACCTGCCGCCCTGCAGGAGCTCAATGAAATTATGGAGAAACAGTTTGCCGGATCCGCCGGTTCCCAGACTGCCAAGATCGGCGGTCTTAAGAGCGCGGCCGACATTATGAACTTCCTTGACTCCTCAACCGAGACCCAGCTGATGAACGCCATCCAGTCTCAGGACAAGGAGATTGGCACCCAGATTGAGGATCTGATGTTCGTGTTTGAGAACCTGGGAGACGTAGACGACCGTTCCATTCAGACCCTGCTGCGTGAGGTGCCCTCTGACGTGCTGCAAAAGGCGCTCAAGGGTGCCGATGACACGCTCAAGGAGAAGTTCTTCAAGAACATGTCAAGCCGCGCGGCCGACTCCATGAAGGAAGATCTGGCATCGATGGGTCCTACCAAGATAGCCGATGTCGAGAGCGCGCAGAAGGAGATCCTCAATATCGCGCACAAGCTCTCGGACTCCGGGCAGATTGTATTGTCCCGTGGCGGCGGCAGCAGCGATTTCGTCTGATGGCGTAATTTATGGCAGAAAAAGACTCAAAAGATCCGCTGGTCAAACCCACGATCATAAATGAGGATGACATAGTCAACTCAGAGCCGCAGTACACGGATGCCCGTTATGACGCGCCGATCGCGCATGTGATCCCATCTGAGAATGTAGGCTCGTATGAGGTCAAGCAATGGCCCATGCTCGGCTCATACGATGATGACACCACCAACGCGCTGGGATACCCTTCTGACTTTTTTGAACAGCGCCGCGCCTTAGAGCGTGAAAAGCGCCTTCTTGAGCAGAAAAAGGCCGAGGAGGAGCAGATTAAAAAAGAACAGGCCGAGCTTGAAAAGGCAAATGAGGAGACACAGCCTGATAAGGATCAGCCCAAGCTTACCGCCGCTGAGCTTGATGAGATCAGATCCCAGGCCTTCAGCGAGGGGCATGAAGAGGGCTTTGCCAAAGGCCATGAGGAGGGATTAAAGCAGGGGCTTGAGGAAGGGACAAAGCAGGGCAGCGAAAAAGGTTTTGCCGAGGGTAGCGAGAAGGGGCTTGAGGCAGGATACGCCAAAGGGCGCGCTGAGGGCTTTGAGAAGGGGCGCGCCGAGGGGCTGGCCTCGGGCGAGGCGGTAGTGCTTGAGCAGTCAGAGCGATTCCGCCATCTTGCCGACGCTCTGGCAAATCCATTAAGAGAGGTTGACCGGGATGTTACCGAGCTTATGGTAAAGCTCATCGCAAAACTCGCAAGGGTCGTGGTAAAGCGCGAGATCAATGGGGACAGCGAGTTCATAAAGACCACTGTGCAGAGCGCCATATCAGAGCTTGCTGATACCAAAAACGGAATTGAGATCACTCTAAATCCTGATGACGTGGCCCTGCTTGAGGCCTCGGTAGGGCGTGAGTACATGCTAAAAGAGCACTGGACGCTCAAAGGCTCAGATGAGATACACCCAGGGGATGCGATAGTTTCATCGGGATCCTCGTTTGTAAATTGCAAGCTCGATGAGCGGCTTGACGCGCTTTGCGCCCAGTTCGCTGACAACGCGGCGGACGCGGTAGAGTCGGCCGCGCGCGAGGAGATCCCCGGATCACCGGCCTGGGACGCGAAAAAAGACGACCCGCTTGAGGTTCCGCAGAGTCTTAAGGATCTCATGGCTCAGGAGGCCTTGTCGCAGAGCTCTGACGATGCTCAGCCATCAGATCCATCAGGTGATCACAAGGAAGCGGCCGCTTTGCAAAACGCGCGTAAGGACGCCGCTCAGGCCGGGACTGACGCGCCAATCTCCGGGGCTCGAGAGCCATGAACGGACTGCTTTCCAGGCTCTCTGAGATTGAGATCCCCTCTGATGAGAAGAAGCCTTCGGTTTCAGGCACGCTAACCCGCGTTGTCGGGCTTACCCTTGAGTGTACCGGGATCAGGGTTCCGGTAGGAACCAGATGCCGCATAACCACCACAGACGGTCCCATGACAGCCGAGGTGGTGGGCTTTTCAGGCAAGACCACCTTTCTTATGCCTACAGAGGAGATCACCGGGGTAGAGAGCGGTGATCCGGTAACCCCGCTCCTTGATGAGGATGATTTCCCCTATGGTGATCACCTCCTGGGCCGTGTGGTTGACGGAATAGGTAATCCCATAGACGGTCTGGGTCCCCTCGGCAGCCGCCGGGGACCACGTTACAGAAGGCACCGGGTCAACCCCATGGCAAGGCGCCCCATAAAGGAACCTCTGGATGTCGGAGTGCGCGCGATCAATGCGCTTCTGACCATAGGCAAGGGCCAGCGTATGGGGCTTTTCGCAGGCTCCGGCGTTGGCAAGTCAGTGCTTCTGGGCATGATGACCCGCGGCACCAGCGCCGATGTGGTGGTGGTAGGTCTTATTGGCGAGCGCGGACGTGAGGTTCGCGAATTTATTGATGACATCCTGGGAGCCGAGGGCAGAGCGCGCAGCGTGGTCGTGGCGGCGCCTGCCGACGCCTCGCCTCTGATGCGCCTTAAAGGCTGTGAAACCACGCTTTCAATTGCCGAGTATTTCCGCGATCAGGGCAAAAGCGTGCTGCTTCTTGTAGACTCCCTTACCCGTTACGCCATGGCCCAGCGTGAGATAGCCCTGGCCGTAGGCGAGTCTCCGGCGACCAAGGGCTATCCGCCCTCGGTATTCGCGAGGCTGCCGGCGCTGGTGGAGCGGGCTGGCAACGGCGGAGAGGGACAGGGCTCAATCACCGCTTTCTTCACCGTGCTGGTTGAAGGCGATGATCTGCAGGATCCTATAGCCGATTCAGCCAGAGCCATACTTGACGGACATATCGTGCTCTCCCGCGCTCTTGCCGACGCCGGTCACTATCCTGCCATAGATGTAGAGAAATCGATCAGCCGTGTTATGCCGGCGGTGGTCACGCAGGAGCATCTGGTGATGGCCCGTACCATCAGACAGTGCGTGGCCCAGTACAACGAGAGCCGTGAGCTCATTCAGATCGGCGCCTACCAGAAGGGATCTGATCCGCGCATAGATCAGGCGATCATGATCAAGCCTTATATCGATGACTTTACCCAGCAGGATTTCCGTGAAGTCATTCCTTATGCCCAGAGCGTTGAGGATATGAAAAAGGTCGCGCTGATCTTAATTGGCGACGCCCAGAAAAAGGTTGACGCGCTGAATTCCAAAATGCAGGCCAAAGAAAACGTACCGGCAAAGGCGTCCGCCTCCCAGAAGGGCAACGGGGCCTTTGAGCGCGTGAGGTAATAAATGGCGTCCGACAGAGGACTTGAGCGGGTGCTTGATCTCAGGCAGAAGGCTGAGGACGCGGCTCGCGCGAAATGGAGCGAAGCGCTCGCCGCGGTCTCGGCTTGTGAGAACCAGATCCAAAAGCTTGAGGATTTTAAGGGCGTTTACTTAAAGGAAATGGCTCAGAAGAGCGCGCTTACTCTTTCGATGAATCAATATCTGGCCTATGAGGATTTCATAGGAAGGCTTGATGACGCGGTAAAAAAACAGAGCATGGTGCTTGAAGGGCTGAAGCAGCGCGCGGAGCAGTGCCGTGACGCGTTTGTAAAAGCCCGTCAGCAGCGCGAGATCATTGAGTCACTTATAGAAAGCCATAAGAAAAAACGCGCCGCTCTTGAGTCGCGCGCGGAGGCCAAGCTCACCGATGACACCGTTTCATCAAAAATGGCCAGGATCATGCAACGGCAAAGCCGTGATTGTAACGATTAAGAACGCGGCGATTTAACATACGCTTTTCTCTTAAATCAGGTTTATCGAGATGCGGCGTAAAACCCCTAGCTTTAGACAGGCATGGGGAGTGTCAACAGTCAACTCTACCCTCTGTGGTACTTTTTTTCCTCTCAGCCTCATGGTGATGATCAGGTACTCCGCGTCAGGATGAGCGTGAACCGAAATCAGATTTCAGATCTGGCAGACATCTTGCATAAGGTAAGACAGAAGGCATGACCAAACGCAAGATATTTATATACGCTTGGTTAAGTAACTGAAAAATAAAGCCTTGCCAGGAGTTTTGTATGAATGATATAAGCGCGCTTGAGACAAAGGGAAGAGCAGATCTTGCCGCAAGCGGCATGAACGCTCTTACCGGCGGATCATTCGGATCCGATTTCGCTGTGCTTTTAACACAGATGTCTGACACTGGCGCGAAAGGCCTAGCCGGGGCGCTGTCATCCTCTGAGGTACAAAAAGGTATAGCCGGAGCGCCACAGAGCCTTTTAAAGGACAAAAAAAGAGCGCGTACAGATGGACAGTCCGCGGCAAGCCAGAATAAGCAAACTGATCCCCTGGCGTCACCGGGCGTTTCTGATAATGGCGCGAAGAGCGCTGATAAGTCACAAAGCGCTGATCATGATCACGCTGGAAGATCCGGAAATTTAAAGTCAGACGAAAACGATCAGCAAAGAATTATGTCGCGGGATCATAATGAAAAAGCGCGCTCCTCTGATGACAACCTCGCCAGAACAGACAGTTCAGATGAAGACGCTGAAACAGACTCTGATAAGGCGGACGCTCAGAGGGAACTCTCTGTTTTAAATGAAAACGACGCTGATCTGGCGATGCCGTTGACGATCCGGGGATCTGAGAGTGATGGTGAGCTGAGCTTAACAGATGAGGATGGTTCATCGGACGCTTTATTAAAAAACGCTTCTGCGCTGTCAGATGAGATGTCAGAGGAAGATCCTGACGCGGGGATGTTAAAACAGATGGTTTCGACCTCGTCCAGGGACGCGGCCGGTGGCGCTGAGACAGCAATCACCAAAAACGCAGCGCTGTCAGGAAACTTTTCTGAGAATAGCAATCTTTCAGATCTTAAGCAGGAAGCTTCCGCTCAGGCCACGCTGGATACGCAAACCGATCTTTCAGCTCTGGGCCCTGATGAGCCTGAGAAGGTTCAGACACTATCAGCTGACGGTCAGGCGCTTGGCGAGCTCATGTCAGACGCGGGCGTAACTAAGGTAAGCTCGACAAAACCGCAGTTCCCTGACGCCGGTGCCGAGGCCTCTGATATATCAGACAGTCTTTCCAATATCGCCGACAGCATCAAGGCGGCCTCCGAACTGCTGCCAGAGCAGGATCAGGGTGGTGAGAACAGCGCAGGTCAGGATCAGTCAGATCAGAGCATGAAGGACGCGCTTATGGTGTTGCGTCAGGGAAGCAAAGGCTCAGGCTCAGCTGATGGGAGCGCGCAGAACGCCGAGGGACTTTTAGCCGGGGGCGATCTGGCAGAGGGCGAGGGAGGACTTAAAGCTCAGGATCAGGCAGGTCAGAGAGCCGGTGTCTCCCAGAGTCTGACGATGGCTCAGAGTGAGGGAAAGGTCAGCGCCGCGCCGGCCGATAGCGCGATGTATGAGCCATCCTCAGCCGTAACAGGCGGTAATGACACGCTTTCGGCCTCGCGTTTAAACGCTCGCGACAGCTTCCAGACCCAGAGCCTTCGTGACACCATGCTTTCACTCTCATCAGACGTGAAAGCCAATGCCGAGAAGATCACCCAGGCGGTGATGGCAATGTCCGCGAAGAATTTAAAGAGCCTGCATATTGAGCTCAACCCGGAGGGACTTGGCAGTATGCAGATTGATATCGACTCGGACTCAAAGGACGAGGCGGTAAGAATAGGGATCTCGGCGAGTTCCTCTCAGGCAAGGGCAATCCTCTCACAGGGAATGGACGCTTTGCGCGAAGGACTTATGCGTAACGGGATCTTTGCGCAGGCCGAGCTCTCTTCGGGAACAGACTCAGGTACTGCCAGCCCGGATGGCGGTAACTCAGGAAGCGGTCAGTGGCAGGGTTCTGAAAACAACAGACAATGGCGTGGAGCTGACGGTTCAGCCATATTTGCCTCAGCACCTGAGGAGTCAGCGGATCCCGCGATCGCGTCGAGCGCAGAGACCGATGATGGAGCTTTAAATCTGTTCGCGTGAGGTAAGGCTGGATCACACCAGGGATCCTGCCTTCTAAAAAACTGGAAAGCCTGCACAGCGCTCACGGATTTGAGCGTGAATTTTAAAAAAAATCAATCAGGCAATATAATGCAGAGAGCTAAAGGAGAGAGCAATGGCGAAAAACGATGCCAAGGCTGACAACGATGATGAACTTGCTACCCCCAAGGGCGGCAAAAGGCTTGTCAGGCTCATAATCATTACTTTTTTACTTCTGGCGATCATGGCCGGAGGCTATATGGGAGCGGCTTATTTCTTTAAGTTGCCGCCCTTTGAGCCCAAAGGTCCCACGCCTGAGGAAATCGCGGCGCAGCAGGCGGCTAAAAAAGCCGCTGAGGCCGAGCGCACCCGTGACATCTATGTCTCATTTGCTCAGCCTTTTACCTTTAATCTTGATTATGGCGGGAGAGCCCATACGGCGCAGCTTGAAGCGGTGCTGGTGGTCTCAGGAAGCGCCAACGAGAAGCTCGCGAAAAAACATCTGGCTCTGCTCAACAGCACCACTTTAAACGTGCTCTCATCTCAAAGCTATACCAGCATGCTTATGCCTTCAGGCCGTGAGCGGCTTAAGATTGAGCTTTTGGATGCGCTTCGCGGCAAGATGTCAGAGATAGCCGGAGCTCCGGTAATAGAGCAGGTTCTGTTCACGGGTTTTGTGATGCAGTGAGGAATGACGCATGACCGAATTCCTGACTCAGGATGAAATTGACGCCCTGTTGCACGGGGCGGACGATGTTGAGCCTGAAAAACCAAAGGACGACAGCGGAGTCAAACCATTTGACTTCGGATCGCAGGAAAGAATCGTCCGCGGGCGTATGCCGACTCTCGAGCTTGTGGATGAGCGTTTTGCCCGCCACATGCGCATCAGCCTTTTCAACATGTTACGGCATTCGGCAGAGGTGACCTGGAGCGGCGTTCAGATGATGAAATTCAGCGAATACGTACAGGCGCTGTACGTTCCTACCTCGCTGAACATGGTGCGTTTCAGACCGCTCAAGGGCACGGCTCTGGTAACCCTTGAGGCCAGACTGGTTTTCATTCTGGTGGAAAACTTCTTTGGTGGTGAGGGACGCTTCCGTACCAAGATTGAGGGGCGTGAGTTTACCCCCACCGAAAGACGAATCATTCAGAAAGTTCTCAAGATGGTGTTTGAGGATTACAAGGAAGCGTGGGCTCCGGTTATGGACGTGGAGTTCGAGTACCTTGATTCCGAGGTAAACCCGTCCATGGCGAACATCGTAAGCCCCTCCGAGGTTCTGGTAGTCAATAAATTCCATATTGACCTCGACGGCGGCGGTGGAGATCTGCACATCTGCTTCCCTTACTCGATGATTGAGCCTATACGCGAGCTGCTTGACGCGGGCGTGCAGTCTGACAAGGGTGATACCGACGTAAGGTGGAACCGGGCTTTGCGTGAGGAAGTGATGGATGTACCGGTGGACATGCGGGTTAAGCTTCTTGACCGAGAGGTGAGCCTTGATGAGATCATGAACTTCAAGCCCGGTGACATCATACCGGTCAACCTGCCTGAGGATCTGCTGGTTTACGTTGAGGATCTGCCAAGCTACCGGGCCAAGCTCGGGCGCAATAAAGACCATCTTGCCATCAAGATTAGCAAGGTTCTGGAGAGGCCCAAGAGCATGAAGAGCGAGATCTCCTTCATCAAGGGCAACAGCATCAACCTCAATGATGAGGATGAGGCTGAGGAATATGATGACGACTGAGGATATAACTGCATATGTCAGATGATCAGAAACTGGCCGACGAATGGGCGGCAGCGCTTAATGCCCAGCAGGCGGGCGAGGCCGCGGGTGGTACTCAGGACGACGGCGGGGCAGGCGGGGTAAATGAGCCCAGCAAGGCCGAGATCGAGGCTTTTGGCGAGGACACGGCCTCTGATAACCGCGCACCGCTTTCGCGTGAGGAAAAACGCAAGCTTGACGCCATCATGGATATTCCGGTCACCATCACCATGGAGGTCGGGCACGCCAAGATCAGCATACGAAATCTGTTGCAGTTAAATCAGGGATCGGTGATCGAACTTGAGCGTCTTGCCGGTGAGCCGCTTGACGTGCTTGTAAACGGTACCCTGATAGCTCACGGTGAGGTTGTGGTGGTCAATGACAAGTTCGGTATAAGGCTTACCGATGTCATAAGTCAGGTCGAACGCATCAAGAAGCTCAAATGAAAACTCTCGCGGCATCCGTAGCGGCATTGCTGATGCCGCTTTGCGCTTTCGCTGAAGGCAGCGCCAACGCGGTCCCAAAAGGCGCTCCTGGCACAGGTCAGATAGTCTCCTGGCTCTTCTCAACCTGCGTTATAGTCGCGATCATCTTTGTGCTGGCCTACATTGTAAAAAAGACCAGACTGCGGGCGGTCGGAGGAGGACATTGCAGGATCCTCTCGCAGATCCCGTTAGGTCCCAAGGAAAGAGCAGCCGAGATAGTGATAGCCGGGCGCCATCTTATAGTCGGGGTTACCAGCCAGCAGATCACTCTGCTTGCGGATCTTGGCACTGACGGCAGGGAATTTGCCGCGAAGCTGTCATCTCAGACCAAAGCTCTGAACACTGATGAGACACAAAAAGGTGAGAGTGATGATAAGCGCTAAAAGAGAGAGTGTCGTGGCCCTTAAAGGATCGCTTCATCATCTTGTAAAGGTATTCGCGCTGGCGTTTCTGGCGCTTTTATCAAGCGGCATAATGCTCTATCTTTGCGCCGCGCACGCGGCTGACCTTAACATCAGCGCCTTTACAGTCAAGACCAACCCCGACGGAACCTCTGATTACAGCGTGTCATTGCAGGTCGTGATCCTCATGACCCTGCTCTCGTTCCTGCCATCGATCCTGATCATGATGACCTCATTTACGCGCATAGTTGTGGTGCTGGCCATTTTAAGGCAGGCCATGGGGCTTCAGACATCGCCATCAAACCAGGTGATCATAGGTATCGCAATTTTTCTTACGCTTTTTATCATGACGCCGGTCTTTGATCAGATGTACACCGGCGCGATCGAGCCTTATCTGAACGATCAGATCCAGGCTCGCGAGGCCTTTGACCGGGCGCAGGTGCCTTTAAAGCATTTTATGGTCGAGCAGACCAGATTGTCGGATCTCAACGCGTTCTCTGATTACGCGGGAGAAAAAGCCGACAAGCCTGAGGATCTGCCGCTTAGGGTAGTGATCCCGGCCTTTATGATCTCAGAGCTCAAGACCGCATTTCAGATAGGCTTTATGATCTTCCTGCCCTTTCTGATAATCGACCTCGTGGTGGCGTCGATCCTCATGGCCATGGGTATGATGATGCTCTCGCCTATGATCGTATCATTGCCTTTTAAGCTGATGCTCTTTGTGCTGGTGGACGGGTGGACGCTCATTACGGGAACGCTTGTACAGAGTTACGGTCTGGGGGTTCCATCATAGGAGGAGACCAATGCAGCCTGAAGTATTTGTTGATATCGTGCGCCAGGCGCTGGGTCTGGTAGCCCTGCTGGTCGCCGCTTCGATCATCCCATCGCTGGTGGTAGGTCTTGTGGTTTCAATCTTTCAGACCGCGACCTCGATTAACGAGCAGACACTTTCTTTCCTGCCCAGACTGTTAGTTACGGTAGGAGCGCTCATGGTCGGAGCTCACTGGGGACTTGAGAAACTCATGTCGTTCTTCAGGATGCTCATCGACGAGATCCCGCAGGTTATAGCCTAGACAAGATGGACTTTTTAGATCCGATCACTTTAGGCGGTCTGGCCTCGCTGATCTTCCCTTTCTGCAGGATCTCGGGCTTTCTCGCGACATTCTTTGTGATCTCAGGCAGTACGGTGCCGATGCTTGTAAGAGCGCTTCTTGCCATGGCGTTTACCGTATGCCTGCTTCCTTCAATTCCCGCGCCGCCACAGGGACTGTACGTGTTCTCGCTCATGGGCGTGATAACCGTATTTGAGGAGGTTTTAAAAGGTCTCGCGATTGGGTACATGACCCAGCTTTTATCTCAGATCTTTACCATGGCAGGTCAGGTTGTGGCGATGCAGACAGGCCTTGGATTCGCCTCGCTTGTGGATCCGGTATCAGGAACCAACGCTCCTGTGGTAGGTCAGTTCTTTACCATTCTCACCATTCTGGTGTTTTTTGCGCTTGATGGTCATCTGGCGTTCTTCCGCATGCTGCTTTTAAGCTTTGAGACCATGCCAATTGGCGGGGGCTTTATCCCGCCTGGCGGACTGTACTCAATCGCGTCCTTTGGCGCCTTTATGTTTCAGGGCGCGGTGGCGATGTCGCTCTCTGCCATCTGCACCATGCTGGTGGTCAACTTCACTTTGGGTGTTATGACAAGAGCCGCTCCGCAGCTCAATATATTCTCGCTGGGCTTTGCCGTATCCATGATCGTGGGTATTGTGGTACTGGTTTTTAGCCTTAACGCCTATACCGGGAATTTTACGCGTGACTTCAACGCCATCATTGAGCATACCTGCTCTTTAATTGGCACCAGCTGTGAAGGACCACTCTGAGTGAATGAAGATGAAACCGCCCGCTTCCGCGGGCGGTTTTAAGACAGAGTAACTTTTATTTCTTATCCTCAACGAATTTGTAGCACGGTGTGTACTTGCGCCCCGAAAGCAGGATACGTCCCTGATCGATAAAGTCCTGCATCAGCTGTCCCATACCCTCGATGATATCGCTGTCACCATGCAGACTGAAGGGACCATGCTCCTGAACCTCGCGTATTCCTTCTTCTTTGACGTTGCCAGAAACAATTCCGGAGAAGGCGTTGCGCAGAGCCACGGCAAGCAGCCATGGTTCCTGATCATGACGCAGCACGAGCTTGTCCATGGTTTCATGATTTACCTTAAGCGGCTGCTGGAGCACCTCTGGAACGGTAAGCGTCCAGTTGAAGCAGTATGAGTCGTGCAGAAGCGTGCGGTGGTCTGTGACCGTATCAAGGTTTTTGCGCACCTCAACGGCCACCGCGTCAGGATCGTTGTCAATTCTCGTGTAACAGCGCTTGATCTCAGGACCAAAGCAGGTAACCAGGAAGCGCTCTAAAGTATCAAAATACTTTTTGCATTTCTCGTTGCCAGTGAGGATCAGGGGCAGCATGGTATGCCGGTTATCAGGATGCAACTTGAGTGCGAGTATGAATAAAAGCTCTTCCGCTGTCCCAGGTCCTCCCGGGAAGATCACTATGCTGTGACCAAGACGCACGAAGGCCTCGAGACGTTTTTCTATATCAGGCAGGATCACCAGATCCGAGACCATTGAGTTAGGCGGTTCGGCCGCGATGATTGACGGTTCGGTAAGTCCAAGAAGTCTGCATTTGTCAGTTGAGCATTGCAGAACATGTCCCATGATGGCTCCTTTCATAGGAGCCTCCATGACGCCCGGGCCGCAACCGGTGCAGATGTCTATACGTCTAAGTCCAAGAGCGTAACCTACGTGGTAGGCGTAATCGTACTCATCAGGAGGAATTGAGTGACCTCCCCAGCAAACGGCAATATTGGGTTTGACTCCCGCGGTAAGCACATTGGCGTTTCTTAAGATGAGAAAGATATAGTTGGTGATGAGATCGCGTCTTGGCGCGTCCTTGTCACCGCCGGCGAGTTTTTTGAGAAACTCTGTGTTATAGACATTAAGCTGCACGATGTCGCGCAGTACCGCGTAAAGGTGTTTGCGCAGACTTTTTATGATCTGCCCGTCAACTACCGAGGACTTGGGAGGGTTTATCAGCTCTATCTTAAGTCCACGCTCGGTTCTTACAACATTTATATCGAAATTCTCGAAATTCTCGAGCATTTCCTTGGTATTGTCGGTGAGGTTTCCACTGTTCAGCACCGCAAGCGAGCAGTTGCGGTAAAGGCTGTATAGGTCGCCCTGATATATGTTCGAGATGCTGTCGGCCTCAATCTGGGTCAGAAGCGCCATAGAACCTGAAGGCCAAACCACCTGTATGCTCATAGATCTTTATCCTTTCAAACGTGACCTTCTGATTTTAACCTTATGAGTGTTAACTCTGATCATAAAAGTCAAAGACTAAGACATTTTATTGCCTGAGAGTTCTTGGGGCGTCCTGTAAAAATCCGGCGCTCGCGCGTACAGGGTTGATGTCTATTCCGCCGCGGCGCGTAAACGCGCAGCGCACGCAAAGCGATGAGGGATTGAGCTGGGTCATGATGTCGCTGTAGATAAGCTCGCAGCACTGCTCATGAAAGCCACGGTGATTTCGAAGCGAGATTAGATAAGCCAGAAGACCTTCTTTTGAGATCTTTTTGCCCTCATAACTTATGAATACCTCGGCGTGATCCGGCTGTCCGGTGACCGGACAGAGAGTGCGCAGAATGTCTGAGCGCAGGGTCTCTTTTACCTTTCCATCCTCATTTTTTAAAAGATCAGGCTTGTACTCGTAGGTAATTTCGGAGGGGCTGAGGGAGTCGATTAAGACACCTTTTTTTTCTGATGGAGTGAAAGGGCAGTTCTCATCTGTAAAGACATTCACCTCCACCTCACTTTTTAGCTCGTGTTCGAGATCATGCGCTATCACCCGGGCTACTTCATCAGCTGAGGCGAATTTTGTCATCGTAAAGGAGAGCAGGTAGAGCTTGAGGGATTTTGACTCGATAATTCTCGCAGAGGACGCGTCAACTTTCATGCTGGCGCACAAGGACATTGGGACACCGTCGCGATCAAGACAGGTGATCTCGTACATGCGCCAGAGATCGTATCCATAAAATTGATTCATCTTAAACTGGGATCTTCCAATCGCGCGCTCTATAGGGCGGAGCAATGAGGGATCGTATTCATCACCGTAGCAGGTTTTCCCTTGTCCAAGCTGAAGTTTTTTTAACGCCATATCTGTTGTCGCTTCCCATATATTTGCACCAGGAGATCTTAACTATAAAGAGAAGGCGAAGTGTTTGCCAGAATTTTCCGCAAGGACAATATGTTTTCGTCGGCTATGTATGAGAGAAGAACGTTTGTGATTATGGCGGAGCGTATATTAGTTCCGGATCCAGAGCGTCTTATATGCCTTTTTTACGTAGTCTTTGGATATTTTTTTGTTGGCAGAAAAGAAATTTAAGACAAGGAGAAAAGAAATTCGCGGATAAATATAAGCCCGGATTTTTAGTCTCCGGACGTGTGAAGTATTCAGCTAACGTGGCTTTGAAATTCCGCACTTTGAACTTATAAAACGGTTATCAGTTCCCTGACGTTTTTTAATCAGGCTGTTCCACAGGCACTCGTCAGCGTCTGGCGGATAGATCTCATCCCAAACCTCGTAGAGCTTGCGCTGGTTTTTGGAGAGCTGTACTTTATAGGTTTCTGACATGTAGAGCATGGCGCGGGCGGCTATACCGCGCGCGCGTTGCGGAATTTCTGCGCTACGATCCTGAAAGTTAATATGCATCTCGCATTTGCCATACATAGGGGATCCGTTGCCCTGGGTATAACGGTAATTGCTGCGATCGCCGTTGACCTCGCCTACCGCGGGATACAGATTGTGCAGATCGCCTTCGGCTTTCTTAAATTCCTCGCTTTCAACTTCGCATTTCTTGCGCCCGCCATCCTGCCAGCATTGCATAAAGTGACCAAACTGCCAGGCCGGCATCATATGCTCAGCCTCAATACGGGCGGCCCGTCGCGGGTTGCGGCGCGCCTTATAGCCGCACGATCTGAGATCTGGTGTGTAACGGTTTTTTGAAAATACCAGAGGGCAGCCGCAGTATAAGGTTTTGGGATCTTTGAGCTGTCTGAAGATCCCAGGCATCGCGCGCTTGGCGTCGTTAAAATCGTCAAAAGAGCCATCAGAGACTGCGGCGCAGGACGACGAAGCCTGAAAAATAAAGCCAGCGCACAGCGCCGTTATGAACTTTGATAAAAATCTGGGCATGTTCTCACCGGACTTGTACAATCATTTGTATTTCGTATTTTAATGTCTGAATCGGTTTGATCAGAAATTAACGCTCAGAGTTTAGGAGTAAGAAAGATCATGAAAGAGACGCATCTGCGTTCAATCCCGTGTTTTGGCGTGGCCGGAAACTTTACGGGACACCTTGAGCAGGCGGGAGAAGCGGTTGATTTTACCAGGGTCAAAGCGGCCGCCGGAGCTCCCAAGGCATTGTTCCCTACCTATATTCCCGGGGGCAGGCATGAGGGAGTGCCTGAGTTTTTGAGCGTATTTCCTTTTGACGAGTACAGGCTGATCTTCCCAAAGCTTGAGGAGGAGAGCTTTAACCTTCAGATAGAGCCGGAGTGCGCGCTGATAGCGGACGTAAAATGGGACAATTTTGTCGTAACTGAGATAAAGCCATTTGCTTTCGCCGCCTCAAATGACTGCTCGATACGCCGCAAGGGAGCGAAAAAGATCTCTGAGAAAAAGAACTGGGGACCTTCCAGTAAGGGACTTGGCGCCAATCTTATCGCGATTGACGAGTTCAAAAAGGGCGGGATCCTCGACAGGTACCGCATCGCGAGCTTTCTCATCCGCGGTGGAGAGGCTTTTGATTACGGAGAGGATTCCGCCGTACGCGATTACAGTTATTTCTACGATACCCTGCTTGACTGGTGCGTTGACAAGATAAATAACCAGGCCGATGAGGGACCTGCGGAAAACATTGGCAAATATCTGGTTGCCGCGGATTGTCCTAAACAGATCATGATCTCAGTCGGGGCTACCCGTTACACAGACTATGGCCAGCATAATTTCCTTCAAAACGGGGATCGCAGTGTAGTGGTTGTCTATCCTGAGGACGTATACAGCCATGATGATATAGCAAAAAGGGCTATCAGGGATAATCTTGAGGAGGATGACATTTCCGTCATATCTCAGGAAGTCGTGCTCTGAAAGACCTGATCAGGGAAAAAAAATCCGGCGCCTCGCGCCGGATCTCAAGCTAAGACAAATCAGGCGAGAGCCGCCTTAAGTTCTTCGGTCTTATCGGTCTTCTCCCACGGGAACTCCTCACGTCCGAAGTGTCCGTAGGTCGCGGTCTTGAGGTAAATCGGTCTTAACAGATCAAGCATCTTGATAAGGCCGTATGGTCTTAGGTCAAAGACCTTGGGGACTGCCGCGGCGATCTTCTCGTCGTCATACCTGCCGGTGCCGTAAGTATTTACGGAAATTGAAACAGGCTGGGCAACACCGATGGCGTAGGAGACCTGAAGCTCACATCTGCTGGCAAGACCGGCCGCGACAATGTTCTTGGCGACATAGCGGGCAGCGTAGGCCGCGGAGCGGTCAACTTTTGAAGGATCTTTGCCAGAGAAGCACCCACCGCCGTGAGCGGCAGCGCCGCCGTAGGTATCGACAATGATCTTGCGTCCGGTTACGCCGCAGTCTCCAACCGGTCCGCCAATCACAAAGCGCCCGGTCGGGTTAATGAAATACTTGGTGTTTTTTGTCAGGAACTTGGAAGGGATCACCTTCTTTATGATCTCCTCCATCACACCCTCGTGCACCGTATCCTGAGTGACGTTCGGATCATGCTGGGTTGAGAGCACAACGGTGTCAATACCCGCGATTGAGCCGTCATCGTTGTATACGAAGGTTACCTGGCTCTTGGCGTCAGGACGCAGGAAAGGCAGGATATGCTTCTTGCGGCATTCAGCCTGTCTTTGCATGAGCATGTGCGCGTAAGTAATAGGAGCAGGCATCAGTACCGGGGTTTCGGTGCAGGCGTAGCCGAACATAAGACCCTGATCTCCGGCGCCCTGATCTTCAGGAAGCGCGCGATCAACGCCCTGATTGATGTCAGGAGACTGCTTGCCGATAGCGTTGATGAAAGCGCAATAGCGTCCGTCAAATCCAACTTCAGAGGTGTTGTACCCAATGTCACATACGGTTTTACGAACCTTGGCCTCAAGATCGACATGGGCGGTTGATGAAATCTCTCCCGCTACGAGGATTAGCCCGGTTTTAACCAGGGTTTCACATGCTACGTGGGCGTGCTTGTCAACGGCGAGATAAGCGTCAAGCACGGTATCCGAAATCTGATCGGCTATCTTATCGGGATGTCCTTCTGATACTGATTCTGAAGTGAAAAGTCTAGACATTGCGTTCTCCAACTCTGGGCCGGTGCTCTTTGCGGCTTCCTGGCCGTGGTTTCAGCTAAATTAGGCCGCGATCGAGTAAACGATTACCCGCATGACAAAAGCGGACCTGCAGGACTTTCTGACCTGCGTGCATATTTTAACCCCGCTTTATAAGGCCAGATGATAACTAAAAAAGTTAATCATCATGATAGGACGGATCGTGAGCGTCCATGATGAGTAATCCCGCCGCATGCGTGTTGCGCAAATTACGCAAATTTTTGCAAAATATAATATGCAATTGAACTTGAATGTAAGGATTTACAGGATCTCGCTTTGTATAAGGGATGGCACGTATTTGCACGAAATATCCGGAAGCTTAAAAAAAATTAGAACTTGCTCACGCATTAAGGAAAATGAAAACGGTTGCGGAAATTCGTGTACTAAAATCTCAGAGTAAAAAGAGACAGGCTCAGACAGAGCGCGTAGAAAACATTAGGAGCAAACATGCGTTTTTTTATTGATACAGCTAACGTAGACGAGATCCGTAAAGCCAATGATATGGGCGTTATCTGCGGTGTAACCACCAACCCTTCACTTATCGCGAAAGAAGGACGTGACTATATCGAGACCATAAAGGAGATCACCTCCATCGTTGACGGTCCTATAAGCGGTGAGGTTAAGCCTACTACTCTTGATTATGATGGCATGATCAAGGAAGCCCGCGAAATAGCCGCGATCCACCCCAACATGGTTGTAAAGATCCCTCTTACCGCTGAGGGATTAAAAGCATGCCACACCTGCGCCAAGGAAGGCATCAAGACCAACATGACTCTGGTCTTTTCCCCAAATCAGGCTCTCCTGGCAGCCCGCGCCGGAGCGACCTATGTGTCGCCTTTTATCGGCAGGCTTGATGACATCTCAGAAGACGGTCTTGAGCTTATCCGTACCATTGTTGACATGTTCCAGGTCAATGGCATCGATTCTCAGGTGATCTGCGCTTCTATCCGCAGCCCTTATCATGTAATGCAGTGCGCTCTCGCCGGCGCTGATATCGCCACCATTCCTTACAAAGTCATCATGCAGATGGTCAAACACCCGCTGACCGATCAGGGAATTAAGAAATTCCAGGATGACTATAAGAAGGTGTTTGGCTAAGAGACCCTCCACATAAATATCACAAAGTTCCCCAAAAGCGTGTCAGAGCGCACCCGGCGGGGGGCTTTGTGGTGTTATTATGCCTGCCCGTAACCTTCCTTAAATGGATTTTCAACTTATTAACAGGCATATTCGGGAAACAGCAATGAGGAAAACAACTGCGGCGGCTGTAACAGCAGGCTTCGCGGCTCTGGCATTCGCGGTCTGGGCGTGCGGAGTGATGGTCTCATCCCTATACACTTCAAAAATACTCAATCAAGGATGTGCTCGTTTAAGCAGCTCGTTTGCGCAAAAGCGCGACAGCGGCATCATGCCGTTTCCGGTAAAAGTAAGCTATAAAAAGAATGAAGGCGGTTTTTTTGAGGAAAAAGGCGTCTTCACCATTTCATCTGGTGATGAAAGAGAGCTTACTCTTGACTCCATAACCTCCCACGGTTTTCTTTCATTTGAGAGCAGCGCCGATCTGCTCCCCGTGCTCAACAACATGTTTGTAAAGAGCAATGTTCTGGTGATGGCAAAGTCTGGGGCAAAGGCCATAGTAAATGGAAGACTGCTGCCATCTGACGGCAGGCTTCAGATCAGCATGGGCGGTCAGTACAGCAGGGCTTATCTTGCAGACGCCTATCCTAAGGCTCAGGATGAGCAGAGCCTTGAGATTAAGCTTGACGCGAGCGGACTTGAGTCAGACGCGCTAAAGCTCAGAGGCAGCGCTTATAACATCATCACCAGAGAACTTAAGCTTGAAAGCCTTAAATTTGAGGCCTCAAAGGATGGCAATGAAGATCCGGGCAGTCTTTCTATAAAATTAAAAGGTGTCAATGCCACAGATCTCGGAGCGCTTGAGGCGGTAGATGAGGCTACGGCTAAATTCAGCCCGGTGAAAAACGCCAGTAAGGCTGATTTTGACTTGAAATCTGAAATCTCATTTAAAGGCGCTGGCGGTGAGGCGTCGCTTAAGACCATTATGGGGCCGTTTTCAAAAGCCAGAGTCGCCGAGCGTGGGGCGTCAATTTCAGATATGCTCTCACAGCCAGGATTTCTGAACGACTATTTCTCAAATGACAAAGGCTATCTGCGCGTTGAGAAAATAAAAGCCAGGGCTGACACTGACATGGGTAACGGGAGAATAAGCTTCAAGGCGTCTGGCAGAGGCGATTTTTCATTCAGCACCAAAGGCACCCTCGATGAGTCTCTTGGTACCACCAGCGGAAAGGCTTATCTGGAGGTCTCCGAGCTTTCAAAGACAGCAGAACAGTTTCTTATGATCTACGGCGCTAATTATCTTAAGCGCGATGGTCAGAACTACAAGGCCGAAGTTGAGATTGAAAACGGCCGGATCAAAATTAACGGAAAAGATTTGTGATAATTATCAGGAGTTAGTATATGTCAGACTACAGAGTGCTTGCCAACGCGCTTCGCGCGCTCAGCATGGACGGCGTGCAGAAGGCCAAATCAGGCCATCCGGGCGCGCCTATGGGCATGGCAGATATGGCAGAGGCGCTGTGGCGCGGCTTTTTGCGTCATAACCCCAAGGATCCGAAATGGCCAAACCGCGACCGTTTCATCCTTTCAAACGGGCATGCCTCGATGCTGCTCTATTCTCTGTTGCATCTGACTGGTTATGATCTCTCGCTTGATGACTTAAAGAATTTCCGCCAACTTGACTCAAAGACCCCGGGGCATCCTGAATATGGCGTGGTTCCCGGTGTTGAAACCACTACAGGTCCTCTTGGCATGGGACTGGGTAACGCGGTTGGTATGGCCATTGCCGAGCGTATGCTGGCCTCAGAGTTCAACCGTGAAGGCTTTGACATTGTTGACCACTACACCTATGTGTTCATGGGTGACGGCTGCCTCATGGAGGGCATATCCCATGAAGCCTGCTCGCTTGCCGGTACCTTAGGTCTTGGCAAACTCATCTGCCTGTATGACTCAAACGGGATCTCAATTGACGGTGAGGTTAAGAACTGGTTTGCCGATGATACCGCCAAGCGCTTTGAGGGGTACCACTGGCAGGTTATCAAGATCAAGAACGGAAACGACGGAGCCGAGGTCCGCGAGGCTATAGAAAAAGCCCGCGCCGACAAGGATCATCCTTCAATCATTATCTGCCCGACCACCATTGGTTTTGGTTCACCCAACAAGGGCGGCACCGCGGCAAGTCATGGAGCTCCGCTTGGTGATGACGAGATAGCCCTCACCAAGAAAGCCCTCGGCTGGAATTACGGTCCTTTTGAGGTGCCTGACGATATCAGAGCGCAGTGGGACGCGACAAAGCAGGGCGCGAAGATAGAAAAAGAATGGGATGATCTTTTTGACAGCTATCAGAAGAAATACCCTGAGCTGGCCGCGGAATTCAAGCGCCGCAACGCGCTGACACTGCCTGAGAATTTTGACAAGCAGGCGCGTGAGTGGGTTATGTCACTGCAAAAGGCTCCGGATCCAAAGCTCGCGACCCGCAAGGCCTCACAGGTAGCCTTAAACTGGCTTGGCGCGAAGCTTCCTGAACTTGTTGGCGGCTCTGCCGATCTCGCTCCTTCAAATCTTACCTTTAACAAGGAATCAAAGGACAATGGTCCGCACAGCTTTGGCGGTAACTATTTCCACTGGGGCGTGCGTGAGTTCGGCATGTGCGCCGCGATGAACGGCATGCTGCTTCACGGCGGCTTCAGACCATACGGCGGAACCTTCCTCATCTTCTCGGATTACGCCAGAAACGCTCTGAGAATGGCTGCGCTCATGAAGATCCCGACCATGTTCGTGTTCACTCACGACTCAATCGGTGTCGGCGAGGACGGTCCTACCCATCAGCCTGTTGAGCAGACCGCCTCACTGCATCTGATCCCTGGCTTTGACACCTGGCGGCCGTGCGATCAGATTGAGACCGCCGCCGCGTGGGTTGCCGCGGTTGAGCGCAAGGACGGTCCTACCGCCCTGGTGCTTACCCGTCAGGGACTTGAGCAGATGCCGCGGTCTGAGCAGCAGGTAAAGGATATAAGCCGCGGAGGCTATGTCCTCAAGGATTGTCAGGGCACACCGGATCTCATCCTGATCGGAACCGGCTCTGAAGTCGCGCTTTGCGTACACGCCGCCGAAAAGCTTGAGGCTGAGGGCAGGAAAGTGCGCGTGGTCTCAATGCCATGCTCTGATGTCTTTGATCGACAGGATCAGAACTACCGTGAGAGCGTGCTGCCTTCACAGTGCCGCGCCCGTGTCGCGGTTGAAGCCGGCCGCTCATCACTCTGGTACAAGTATATCGGACTTGACGGGAAGACCGTCTGCATGGACGAGTTCGGCGCTTCCGCTCCGGCGGCCAAGCTGTTTGAGCGCTATGGCTTTACCGTTGACCATGTTGTGGCTACGGCAAAGACGGTGCTTAAGTAAGACTGAAATTTACACGCTTTAGCGTAAAAACCTCCTCTCTTTTGAAAGGAGGTTTTTTTTGCAAAAAAAGCACAAAAAAAGCCGGCGTGGTTTGGAACCATACGCCGATGTGGGATAAAATTACATCTGCCGCGGGGACGTGTCGCCCCGCAATGGATTTATAGACAACTGAGGAATATCGAACTATGGCAATTCTGAAAATGGCCGACCTCGACCTTAAAGGCAAACGTGTTCTGATCCGTTCGGATCTGAATGTGCCTATCAAGGACGGCAAAGTCGCTTCCGATAAGCGCATCATGGCCACCCTCCCTACCATCAAGCTGGCTCTTGAGAAGGGAGCCAGGGTCATGGTGATCTCCCATCTGGGCCGCCCTGAGGAAGGCGTTTTCAGTGATGAGTTCTCATTAAAGCCGGTTGCCGACTACATTCAGACCAAGCTGCCTTCTGTGAAGGTCCGTCTGGTTCCCAATGATGAGTACTTAAACGGTGTCGAGCCCAAGGAAGGCGAACTGCTCGTTTTGGAGAACTGCCGCTTCAACAAGGGCGAGAAGAAGAACAACGAGGATCTGGCAAAGAAGTATGCCAAGCTGTGCGATGTGTTCGTAATGGACGCCTTCGGCACCGCTCACCGCGCTCAGGCCACCACCTATGGCGTAGCCCAGTTCGCTCCTGTAGCCTGCGCCGGCCCTCTGCTTGCCAATGAGCTTGAGGCTCTGGGCAAGGCCATGGAGCACCCGGCTCACCCGATGGTCGCCATTGTCGGCGGTTCCAAGGTTTCAACCAAGCTTACCGTTTTAAACAGCCTGCTTAAGGTCTGTGATCACCTGATCGTCGGCGGCGGTATCGCCAATACCTTCATGCTGGCCCAGGGTCACAAGATCGGCAAGTCACTCGCCGAGCCTGACCTCGTTGACGAGGCCAAGAAGATCGCCGCCAAGGCCGGCATCCCTGAGTTTGTTGACGTGGTCGTCGGCAAAGAGTTTGATGAGAAGACCCCTGCTGTAACCAAGGATCTTAAGGATGTCGAGGATGACGACATGATCATGGATCTTGGTCCCAAGTCCATGGCCAACATCAACAAGGTCATCAAAGAAGCCAAGACCATTCTCTGGAACGGCCCGGTTGGTGTGTTTGAGTTCGATCAGTTCGCCTCTGGCACCAAGTCAATGGCTGAAGCGATCGCCAACTCTGACGCTTTCTCTGTAGCCGGTGGTGGTGACACCATCAACTCCATCCAGAAGTTCGGCGTTCAGGACAAGATCTCCTACATTTCAACCGGCGGTGGCGCTTTCCTCGAGTTCGTCGAGGGCAAGAAGCTTCCGGCCGTAGAGATCCTTGAGAAACGCGCTGCGGAATCCAAGTAAAAATTAAGGCGCCTGCACAAAAGCAGGTGCCTTGTTTTTCAAATCTAAAAATAATTTTTAACTTTCAGGAATAAGGTAAACAACAAATGACCAGAATTTCCGATGTCGTCAAGCCCGGTATTGTTACCGGCGAGAACCTCCAGAAGCTCTTTGCTGTGGCAAAAGAGAACGGCTACGCTTTCCCGGCTGTTAACTGCGTTGGCACTAACTCCATCAACGCTGTGCTTGAGGCTGCCGCGGAAGCCAAGTCTGCCGTGATCATCCAGTTCTCAAACGGCGGCGCGACATTCATCGGCGGCAAGAGCCTTAAGCTTGACAAGCCTCAGGCTGTCGCGGTTTTAGGTTCAATTTCAGGCGCCCTGCATGCCCGTAACGTGGCCAAGTATTACGGTGTACCTGTGGTTCTTCACACCGACCACTGCGCCAAGAAGCTGCTTCCCTGGGTTGACGGTCTGCTTGACGCTGACGAGCAGTATTTCAAGGAGCACGGCGAGCCGCTGTTCTCCTCACACATGATCGACCTCTCGGTTGAGTCCCTTAAGGACAACGTTGACCTTTGCTGCAAGTACCTCGAGCGCATGTCCAAGATCGGCATGACCCTCGAGCTTGAGCTTGGCTGCACCGGTGGTGAGGAAGACGGTGTTGATAACTCCGATAAGGATGAGTCAGCTCTTTATACCCAGCCTCAGGATGTTTGCTACGCTTATGAGCGCCTGATGAAGATCTCCCCGAACTTCACCATCGCCGCTTCCTTTGGTAATGTTCACGGCGTTTACAAGCCGGGCAATGTCAAACTGACCCCGACCATCCTCCGTGATTCCCAGAAGTACATCCACGACAAGCTCCACACTCCTACCGATAAGCCGGTTGATCTGGTATTCCACGGCGGTTCAGGTTCAGAGCCTGAGAAGATCAAGGAAGCTGTTTCCTACGGCGTCGTCAAGATGAACATCGATACCGATACCCAGTGGGCTACCTGGAACGGCATCCGTCAGTACGAGCAGAAGAACCACGATTACCTCCAGGGACAGCTTGGCAACCCGACCGGCCCTGACGCTCCTAACAAGAAGTACTACGATCCTCGCGCATGGTTGCGCGCCGGCGAAATCTCCATGAAGGATCGTGTAATCGAGGCCTTCAAGGAGCTCGGCTCTTATAATTCACTATAATTAATAGTCAAATTAAGAATTCTTAGTCAGACCCGTGGTGAAAACCGCGGGTTTTCTTTTGTCAGTGCCTGAGCATGAATTTTAGGTTCTTCCAACTTTCTGTTAACAAAATCATTTCAACCACACTTTATTGACCTTTCTTAATTGATATCCGGCCTCCCTCTGAAGGCCGACTGTATTCTCAGAAAGAAGTAGTCCGTATCCCTAAATCCGTAAACTACCCGCTTGAGTACCTTGATCTGTACAAAGACGTAGTCGTCGCTCATCTCCATACCATCAAAGAGCAAGGCGTCCTCGTCAGACAGAATAACCGTTTGGTAAGAGTAAAGCGCGTACCCTGCAGGCTATGTAAAAAACTCAATTCCAAAGGCGAAATCTTCAGTCATGGTTTTGATGGTTACGCCTATCTTTGCCTTGATGAACAACGTAAGGCTATGGATACGCTCAAGCTTGGTGAAAGAGTCTCAAGTGACAAACTATCCATTGAAGAATACGACAAGGCACAAGAGGCTCTCGGGGTATTTATGCTCATCTCATCAAAGCCCATCGACCCAAAGGAAGTCTTGCCGTTTATTACACCAGACAGCAAATTGAGCAAACCTTCGACTTGGGCAAAAACTACGCGGGAATGCTGCCCCTGAATATTCAAAAAGAAGAGACCTTCAATGGCCATATGATGCAGACATTTATCGCCACAATCATGGTAAAGATGCTTCTGGGAAAATGGAATGAGATATTTTACTGGCTGCCGATAGAAGAACTGATTTGTTCCCGACAGCAGGAGTACTATGACGCCCTCGGCAAATCAGACCGGGAATCTGATAGCAGCGCATTTGTAGAGCTCATGCTGGAAATCATCCTTGATACTCTGAGAGAAACGACAGCCGTAGGGAATACTGACGAGGCGGTTAAAAAGACAAATCCTTTAGTACAGAAACTGCTTGATGTTCTCGGTGACGAGGAATTGTCCACTGCTCAAATCATGGAGAGGTTTGACCTTTCTCATAGGCCGACGTTTCGCAAGAACTATCTGAATTTGGCATTAGCACAATGAATTATCGAAATGACAATTCCAGACAAACCTAACAGCCGAAATCAGAGGTACAGGAGAAAACAACTTGATCGGTGACCGACCAAGTTAACGGGATACTGGGTTGAAACCATGATCATAAGCCGATTGAGCAGAGGAGGGCAGGTGGAGACGATGGCCTCCCTCCAGCCCGCCGTATTATAGGTAGAAAAACACGTGGAGCAGTTCCCGCAAACGGAGAGCAGCTGTAAAAGCGCAGATTTTCGGCTTAGAGCAGTTTCCGCAAACGAATGTAAATGTGCCCGGGATCCAGACATTCAGGTGCTTGTCTCATGCCAAAGTGGTCGGTTTCCCCATAAGGCGTGAGGGGCTGAATGAAGAAATAGTGCAGAGCAAGGAGCAGGACGATGTGGGTCCAACGATCTTTTGCAATGCCATAGGGGCCGATCGGTGATCCGCCCAGGGGGCTCTTTCCACGGCGTTCGCCGAAGGAAAATCCGTTCCTGCTGCCCATAGGGCTTTTCTTTTTAGCGCTTGCGGATATATGCTGTGGCCGGACCAGAGCCAACTTTGATGATATAGCCCTCTTTTACCAGACTGGACAAAGTGCGTTCTATAGTTCCCTGGCTGATATCCGGGCAGAGTTCCATCAGATCTTTTTTGCTTATTTTCCCTAGTGTTTGGGAGATGATGGCTTTGATACGGTCTGGCTTGGAAATCTTTTTGGTTACCAAGTATTGAATCCGGTCTTCGAATTCATCATAAGCTTTTATGATGATGCCCAAATAATATTTCACAAAAGGAGCATAGGTGTTTTGATTTTCGTGCCAGCCGAAAGAACTGGACTGAAGGACTTCATAGTAAGTTTTCTTAGTTTTTTCAATCAGCATTTCCAGGCTGATGTATTTCCCAACGATGTAGCCGGCCCGATATAAAAGAAGGAGTGTCAGAAGTCGGCTCATTCGTCCATTTCCGTCATTGAATGGATGAATGCAGAGAAAATCCAGGATGAACATGGGAGTCAACAGCAATTTATCTATTATGTTTTCCTGCCAGGCATTCTGGAACGATTGACATAAAGAATCCATAGCGTCAGCTGTCTGAAAAGCAGGAACGGGAATAAACCTGGCCTTTTGATGCCCTTGTGCATCTGTTTCAGCAATGACGTTATCTGCGTTTTTATAATATCCGCCAATGGCTCCTGTTGAGTAAGAGTACAGATCTCGGTGGAGTTGCCTGATGACATTAGGGGCAGGGGAAATATAGTCGTGATTTTCATGGATCAAGGCGAGTACTTCACGATATCCGGCAATTTCCTGTTCAGACCGATTGTGCGGTTCCGCTTTTTGGCTGACCAGTGCTTCTAATCGTTTGTCACTGGTGAGGATCCCCTCGATACGGTTGGAAGCCCCTGTACTCTGGATCATGGCTATATCTACCAGTGTTTTCAGTTCGTCTGTATTCATCTCCAGAAATAAATCCTGCCGTCCCTTGTGTTCATGGATACAGGTAAGAAGCTGGACGATTTCAGGTTTCAGTAAATTTTGTATTTCCTGCGAGTAGTTAAATGTCCGCAAAAAAATCTCCCTCATATTTTTATTATCTGCCACATTTATCATGAAATGAGGCAGATAGCAAGAGAATGAGGCAGATGATGGAAAGAGATGTGAAAAGCGTGGCCAATAACGTCCTCGATGCCGCCATCCGGCTGCGGGATTTGTTCACGCCGACCGTGCGGAGCGTCAATGCCAGCCTGGGAACCATGAAGACCCAGATGGTGTCAGCGAAACAAATCGGTCAGCGGACTGTCGGACAAGCTGACGGAGCATGAGCTCATCCAGAAACGTACGGCGAAGAGCATCGAGCAGACGGGAAGCAAGATTTCCGGCTTATCAGACAAGATGGCCCTGCTGTCAGCCCCCTTCCTGGCAGCCGCAACGGCAGGCTTCACGCTGCACAGCGACTTTGCCAACGGTATCGCCAGGATTTCGACCCTGGTCGACACAACGATCGTTTCCATGCAGAAAGTCAGTAATGAAATCCGTACAAATATGGCAGGAGAATTAATGGATTTCTCATGAACGTACCTCCGCCTACAGAGGCGGGGCTTCCTGCTTCAACGAGAACAGCACTACAGCTCCGAGGAACTGCTGCGGCTTACACTCTCTCCACAGTCGTAGATTCCCGTGCGACCCACGGTACTTTATGCGTTATGTCAGGCAGATATTCGCCTGGTTTCTTCTCGCATGTTTATCAAGTATCTGCGGACGCTCGGTTTTGAC
The DNA here is from genome assembly GCA_004557545.1 of Succinatimonas hippei. GTDB lineage: Bacteria > Pseudomonadota > Gammaproteobacteria > Enterobacterales > Succinivibrionaceae > Succinivibrio > Succinivibrio hippei_A. Next base: position 99,816 of record SFGV01000001.1, read on the forward strand.
GTAACGAATGACATCTTCGCTGAAAACGCATGGTATTTCTGCAGTTCGCTTGTCCGCGCTAACTACAATGACTTAACAAAATGCATCCATGAGACGACGGAATATCTGGAACTTTTTTAAGGGCCCTCCTGCCTGGCGAGCATAATCTCCTTCACAACCGGATATTGCATATCAGCGGAACGTTCAAGAGAACGGAAAAAACCGGATATTCAAGATGGAAAATCGGACATTGAGGTTCTAAAAGCGGATATTGACAATAGATTTACAGCTAAAACGACGGAGCATATCCCGAAACTTCGCGAAAGATTTCAAGGTCAGACGATCTTTGGACGGCCGGATGTCATGCGCGTGCTTGATATGAAAGCGTCAAGGGCTTCTGAGCTTTTGAAGGAAATGGCAGAGCAGGGTATCATTGAGCCAGTTTCCGGATTCGGCAAAGGGAAATACCGGTTCAGGCACAGTCGGTCAGCAACAACCTGATCGGTGACCGAACAAGTTAACGGCAGACTGGTTTGAGACCTTGATCATAAACCGATTGAGCAGAGGATAGCAGGTCGAGACGATGGCCTCCCTCCTGCCCGCCGTATTATAGGTAGAAAAACACGTGGAGCAGTTACCGCAAACGGAGAGCACCTGTAAAAGCGCAGATTTTCGGCTTAGAGCAGTTCCCGCGAACTGACGGAAATGTGTATGGAATCCAGACATTCAGGTGCTTGTCTTGTGCCATGTTGAGACGGTAGTGTTGATGTCACGGGCAAAGGACTAAGGTGTGAGAAGAGCCTTATTTTAAGCCATTCCTGCACATTGCATAGCGCTTCAAGAGCTGCGGCGATACGGCTTTCGCGACGCCGAACTTGTCGATCCACTCCCAGGTCTCGCGGTAGATGTCAGAGCGGCCTCCAGAGTGGAACCGTCATGCAGACGCGCCGATAGGAATTCGTGAGGTTCTGGCATGTTCTCGCCCTCGGTGTCCGGAATGTCCAGAACTTCAAGCTTTCTGCCGCCCGGATTCCAGACTTCAAACTTCTCCTTGACGGCGGTTTTCTTCCGGCCAGCGCCGGGACGTCTGCCGCCGCGACCGCCAGTGTTATTCGATTTTGTCGGCATTTCGTCACCGCCTTTCATATGCGCACGCGCGTAATAGATATAAGGACTGGGTTATTACCCGTTTGATTTCGTTTTTTTCGTACAGAAGATCCCGCGCCGTTTTCCGGGGAAAAGGTCGTAGAGATTTTGACCGCCCCTGCCAATGTATAAAATCACAAACAGTCCATCTAGTTTGTATTGCAATCAGCAAGACAATGAATTACAATATAAGCAGCAGGAGGTGCAATCAAATGAAGGATTCAACAGTAAGCGCTCGGGTTGAAAACGATGTAAAAAATGAAGCAGAAGACATCCTGCAGAAGCTTGGAGTCCCTGTCTCTGTTGTCATCAATTCCCTGTACCGCCAGATCATTTATCGTCATGGCATCCCGTTCTCACTGACTGTTCCGTCAGAGCCAAGAACACTGGATGCAATGTCGGATGCGGAGCTTGACTCAAAACTTCAGCACAGCTATGCGCAGTCGGTCGCCGGTGAAGGAAGGAAGCTTGGAGATGTGTTCGATGATCTGGAAAGGAATCTTAAATAAGTGAACTCCTATGAAATCATCGTCACACCGGATGCGGAAGCAGACCTTTATGAGATCAAAAATTACATAGCTGAGACTCTGCTGGTACCTGATGTTTCCTTAAATTACATCCGAGTTATCCGCAAGGAGATGGAGAAGCTTTCCTACATGGCAGACAGCATTGCGCCGGAGGAACGTGAGCCGTGGCATTCCAGAGGCGTGCGTAAGATCATCGCGAAGAACTTCTACATCTACTATCGCCCGGATGAAGCATCCGGAAAGGTCTATGTCCTGAATGTGATTTATGCAAAGCGTGATCAGCTCAAGGTCTTAAACAAAATGAATCTCTATGACTGATAAAAGGCAGTTCTCCATTCTAGGGTTGCCTTTTATCTGTCGCCGCGTAGATTAGCAGCGCTATGGACATCACCTACATCAGAGAGCATATGCGGCTTGGCAGCTGTAGCCAGATGGAGCTCACCAGCACCCTTCGATCCTTGAGGCAGCGCCAGCTGCGCTCAACCACGCTCTGGCGCTTGTAGATAGCCAGAAGAGCCAGCATCGTCCACTTGCACCCTGTGTCGTGGGTGCAGATCACGTAGTAGGTCTCACGCTTCGCGGCCTCCTCGACCAACTCATTGGATATGGAGGCGCCTTCACCGCCTTGGTCCTGCCCTTGTCGCCATTGCTGGTATGGCCGCGCCTGTCATAGCCGATGATCTTCTCATACTGGACGTTAGAGATGACGCAGAACTTGAGCTTCTCCTCAAGCTCAGCGACGCGCTTCTCGGCGTAAGGCCTGGTACGCAGCTTCGTGATCAGCTTATTCAACTCCTCAAGTTCCTTTCTCGCGCGCTTGCCGACGCTCTCACGCTTCCTAGACTTAAGGATCTCGTTGCGCACAGTAAGCTTGATGATCTTCTGATCACCGATCATGCCATTGCCAGACCACATAACCCTTGGCGAGGACGGATCTTCCGGATCTACCGGCTCGAGTTTCTCCGGATGCGCCGCAGCCTCGGCAATGCACGTTGCGGCCTCGCCATTGCGATCGGGGATCCTGGTCAGGAACCAGATCCCTTGTTCCGCATCGGCGTTTGCTATGTCCGATGTGCAGAAGGTGCTGTACCCAACGATGTAGCGCAGTTCCCTGAACTGCTTCCTGACCATCGGGAGATCATTGATGACCGCCTGGAAATTATTTCACCCGGTGGGCTGCTTCCTGGGGTGACCATCGAAAAGATGCAGGAGGGATTTTCCAAGATCCGGAACAAGGCGCTGGCGCATGCTTTCCTCTACATGAACATGATTGAGGAGTGGGGAAGTGGTATTCCGAAGCTTATGCGTGAAATGAAAGAGTACGGCCTTCGGGAGCCGGAAGTTATCGATCTGGAGATTGGCTTCCGGGTAAATCTGTACCGGAATCAGGGAGACGCAGGTGTTGCCTGGAGCAAAATAAATGCTAGTCCAGAAAAGCAAAAAACTAGTATAGAAAAGGGAAATAGTGACACAAAAACGAGTATGACGCCAACGAGTTGTAGCACAGAAAATTTCTGTGCTAACACAGAAATTAGCACAGAACCAGATAATACCAGTCAAAAAGGAGGCAGAACAAGTGCGGAAGCATACCCGGCCGGAAACGGACTTAATGATAGAGAAAAGAAGCTACTGGAACTCATCAGAGAAAATCCAAGTATTACGATGAATAGAATGGCGGCTGGGTGCGGATTGTCAAAGAGCAGTATTCGCTACACACTCGATGGGCTTCGGAGCAGAGAAGTGATCACACGAAAAGGATCACAAAAGAAAGGCGTGTGGGTGATTCATGGATGAGCTGAATCTCTCAGAAATTGAGAAAAAACTAAATGATGTGTTTTCCTCTGGGGAGCGGCTTGTCTTCTGGTATGACACGACGGGCAAACGACGAAGGCGTTAGGTGGGTAGTTGACAGGGGGTGCTTTGCATTACATTTATAAACCTTTCGAGCATTCTAAAAATAACCAACGCGGTGATTTTGTATTTTGCAGAGTACGGCTTAATTTTCAGAGAAAATGATGTAATTATTCTGTCTTTAATATCATTATTGTAATAAATTTTTGAAAATCACCACCCTATAATTTCCATAATCAGCAATATCGTGGGTGGAAATTATGTCCAAAGTGCTCAATTTCGGTTCGCTTAATATTGATTATGTTTACAGCATGGACCACATCATTAAGCCAGGTGAAACACAGGCCGCGACATCGCGCGGAATTTTCCCCGGGGGAAAGGGGTTAAATCAGTCTGTAGCTCTCGCTCTTGCTGGATCTGATACCTACCATGCGGGGGCATTGGGACAGGATGATAATTCCATACTTACGGATGTGCTCAAAAAGGCCGGCGTGAAACTTGATTATTTGAAAACCCATGCTCTGCCGACTGGACACACTATCATTCAGGTAGATAAATCAGGACAGAACAGCATTATTTTGTACGCCGGCGCCAACCGATCCCTTGAAATGGCTGAGATAGACGAGACTTTTAAGCATTTTCGCAAAGGCGATCTTCTGGTGCTACAAAACGAGGTCAATGGTCTGGAGCGCATGATGCTCCAGGCCTCATCAATTGGCATGAAGATAGCTTTCAATGTCTCACCTTTTACCGATGATCTGTTAAAACTGCCACTTGAGCTTTGTTCTTATGTTCTGGTAAATGAAATTGAAGGCGGTGCTATTGCTGAGATGGATCCCAGCTCAGATCCTATAAAACTTATCGATGGGATCAGAAAAAAAATCCCAAGATGCGCTGTAGTGCTTACTCTGGGCACCCGCGGATCGATTCTTTCATATCCAGATGAGAAACCTCGTACATGCGGCTGCTGCAAAGTTAAAGCGGTTGACACTACAGGATCAGGTGATACCTATACCGGTTTCCTGCTTACCATGCTGATGGATGGTAAAGAGCCTGACGAGGCCATGCGCGTCGCTGCGGCTGCGGCAGCAATTTCAGTTACCCGTAAAGGCGCGGCGTGTTCTATTCCTACGCTTGAAGAGGTTATGAAAAGCCCGCTTCTGAATAATATTCCGGACTTTAAAGGCTGAAAAGCGCACCGGTTTTATCATTATTGAGAGGAGATTTAAATGAAAAAGATAGGCTGTCTTAACTCTGAGCTTTCGTATGTTATAGCAAAGCTTGGGCATTTTGACACTCTTACCATAGGAGACTGCGGCCTTCCGGTGCCCAAAGGGGTACAGAGAATTGATCTCGCGGTGACTTACGGAGTGCCTTCTTTTGAAAGTGTATTCAATGTAGTGGACGCTGAGGCCAAGTTTCAGAAAGTAACCATAGCGACAGAGGCAAAAGAGCAGAATCCGCAGTTCTATCAGATGATTACCTCCTGGGCCAAAGAGCGAGGGGTTGAAGTTGTCCAGACGCCTCATGACACCTTAAAGGAACTTTCTGCGAAATCTGTCGCGGTTGTACGCACCGGAGAATGTCATCCCTGGTGTAATGTCATCTTGGAGTCAAATGTCTCGTTCTGAGATTTTAGATAAGGAAACTTATTGATGAGACTTGATTACGCGGCCTCGCTCATCTCAAGGCTCCTGCCTGTCCCGTTTTTAATTCTAAACTCTGAGGGGGAGGTCATAAAGAGCATGGGACAGCCTAATAACAACTGGAATGTGCTGGTGACTGATCCGGCGTTTTTGCGTTCGTTATTTGAAGAGGCGCGTAAGAACAAGGTTTGTCTGGTAACTTCCGAGCGGCCGGTGTACTACGGTTGCGTTGAAGTAAAAAACGGCGCCGCCGCGGTGATAGGTCCTGTTACCATGACCCAGACAGACAACTCATTTTCAAAGCTCTACGCGCTGCGGCATCACGCTGAGAACACCGTGCTTATGCGATCAGATCCTTCAGCTGTCGCCTCGGTGCTTTTGCTGATTCACGCCGAGGTTACAGGAGAGTGTTATCCGCTTACAGACTTTCTTGACCGTTATTTTATGCAGAAAAGCGCGTCATCGGCCGGAGCGATGGTCGTGGAACAGAGTCTGGGGCAGGGCAGACCGCACAATCCTGACGCGTTTGAAAGGCAGATCCGCGAGTCAATCGCTCAGGGTGACTCTGACGGGCTTAAAAAGGCTTTTGACTCTCCATACGCGTCAATGCGCGGAACATTGTCGCGCGATCCTCTGAGAAACGCCAAAAATCTTGGGATTGTGGACGTGACCATAGCTACCAGAGCCGCGATTGACGCCGGGCTTGGCACTGAGGAGATGTATATAGTCTCTGACGCTTTCATCGCGGAGATTGAAGCGTGTAAATATCCTGACGAGGCGGCCTCACTGGCCAGAGCCTGCGCTTACCGCTGCGCCCTGATGGTCGCCAGACGCAGAAGTGAGGAGGATCCTCAAAGCGCCAGCTTGCTTTCATTAAGAGTGCGGGAGTATATCGACCGTCATATAGGAGAGGAAATACGGATTAAGAACATCGCCTCGGAGCTTCGCATGAGCGCCGGGCATCTCATGAGGGTTTTTAACGCCCAGTCGGGCATGACCATAGGTGACTATGTGAGACATAGGCGTATCTATACGGCAAAGATGATGTTAAAACGACCTGATCCTTCAATTTCCGAAATCGCCTCAATGCTGGGGTTCAGTTCCCAGAGCCACTTTGGAAAGATCTTCAAGGCGCTGTCTGGACAGACTCCCGCGCATTACCGCAAAACCCACATGGACAGATAACCGCGCTCAGGCAAAGCCGAGGTAATGGCCATTATCCTGATTATTCCTTAATCATGGCAGCGTGTATGTAGCGTGTGGCGCTTGCCATCACTCTTTACCAAAGCTTCTCAAATAAAAAATGATCCGCAAACTTTGAGGCGGTAAAAATGCGTATATGTGAACGAAAGGACCTGATCCCGGGAGATTCCAAAAAACTGGCCTCAAGATATATATCTGAAATTAAATGGATATTATATTTAAACACTGAAAATAGTTACGGATCTTGTCTTTAAGATTAGTTTTTTGTCTGTGCAAAATGATTTGCGCAAATTGCGATTTAAATAACAAAAGCGGAAACTCTTAAATCATTTAAATAACAAAAAAGATATTTATATATCAGCGTGAATCCATCTCTATACCTAATATAGATTTAGCTGCAAGTACAGCGTGTCTGCCTAAAAACAGGCACCCGAAAAAGACAAACATACATGGAGATACCAATTATGAAGTTGAATAAGTTCTGCGCCCTTTCAGCCATCGCGTTAGCCGCGGCCACCTTTAGCGCTTCTGCTGCATTTGGAGCCGACGCTCCCAAACGTCTCACAGGTGGCGGGTCGAACATCATCTACGTCATTACTCCTTCCCATTCAAATCCTTTCTTCAAGACTGAGGCCGAAGTTGCGGTTGCGACAGCCAAGAAACTTGGCTACGATGTCAAGGCGGTTTCGCATGATGACAGCCCGGTCAAGCAGTCAGAGCTCTTTGAGACAGCGATTTCCGATAAGGCGGCGGCGATCATCTGCGATAACGCCGGTGCTGACGCCACCGTAGCCGCGGTAAAGCGCGCCTATGACAACAATATTCCGACCTTCCTCATCGACCGTGAGATTAATGAGCAGGGCATAGCCATCTCCCAGATCGTCGCCAACAACTATCAGGGCGCCAAGGGCGCGGCTGAGGTATTTGTCGAGGCGATGGATGAGGAAGGCGAATACGCCGAGCTTTACGGACTTGACTCAGATACCAACGCCAAGACCCGTTCAACCGCTTTCCACGAGGTCATCGATCAGTATCCTGACATGAAGATGGTGTCAAAGCAGACCGCTAACTGGGATCAGAACCTGGCCTACCAGAAGATGGAGACCATCTTAAACGCCCATCCTAACCTCAAGGGCGTTATTTCCGGTAACGACAACATGGCTGTTGGCGCGGCAGCCGCGATCAAGGCCGCCGGCAAGAAGAACATCCGCATCATCGCCGTTGACGGCTCAAACGATGCCCGTGACGAGATCCTCGCCGGCACCATGACCGCCACCGCGATGCAGCCTGCCGCTCTAATCGCCCAGACCGCTGTTGAGCAGGCTGACAAGTACTTAAAGACCGGCTCTACCGGCAAGAGCGAGAAGCAGCTTATCGACTGCACCATCATTACCAAGGCAAACGCGAAGAAGCTTAACAACTTCGCTCTGTCAAAGTAATCCAAACTACGGCGCGGTAAGCCGCGCCGTATTCCAGAGACAGCATTTTCATTTGGACCGTGAAAGCGGTACAGCAGGTTTTCGCTGTTCAAATCAGGAGATTCACACATGGCAAACAAGAAACTGATAGCCTCAGGCGTGGTAGCGGCGCTCGCGCTTGTGTATGTCTTTGGTTCAGCCACCTACGTTCCGGAGGGGAAGGAAGCTGAGCTTACAGGGCAGGTGCAGTTCGACTCTGATCAGGTGGTGCAGGACTTCTGGTCCAAAAAGGCCGGGGACTACTTTTCATCAAAGGCTGTTGGCACGGCGACACTCATAAAAGAGGCCAATGGTGACTTTACCAGCGTAGCCAAAAAATACGGACGCTATTCCATGGGAGAGAGCGGGGCACTTTCTTTTATCGTCAAAGGCTCTGGCGTGATTAAAAAGGCCAGGGTGCGCGACAAGGGCTCAGGGTACCTTGAGCTTGAGGAGCCGGGCGTTGACAGCTCGTCCAATACTATCAGGATCCAGATAGGACCCGTATACAAGGGAATGGCGGTACGAGACTCGATAAGTCTCATAAACTACGCCGATTTCAAAAACCAGGAGCAGTGGGCAGCGGTATCCGTGGCGTTTTTTAATCTGGTCAGCAAAGAGGTAGTCGCGCCTGTGAAAGCATCCTTAAAGGAAGGCGCCAGGGTTGAGTATACAGGATGCTTTACGGTCAGTGACATCGATCCCTCACGTCTTGAGATAGTACCGGTATCGCTTAAGGTAACGGAGTAATAAGATGGCTGAACTCAACGACATAGTTTTGCATGCCGAGAAGATAGACAAGATCTACCCCGGCACCAAAGCGCTTGATCAGGTCTCATTTGACATCAGGCGTGGCAAGGTTAACGTGCTTATCGGTGAAAACGGCGCCGGTAAGTCGACTCTCATGCGCATCATCGCTGGAATTGAGAAGCCATCCTCAGGAAAGCTTTATCTTGAGGGAAGGGAGGTGAGCTTCGATTCAACCGTTGACGCCAGAAAGGAAGGTATAGCGATCATTCATCAGGAGCTGTGCCTGTTCCCAAATCTTACAGTTTTCCAGAACCTCTTCATGTCATCAGAGCACACCAAGTACGGAATGCTTGAGGATGACGAGCACCGCGAGCTTGCCAAAAAGGTTCTGGCAAGACTTGAATACCCAATTGATCCGGATACCAAGGTCGGGGATCTGCGCGTAGGTCAGCAACAGATGATCGAGATCGCGCGCAACCTGCTTATACCAAACCTCAAGATCCTGATCATGGACGAGCCTACCTCATCGCTCTCCGAGCAGGAGGTGGATGTGCTCTTCCACATCATGCGCGAGCTTACAGCCTCGGGGATCTCAATTGTATATATCTCCCACCGTCTTGAGGAACTGATGCGCATCGGCGATTACCTCACGATTTTCCGTGACGGCAGACTGGTGGCGCAGGATCAGACCAAGAATGTCGATCTGGCATGGATCGTGCGCAACATGATCGGCAAGGGCAAGAACTACCCCAAACGCTCAAGTAGCGTTGACTGGAGCAAGCGCGAGAAGGTGCTTGAGGTGCAGGATCTCTGCCTGCCCAAATCCGGCGGCGGCTACCTCTTAAATCATGTCTCATTCGACCTTAAAAAGGGCGAGGTGCTGGGACTTTACGGACTTCTGGGCGCGGGGCGCACCGAGGTCTTCGAGTGCATCATGGGGTTGCGCCCGCTGCACACCGGAAAGATCATCAAAAACGGCAAGGAGCTGAAGATAGGCGAGCTTTACGAGATGATCAATCAGGGCTTCGCGCTTTTGCCTGAGGATCGTCAGCGTGACGGACTGATCCAGTCGATGAATATTGAGCAGAACATCGCGCTTACCAATATCGGAAGCTATACCTCAAAGAGCGGTCTTATCAACGCCAGGCGCGAGAGCGCGGCGGTTGACGAGATGATCCGCGACGTGACCATCAAGGTCGCCGACAAGAAACTTCCCATACTCTCGCTCTCTGGCGGAAACCAGCAGAAATGCGTGTTTGCCAAAGGCGCTCTGACAGGCCCTGACATCATGCTGCTTGACGAGCCCTCGCGCGGCATAGACATAGGCGCCAAGACCGAGATGTTCCAACTTATCTATCAGTACGCCGAGCGCGGAGTCTCGCTCATAGTCGTCTCCTCGGAGCTTGAGGAGATCACTGCCATCGCGGATCGCGTCATCGTGCTCTCAAACGGAGTCAAGACGGCCGAGTTTACCGGAGCTGACATCACGCAACAGAACCTTGTCGAGGCTTCATACAAGGGCCATCGCAAAAACTGATCTCACGGAGTTTAGTCAAATGAACAAGAACAACCTCATAATGACCCTGTTAAAGGGCCGTACCCTCATCGTACTCGGCCTGCTGGTTCTGCTTTTCTCGCTGGCCAGTGAATCCTTCTTTACCACCTCATCGCTGCTGCTTATCTCAAAGCATGTGGCACTCTACGGCATACTCGGAATAGGCATGACCTATGTTCTGGTAACAGGCGGTATCGACCTCTCTGTAGGCTCGGTCGCCGGTGTCGCCGGAATGGTGGCGGGCTTTCTCATCAATAAGGGCTTTACCATCTTTGGAACCACCATCTACTTCTCAGTGCCTTCCATCGTGCTCATCGCGATGGTAATCGGCCTGGTGATCGGCTTTGTAAACGGTATAGTCATAACCAAATTCGCCGTGGCGCCTTTCATCGCAACCTTAGGCATGATGTACATAGGACGCGGCTTTGCCAACCTCATCTCAAACGGCGCGACCTTCCCTAACCTCGTTGGTAACAAGGCTCTTGGCAATACCGGCTTTGAGATCTTCGGGCGCGACGTGTTCAACTTCCCTGTCGCGGTGATCATTCTCATTGTCATAGCGGTTATCGCGGCTATAGTGCTGCGCAAGACTCCCTTTGGCTGGCACATTCTGGCGATCGGCGGTAACAACCGCGCGGCAAGGCTCTCAGGCGTGAGAGTGGATCATGACACCATCATCGTATACATGTTCTCAGGCGTCTGCGCCGCCATCGTCGGCATCATCGCCACCTCCCAGCTGGTCGCCTCGCACCCTATGACCGGTAACACCTGGGAAATGAACGCCATCGCCGCGGCGGTGCTCGGTGGCACCTCGCTGATGGGCGGTGTCGGAACCATTGTCGGTACCGTCATCGGCGCGTTCATCATCGGTGTCATCACAGACGGCATGGTTATGTGCGGCGTATCCGAGTTCTGGCAGATGGTGATCAAGGGACTGGTGATTGTGCTCGCCGTGATCATCGATCAGTACCAGCGCGATCTGCAGGCCCGTATGGCGCTGCAGGCCCGCAATGAAAACAAATAAGCAAAACAATAATTAAAAAGGAGATGCCCGCCCAGGGCGGGCAGTACGGAATATGGCATCTACTCATGTAAGACTGGGCTTTGTCCCGACCCGCAGAAGCGTTTTCTCGGCACCTGACGCGCTCAAATACCGTGATCTGACCGCGAAGCGTCTGACCGAGCTTGGAATTGATTTTGTAGACATCAAGGATATCAATGAGGAAGGACTGCTTTTTGATGACAAAGATGTCAAAAAGATAGCTGACAAATTCCGCCGGGAGGGCGTAGACGGGATCATGCTCGCCCACTGCAATTTCGGAACCGAGTATGTATGCGCGCGTCTTGCCAAGGATCTGGGGTTGCCGGTTCTCGTGTGGGGACCTCTTGACGAGCGCCCGCTTCCCAACGGTGTGAGACTGCGTGACAGCCAGTGCGGTCTGTTCGCGACAGGAAAGGTCTTGCGCCGTTTCCGCGTGCCCTTCAGCTACCTTACAAACTGCCGCTTAAGCGATCCGGTGTTTGAGCGCGGTGTAAAGGATTTTCTGGCGGTGTGCAATGTGGTCAAGACCTTCAGACACATGCGTATCCTTCAGATGGGACCGCGTCCCTTTGATTTCTGGTCGACCATGTGCAACGAGGGCGAGCTTTTGGAAAAGTTCAACATCCAGCTCTCGCCGGTACCGCTCTCTGAGGTGGTTCTCCTTACAAAGAAGATCCTGAAAGAAGACGGAGCTAAAGAAGAGATCAAATTCCTGCAGGACAACACCGTGGTCAAGGTCACCCCTGATCATTTAAAGACCATCGGCGCCCTCGCGAAAGCCATGAAGATCCTGCTTGACAAATACGGCTGCCAGGCCGGCGCCATCCAGTGCTGGACCGCGCTTCAGGACGAGCTTGGGATCATGCCCTGCGCCGCCAACGCCATCTTAAATGACATGGGCTTCCCGATCGTGTGCGAGACCGACATACACGGCGCCGTGACCGCGCTTCTGGCCGAGGCCGCGGTAATGGACGGCTCCAGAAGCTTCTTCGCCGACTGGACGGTAAGGCTTGCCGACGCTGACAATGTCGAGCTGCTGCAGCACTGCGGACCATGGCCGTACTCAATCGCCTCCAAAAAGCCCGAGCTTACCTGCCCTATAGCCTTTAAGGACGAGGGAGCGTTAAGCGCCGAGGCCAAACACGGCGACAAGCTTACGCTGATGCGTTTTGACGGCGACAACGGCGAGTACTCGCTGTTGCTTGGCAACGCCAGGAGCGTTGACGGCCCTCATATCCTCGGAACCTATATGTGGGTTCAGGTGGAGAACATCAAACGCCTTGAGGAGAAGATCGTCACTGGCCCTTACATCCATCACTGCGTTGGTGTCTACAAGGATGTGGTACCGGTGATGTATGAGGCGTGCAAATATCTTGGGATCAAAGCCGATCTTTACGATCCGATTGAAGAACAGGTCAAAGCCTACCTGAGGGGTGAATAGTATGTCTGATTTAAAAAAGCTCTGCTATGAGTTAAGACGCAATCTGCTTGACATCATCATGAGCGGCAAGGGAGGTCACATAGGCGGTGATATGTCGGTAGTCGAGGCTCTGGTCGAGCTTTACTTCCGCCAGATGGATGTTACTCCGGAGAATTTCGCCACGGGCTCTCATGATCACTTCGTAATGTCCAAGGGACACAGTGTTGAGGCGCTCTACGCAGTGCTCGCCAAGAAGGGCTTCTTCCCGCTTGAGGAGGTGCTTGAGAAGTTCTCGCGCTTCGGTTCTCCCTTCATCGGTCACCCGAATAACAAGCTTCCAGGAATCGAGATGAATTCAGGCGCGTTGGGACACGGGCTTCCGGTGGCGGTCGGCATGGCCATAGCCGAGCGCATGAATAACTCAAAGCACCGCGTTTATGTGGTCATGGGTGATGGCGAGCAGGCCGAGGGCTCGGTTTGGGAGGGCGCCATGGCCGGCGCCAATTACCGGCTTGACAACCTGTGCGCTCTGGTTGACCGCAACCATCTTCAGATTTCGGGCAACACAGAGGATGTGATGGCGCTAGGCGATCTGCATGGCAAATGGGCTTCATTTGGCTGGCATGTCATAGATGTCAAGGATGGCAACTGCCTTGACGAGCTGCACAGTGCCTTTGAGGAGGCGAAGGTGGTAAAGGGCAAGCCCAGCGTGATCATTTCCAACACCATCAAGGGCAAGGGATCTCCTGTTATGGAGAACAAGGCCTCATGGCATCACCACCTGCCTGACGCGGAGGAATACGCCGCGATCATGGCTGATCTTAAGAAAGCAGAGGAGATGGCATAAATGCAAAAGAATATTGCCAACAAGCAGATGATCTGCAATGTGCTGATGGAAGCTGCCCAAAAGGATCACGATATAGTGGTGCTCTGCTCTGACTCAAGAGGGTCTGCCAGCGCTACTCCGTTTTTTGAGAAATTCCCTGAGCAGAGTGTCGAGGTGGGTATTGCTGAGCAGGATCTGGTCGGCATCAGCGCCGGCATGGCCCGCGTTGGCAAACGTCCGTTCCCGATGTCTCCTGCGTGTTTTATCACCGCGAGATCATATGAGCAGTGCAAGGTTGATGTCGCCTACTCGCACACCAACGTCAAGCTCATCGGTATTTCAGGCGGTGTAAGCTACGGCGCCCTTGGAATGAGCCATCACAGCGCCCAGGATATCGCGTGCATGACCTCAATTCCCGGTATGAGGGTTTATCTGCCGTCTGACTGCTATCAGACACGTGCGCTAATGCGTCATCTTATAGCCGACAATGAGCCTGCCTACATCAGGGTAGGGCGCAACGCGGTCGATCCAGTTTACTCGGATGATGACTGTCCTTTTGAGATGGACAAGGCTACCATTGTCACTGAGGGAACGGATGTCGCGATCATCGCCTGCGGCGAGATGGTGCTCTACGCCAAGCAGGCCGCGGAGATCTTAAAAGCTCAGGGCGTAAGCGCGAGCGTGCTTGATATGTACTGCTTAAAGCCGCTTGATGAGGACTCCATCGTGAAGGTCGCCTCAAAGGCCAGAGCGGTGGTAAGCGTTGAGGAGCACTCGCCCTTTGGCGGATTAGGCTCTGAGGTCGCCCGCGTCCTTTGCGCCAAATGCCCGAAAAAGCTCGCGGTGCTGTCGCTCCCCGACGCTCCGGTCATTACCGGCACCTCAAAGGAGGTTTTCGCGTACTACGGACTTACCGGTGAGGGTATAGCCAAAAAATCACTGGAGCTTTTAAATGGCTGACGGAGCGTTGCTGCTTGGCATAGATCAGAGCACTCAGGGCACCAAGGCGTTGCTTTTTGACACAAAGGGTCGCCTTGTGGCCAAAGCCTCGGTCGCGCACCGGCAGATTGTGGATCAAAGAGGCTATGTTGAGCATGACCTAAAGGAGATCCGCGAGAATACCGTGAAGGTGGCGCGCGAGGTAGTCTCAAAGGATCCCTCGTACCCGGGAAGGGTAGTCTGCGCCGGATTGTCAGTGCAGCGTGAGACTGTGGCGGCATGGCGCCGCGGGGATCTTGAGCCTGCCTACAATGCCATAGTCTGGCAGTGCGGCAGGGCCCATGAGATAGTAAAACGCCCGGAGGTGGCCGGTCGCGACAGCGCCATAAGAGCGCTGACCGGGCTTGAGCTCTCTGAGTATTTCTCAGCGCCCAAGCTTTGCTGGATGGCCGAGAATGTCCCCGCGTATCAAGAGCTCGCGTCAAGGCATGAGCTTCGTATAGGCAACATGGATGCTTACCTTCTTTCATGGCTGTGCGGTGATGAGGCTTTCGCGACCGAGCCTTCTGACGCGTCACGCACCGAGCTTATGGATCTCAAAACCCAGGACTGGGATGAGGAGCTGTGTGAGCTTTTTAAGGTGCCTGAGGACGCGCTGCCGCCAATCAGGGATACTGACAGTCTGTTCGGTATGACTGACTTTAAGGGAGCGCTGTCATCCAAGGTGCCGCTTCACGCCTGTATAGGCGATTCGCAGGGGGCGCTTTTTGGACATGGCTGTCTTAAAGGCGGTGAGATGAAAGCGACCTATGGCACCGGATCGTCTGTGATGATGAACTCAGGCGTGGCGATCCCGGACGCTCCGCATGGGATAGTTATCTCGGCAGGCTGGCGCCGCGGTGGGCAGAAGCCGGTATACGTGCTTGAGGGGAATATCAATTACTCAGCGGCGATTGTCACCTACCTTAAGGATCAGATGGGGCTTATAAGCTCACCATCTGAGACAGAGGCGCTGGCAAAGATGGCTGATCCCGGCGATCACTGTTACTTTGTGCCGGCCTTTTCCGGTCTTGGCGCCCCTTGGTTTGAGGGATCCGCCCGGGGCATGATCACGGGAATGAGCAGACTCACCGGCAAAGCTGAGATTGTGCGCGCCGCGCTTGACTCGATTGCCTATCAGGTAACCGACATAGCAAGGCTGGAAATCGCGTCCTCGAAAACTGAGAGCGTAAAGCTTCACGCTGATGGCGGGGCAACCGGTAATGCGTATCTGATGCAAAAACAGTCAGATCTGCTGGGCGCTGACGTTGTGGTGCCGCCGGATGCCGAGCTCTCAGGCAAGGGAGCCGCGGTTATGGCCGGAATTGCCGCCGGAGTATGTTCCGATGAGGCCTTAAAAGAAGATCCCGCGCAATGCCGCTCCTACTCTCCTTCAATTACGGATGAGAAAAGGGCTGAGCTTATGTGCGGCTGGCATAAGGCTGTCAAGAGCGCCATTGAGCTTGGAACATAGATTTGCCATGTAAGTTCGCGGCAGGATCGGAAGGTCCTGCCGCTTTTTTATACTTTCTAAAACGGATAAATGTGTTTACACGGGGCTTAAAAAATTTAAGAAATCCAAGATGTTTATTCATTTGCAAGTTAATCCGGTTGCTTGATATGTCAGCGTTTCTAACATAAGATCTGAAATAACAAATTATTTTTAAGCGTAAAGATAGCTATCTAATCCGGGGGACAACCATGGGGTCTTCAAAACAGGTAGGTACTGACTATGAAAACCTCAGTGATTACATAGACCACAACTGCTACTACGTAGACAAAACCCGTTTCCTCCGTCCGGTATTCGCTGATCCTGGCAGGATCAGGCTTTTTACCCGTCCCCGCCGCTTTGGCAAGACTCTTACCCTTGACATGTTCAAAGAGTTTTTGAGCGTAAACCCTGAAAATCCCGGAGACACCAGCCGTCAGGAGCGTTTGTTCAAAGGGCTTGATGTCATGGAAGACACAGAACTCGTAGAGAAATATATGGGACAGTACCCTGTGGTGTCCATGACATTTAAAAGAGTTTTTGGCGAAAGCTTTGATGAAGCGGTAAAGAAGCTTGCAGCGCTGATTGTTGAAACAGCCTCTAAATTTAAATATTTAACGCAAAGTCCGAAACTTAGTGATGAAGAGAAAAGTCAGCTCTCTTTTTACCTGAGCTATATTAAGCTTAGAAAGCCTGAAAATATCGATCTCATTTCAGAGTTTCTT